>JBAUYV010000329.1:0-2486 GCA_049584975.1 Xanthobacteraceae bacterium | reverse complement strand
GATCGCCGTAAGCCGCCGCTGCAGCCATTCGGGCGATGGACCATTCTTGACGCCGCGCACGAGGCGTAGCGCAAAGGCCGGGCAGAGCGAGGGCGTGGCGCCGAAGTCGAGCTTGACGTTCACGGGGTGCCGCTGTTCGTGGGAGCCGTCAGGCGCTGGCCGCGGCTTCTCGGTCCCGTGCTCATTGTGAATCTGGCGTCTGGTTTCTTAGCGGGTTGGGCACTCTACACCAACCAGCCGGCTGCCAGCCTGATCGACTCACCTTGGCTGAGAACGTAGTTCAACCAACCGGCTGATCAATGGTCGACAGTGCTAGCTGCGGCGAACGAAGGCGCCGTTACCACATTTCTGTTCGGCTCTTCTTACTTTAACTCAAACCTCTGGACCATGTACTTTGAGTTCTTCGGCAGCTTCATGGCGTTGTTTCTGGCAGGGATGATGATTTTGTTTGGTCCGCTTTCGCTGTTCGCTCTGCTCATCGCGGCAGCGGCCATTTTGGTCACGGGGAGCAGCCCCTATTTCTTGTGTTTTATCCTCGGCGTAACGCTCGCAGCGTTTTACAGCTCGGCGCAATGGGATAATTTCGCCAACTGGGCTTCTCGACGATCAAAACTATTTTGGCTCGCCGCCTCGTGCCTGATCATCGTGCTGTTTGGATATCACGAGGCCTTGTTGCCCACGCAGCATCCGCTTGGCCTTTATGCGCCATTGATGCCGTTGTACCGGGCAATGCCGCTCGGCACGAGAGTCTTGCTTCACGGGACTGCATCTGCGGCGGTTTTGCTGCTGGTGCTCGCGCTGCCGGGTCCAAAGCGCTGGCTGGGCGGCCCTGTGGGCGCGCTGCTCGGCCGTCTGTCTTTCCCGACGTACCTGCTGCAAGTTCCAGTCATATGCTCGGCTGGAACAGCCCTCTACATTTGGCTGTTGCCGGTTCTCGGCGGCGTGCTCGCAGGTCTCATCGCGGCGGCCGGATCTGCCGCCGCGACGCTGATGCTGTCGCTACCCCTGATGTACCTCGAATCGTGGTGGCTGACGGGGCTTCGAGCGAGCACAGACAAGATAGGCCAGGCGTTGACCCTAATCACGGACCCAAGCTCGCCTCGTTTACGCTCGTCAAAAAGATAGCGCGCCGATTGCCATCAAGTGTTGCGCGGCTCTTGAGCTGGCCTCATGGCCGCCGGCAGGCGTATGCCGTTCGGCATGGAGCCATTGGTGGGCACCCCTTCCGACGAGCGCCCGGCGCCATTTGCCTTCGCATCGTCGTTCAGGACCATCAGCAACGGCGTGAGGCCGCCGGTGTCGATGAGCCGGGAGATTTCGGTGTCTCCCTGTGCCTGCGCGCTCCATCCGGCGATTTCGAGCGCGCGCTGGGCCTTGGAGAGTACGCCGTGGTTGCGAATGGGTTTGATCTTGTCGACCTTGTCGCGTGCACCTTGGGTCTTGTCGTCGGGTGCGGGCGTCTCGGGGTGCTCCTCGTTCCATTTCTGGCGGAACGGCGCCACGTTGCTATAGCTTACGAGATTCTCTTCCTTCCCCAGCCGTTTGTATTCCTTCGGTGTGAGCGCGCGCACCAATTTCAGATCGGCGAAAACGCCGGCGAGCTGGTTCATCGCCAGCGCGCGCAGCTCCTCGTTCTTGTCTTGTCCGGTGTTGTAGAGGTTCGGGATCACGAAATAGGATGCACCGTTATGGTGAATGAAATGACGTCGCACCCACTCGAAGTCGACATCGTTGCCGGCGCGCGCGATAGCCGTGCGGATCGCGCGGGTGAGATGTTGGATTACCGCCTCGCTTGGCACGTGCAGGAGCGCGTCGTTGCCGACAAGCGCATCGCGCCGCTCCGGTGCAATCGCCGGCGGATTGAGCAACGCCATCGCCAAGATGCCAAGGTCGACCCCGATCGTCGCCAGCAGCGCAATGACATCGCGGCCAGTGATCGGCTGGCCGCTTTCCGTGCGCGAAAAACGGTCCTTGCCTCTGGAGGCGACGAAGCGTGACAGACTCGACGCGTAAGCGCCCACGTTGGTCCATAACGTCTTCACCGCGTTGGCGACACCGGCGGGGCCTTCGCTGAAATTGGCCGGGCGCAATTGCGGGTCCGCCTGCTGCGCTGCTTGCTCTGCCGCTTGGCGCAGCCGTTGCGCTAGCGTCGGGTCGTAGCAGGAAAAGCCTGGCTGGTTCGGCTGGATCGAGACCGCGGCCGCGAGGGCGCGCATATCTCCGGCGGTCGCCATGCCCAGTTCGTTGCTGCGCGCCGCGATGCTGATGGCGGTGGCGCGGATGTCGGCCGCCCTGGCCTCGAAGCGCGCCTGCCGCTCCTCGAATGTGCCGCCGTCGGGAACGGCAACATTCTTGCTTAGTTGATCGAGGTCGGTCTGCACCGGCCCGAGCCATGATTTGGTGATGCCGTCGCGCAACGAGGCGATGGAGTCGCGCACGCCGAGCCGCGCGTTGTAGAGCGGGCCGCGGCCCGCCCCGGAGGGCAC
>JBAUYV010000328.1:0-2762 GCA_049584975.1 Xanthobacteraceae bacterium | reverse complement strand
GCCGCCGTTTCGAGCAATTGCCGTAGACCGAAGCGATGGGTCGGCAGCGCGAGCGGCAAGCGCGCCAAATCCGCGAAACGCACCGGTCCCTGGGGCAGCGGGTCGTACTTTTGATGGACAACGACGGCGAGCCCCTCAGAAGATCCGAGCGGCAGCCGCGGCATATTCGGCAGGCTTGTCTCGACGATGGCAAGACCAACCAAACCGCGCATGACCCAATCCTGCAGCGTGTCGTTGGGTCCTTCCTGCACCACGAGCTTGAGCGCCGGATGGCGCTCCTGCACCTGCAACACGGCGTCGGCGACGCGATTGACCAGGAGGCCATGTTGACTGACCGACGGCAGAATGCCGATAGCGATTCGCCGCGACGGCGGTGCCGCGGCCGCCGACGCGCCGGCCGAGAGACGCCGAAAGCTCGCTTCAATCGTCTTTGCCACGGAGCTGAAGCGATCACCGGCGGCCGTCGGCGTCAGCCCGTCATCGTGACGGATGAAAAGCCGCGTGCCGAGAATGGACTCGAGCCTAGCGAGCTGCTCGCTCAAGGCAGGCTGTGTGATATTCGCGCCGAGCGCAGCCGCGGAGACGCGGCGGACGCGTTGGACAAGATTGAAGTAGTGGATCTGGCGTAGGCTGATCAAAGGCCGAGAGGTCTGCGGCCGCCGCCGGTTAGACAGCGCACGTTTGAGGTGCCCGATGAACTCGCACGCCAACTCATCCGCCGCTGATGCGCGCGCGACGATCCTCGAATTGAGCGGCGGGTTGGGAGGCACCGTCCATACCCGTTGCAGCCCAAGCCGCGCGGACAGCAGACTCCCTGGCAGGAATAATGCGGCATCGGGATATTCGTCTATGAGCCGGGGCACTTCGCCGGGATGATCGTTGACCAGCCGCACACCGCCGACCTTGAGCCGATCGAGGTAACGCTCGGCCTGCTCGACGAGCGCCGGCGCGAGTGCCGGAATCACGATGCTCCCGGCGGCAAGATCCGCGGCGCTCGGCGGCCTGCGCGTATCAGCCGGCAAGCGGCAGGCCAGCACCCAGCGATCCATCAGGACGGTGGTGGCGCGGTCCCTCCTCTGTTTGCTCTCATCGGCGAGAGTGAGCGTGAGCTTTCCTTGCGGGACGTTAGGCCATAGGGCAGCGAGGCCCTCGATGCGCGTATCCCGGCTGTCGCTCCAGACCGGATCAACGAGCACTTGCGGCCTCCGCGCGGCCATTGCGTCGATGGCGCTTTGTATTGCCGCGCTGACGCCGCCGATCGTGAAGGTCAGTCCAATTTCTGCGGTGAGCAGACGTGGGTCGCGCCGCCGCGGCAGAGCAATGAAGCGCCGCGCGAAAGCCTCGCCGGCCAGCGCGGGCTCCGCCACCCGCATCAGCCAGCGTGCGCCCGCGGTCGGATAAAGACCAGAGTTGATTCGGCCGAACAGACTGAGCCCAAGGTCCGCTTCGAGCGATTTGAGTGCGGCGCTCAACGTCGACGTAGCGATGCCAAGCTCACTTGCCGCGCGTGCGAGGGTGTCGCATCGACAGGCAACGACGAAATAAGCCAGGCTGCGCAGCTCGATCATCGCGGCGGCTCCGCACCTCGGTCAGCATAAGGGACAAAACCGGCGCGAGTCAGCCCCCGTTCGGTTTTTCCTATACCCGCATTCACGTCGGATGCGCGTGCAGCGAGCCGATCCCGACGATAGGATCGGGACCGGATGGACGTTGCGGGAACGCCTGATCCGGCACCGAAACCGCTTTCAAGGAGCCCCGATGCGCGGCTCTTCCGGCCTACATGCGACAGCGAATGAGAGTCAGCCGGCTCCCGTTTCCCGGCAGTCCATGCGCGCCTTTATCGACGCGCTCGATCGCAGCGGCGCGCTCAGGCGCATCCCCCAACCCATCAACCGCGAGTTCGAAATCGCCGCCTGCCTCGTCGAAGCCGATGACGGACCGACGCTGCAATTCGACCGCGTGGCCGGCCATTCCATGCCGGTGATCGGCAACCTGCTCAATTCCCTCAGCCGTTTCGCCGATGCGCTGCAAGTGACGCCGGGCACATTGCAGGCAGCGATCGTCACAGCGATAGAATCGCCGCTCCAGCACCGCGTGGTTCCATCAGCGCCATGCCAGGAACTGGCAATCGCAAACCCGGTGCTCACGGACGAACTGCCGATCCCCCATTTCTTCGAGCATGAGAGCGGCCCCTACATCACCGCCGGATGCATTGTCGCCAAGGATCGTGTGAGCGCTGCAATCAACCTTTCGATCGCGCGCCTGATGCCGCTTGGCGGCAACCGCGCGTTCATCGGCATCGCACCCAATCATCATCTGGCGGTGATGGCGCGCGCGGCGCAGGCGCGCGGCGAGAGGCTCAATATTGCGGTCACAATCGGTAATCACGCGGCCGTGCTGGTGGCGGCGTGTCTCTATCTCGGCTTGGGAGAAGACGAACTGAAAGTCGCCGGTGCGCTCATGGGCGAGCCGCTCGAAGCCGTTCGGTGCCTCGATTCCGATCTGCTGGTGCCAGCGCATTGCGAATGCGTGCTTGAAGGCACGCTCGACGCCGGCGAGCCAGTCAAGGAAGGCCCCGTCAGCGAGTATCACGGCCTCCATGAGGATTACGGGCCCGGCATCCTCGCCACGTTCTCGCGCCTGACGCGCCGCCGTGACGCGATGTTTCAGGTCGTGCTGCCTGGCTATCATCGCGAGCACTGCCTGCTTGGCGGCGTGGCGATCGCGGCTGGGCTGGCGCGCGCGGCGCGAGCCACCGTTCC
>JBAUYV010000327.1:0-3382 GCA_049584975.1 Xanthobacteraceae bacterium | reverse complement strand
CGCCGGTGCTGTTCTGGTCGGCGGCGATCCCGATCCACATCGGGCTGCGGCGGCTGACGTCCTGGGATTACTACTGGTTCCGCACGGTGCGGCTATGGGCGCTGACGGCGTGCACCGGGAGCGGCAGGCTGGAAAGCCTGCCGACCCAGCCGGCGCGTTCGGGCAGCGAGACAGCCTCAAGTGGCTAAGCGCTCCGAGGCCCTGCTCGGCGACAGGATCCCGCTCGAGGATCACATCGCCGACGATGTCGTGCTGACCAGGGGCAATGGCGTCCTGGCGATGTTCTCAGTGGATGGGGTGTTCCCCGACACCGCCGACGACACCGACATTGCCGCGTGGTTCGACCGGTTGCACAACGCGCTCAAAAACATCGCCGCCGATGATGTCGAGCTGACGGTCTACCAGTGCCGCGGCGAGGCCGACCCTTCAGGCTATCAGGCGGGGCTGCACCAGGCTCCGTTCGCGCGCGAGTTGGACGCGGCCTATCGCGATAGCCTGCTCCGCGGACTGATGTACTCGAACCGGCTGTTTCTGGCGGTCCAGCTTCACCCGCCAAACGTCGCGGCGCAGAGCCTCGTGCGGTTCCTCGCGGATGCGGGCGCCGACCCGCGGGCCGGGATCAACGAGCGAACGAACCGGCTCAGCGAGATTTGCGATCTGCTGCAGACGCAGCTCGGCGCGTTCGGTCTGCGCCGCCTCAGCTACGTCCAGCGCGGGCGGGTGATCTTCGACGAGATCGCCGAGGCGATCGTCTTTGCCATGACCGGAATCTGGCGTCAGATCGGCGCCACGACCGGGCGCATGGGTCATGCAATGTTCTCCGAGGCGCTGCGGTTCCGCCGCAAGCATATTGAGATCCATGGCGCCGGCGATCCGGCCTATGCCGCGATGTACGCCTTCAAAGAATACCCGGCGACCACCTGGCCCGGGATGTTCCACGGGCTGGCGGTCGCGCCGTACCGCTGCACCTTGATGCAGTCCTACCGCTTCCTGTCCAACGCCGCCGGGATGGGGGCCGTTGGACGCAAGCAGAACAAGATGCTGGCGGCAGGCGACAAGGCGCTCAGCCAATCCGAGGCGCTGACCGAGGCGGCCGACGAGCTGATGTCGCGCAAGTGGGTCTTGGGCGACCACAGCCTGGTGCTGATCGCCTTTGCCGACAGCCCGCGCGCGATCGCTGAGGTCGGCAACGCCGCCTGGCGCGATCTCGCGGCGTGCGGGCTGGTGGCGACCCGGATGACCCATGCCCTGCAGGCGGCCTACCTGTCGATGCTGCCCGGCGGCGGGTTCTGGCGGCCGCGGCCGGGGTTCGTCAAGTCGTCGAACTTCGTTGCGTTCGCGCCGCTCTACAACTGGCCGGCGGGCCAGGAGCACGGGCACTGGCCGGGTCCGCCGATTGCGATCTTCCGCACCTTGGCCGGCACCCCCTATCGCTTCCACTGGCAGGTCGGCGACGTCGGCAACACGCTGGTCACCGGCGCCACAGGATCGGGCAAGACCACCCTGGTGGCGTTCCTGATCGCGATGACAGCCGGGCGCGCCCGTATCGTGGCGCTCGACCACAAGCGCGGCTGGGAGCTCATGATCCATCGCATGGGCGGCGACTACGCGGTGCTTGGGGCTGGCGAGCCGCACTTCGCCCCATTTAAGGCGCTCGACGCAGCGCCTCGCAACATCGAGTTCCTGACCGACCTCGTCCGCGGCTGCATCGGCGGTAGGATGACGGAGGAAGAGGGCAGGCGCCTCGCCCTCGGCCTCGCAACGATCATGGAGCTGCCCCCCGAAGACCGTGGGCTCAGCGAGCTGCGCGCTTTCTTCGATGACGAGCCGGAAGGGGCGGGGGCGCGCCTCGACAAGTGGTGCTGGGGCGGCGAGCTCGGCTGGGTCATCGACGCGCCGGTCGACACCGTCCGGTTCGGACAATTGAACGGGCTCGATACGACAGCGCTCCTCGAGAATGCGCGGGCGCGCGGCCCGGCGCTGGCCTATCTCTATCACCGGATCTCGCTGCTGCTCGACGGCACGCCGCTGTTGATCCCGTGCGACGAGGGCTGGCGGGCGCTGATCGACCCGACCTTCCGCGGCATCATCGAGCAGCAGCAGCGCACGATCCGCAGCCGGAACGGCGCTGTGGTGTTCATCACCCAATCGCCGCACGACATCATCGACAGCGGCATCGCCAACATCCTGGTCGAGCAGTGCCCGTCGCAGTTCCACCTCGCGAACCCGCGTGGCACCCGCGAGGACTATGAGGGCGGGCTGAAGCTGACAAGCGGGCAATTCGAGGCGCTGCGCGGATTGCCGGGCGGCGAGGGGTTGTTCCTGCTGGTCCAGGGCGAGAAGAGCGTCGTCGCGCAACTGCCGATGCGGGGGCTGGACGAATTCATTCGCGTGCTGTCGGCGCGCGAGGAAGACCTGCAGCGGATCGATCGCCTCCGGGTATCTGCTGACACCTCCGAGGAAATACGGGAGGCTGCGGAATGATCCGCGCCCGGCGCGCGCTCCTCGCCGCGGCCGCCGGCATCGCACTCGCGGCCGGCTATTCGGTGAGGGTTGCCGCCGACGTACCGGTGATCGACACGGCGGCCGTTGGCCAGCTGGCCCACCAGCTGGCGAATGACATCAAAGCGTACGGCCTCCAGCTCCAGCAATATGCCGGGGAGGTCAAGTCCTGGGCGACCCAGAATTTGCAATGGCTCCAGCAGCTGCAACAATATTCCGTGCAGCTGCAGCAATACACCAATGAGCTGACGATGCTGCAGAATTGGGTGCACAACCCAAGTCTCGGCGCGGCGATGGGGTTGCTGAACATCGCGGGGTTGGGCAGCAGCCTGCCGGTCAACGCTTATACGGTGTTGAACCTGGTCAACGGCCGCTCCTATGGTCAGAGCGGCTTGCCGGAGATCTCGGGCGTGCTGTCGAGCCTATCGAGCCTGACCGCTGGCGCCTTCTCGGCCAACCATGTCTACACCCCAACCGATGCCAGCTGGGCCAGCCGGGAGCTGATCTCAAACGCCAATTCGATCGCCGGCGAGCAAGGCGCGGCACAGGCGGCCTACACCGATTTGCAGGCCCACGCGGCAGCACTCCAGGCGCTGCGCGACCATCTCGCGACGGCCAGCTCACCCAAGGACGTGCAGGACACCCAGGCGCAGATCGAACTCGAGACGACCTGGTCGACCAACGAAGCCGCACAACTCGCGGCGATCAACGCTGTTTACGCGGCACAACGCGACGCTGGCGCAACGCGACAATGAAAAGATGAACCAAGACATCACGTCCTTCATTGCCTCGGCGCCGCCAGACGCGCAACCCGAATAGGGGGAGAAAAATGATCCAGACCCGCATTGTGTACCTGGGGCTCGCTTGCGGCTTATTTGTC
>JBAUYV010000326.1:0-20627 GCA_049584975.1 Xanthobacteraceae bacterium | reverse complement strand
ACACCGGATCGTCCGTCGCGAGCCCAACAAACCAGCGGAACAGCAGATTGTAGTCGAGCTGTTCCATCAATTGCCGCTCCGATCGCACCGTGTGGAACGCCTGCAGCAGCAGCGCTCGCAACAATCGCTCCGGCGGGATCGACGGCCGTCCCTCGCGGGCATAGAGCCGATCGAACGTCGGCGACAACTTCAACAGCGCTGTGTCAACCAATTCGCGGATCGCCCGCAACGGGTGATCCTCCCGGATACGTGTCTCCAGACGAACATAGCTGAAAAAGCTTTCCGATCGATCATCGTCGCCGCGCATCGCATTCTCCCAACCAAAGGAATCAAACACATGCACGGAATCACACTCCAAGCCCTCGCAAAACGACTTTTTCAGCAGCCTGCTAGAGAGCATCGTGGAGCTGGGATACGTATCGGTACAAAATGGAGCGGTCGTAGAGTGGGTGCCACCGAAGAACCTATTCCATCACCGCTGGAATCGTTGGACGCCAACCATCAATTATATCCACGATTACGCAAAGAATCATGTGGGATGGGGGGGTGAATTTTTTGTCTGCGTGTACGACGGCTGGAGAGAGTATTCGTCGTATGCGGAGGAAGGTTCCAGGAAGTACGTATCTTGGCGGGATGTGGAGCACGACAAGTTCTTGGGTTTCGGAATTGCAAACGAGCCCAGGTTCCGCCATCGGCACGATGACATCACAATCTATCCAGAGATGCCGCGAAAGGTGTTGGCTTACAATCGTCACCTGAACGATCGCAACGCAATTCTAATTCCGGACAGCGAGTTCATCATCACGCGCTTTGCATCTTATCTGCAACAGGTGAAGAACGGTGACATCCCTTGGGGGCAAAAGGCGAGCAAGCTAGTCTGGCGCGGCAGCCCTCTCAGCTTCAATGGTAACGCATTCTATGGCTACGAATCTAATTCCCGGCGCCAGCGGGATGTCGCAGTGAGCCTATCCTCAAAACCCGAATACCGCGATGTAATTGATGCATCATATACCCCAACACCAATCCCATGGATGCTTAGGCACAAGTACATGCTGGACATCGACGGAACGGTCAACGCGTGGAGTGCCTTGTGGTGGAAGATGAGTAGCAATTCCTTGGTTTGGAAACTGAAGACGCACTGGCAGCAGTGGTACTACGACATGTTGATCCCATATCAGCATTATGTGCCGCTGTCTGATTTTTCCCAAATACGCGAGGTGTTCGATTGGTGCGAGCATAACCAGCCCACGTGTCTCGCGATCGTAAAGGAGGCAAAGCAGCTTATGCAGAAACTTACATATGAATTCGCGATATCTGAATACGAAGTTGCCTCTATTCCTTCCATTTCACGGGACAACTTTTCGTAATTCCTCTTCCATTGTCGATCTTGACCAGGCTCGACGCGGTGATCTCCTTGTAGAGCAGACCGTAGATGTTGATCAGAGTATGCTCGGTGCCGGGAATGCGCGCGGTGATTCAGTATATCAAGAACCTCGTAGCTGAATCGGGCGAGGTCACAGGGCTCGCTGAAAGGATCGTCGGCAGATCGTCCCCGTTTCAATATGCGCAGGCGAAGCTAGATAACCGAGCCGTGACAACGTTTGTACTTCTTGCCGGAGCCACATGGGCACAGCTCGTTCCGACCAACATCTCTCCGTGTCGGTCGGTCACCCGCCCTCCTTCCATCCTCCCGTGGCGCTTTGTCAAAATTTGCGAGAGGTCTAGCAGCAAGAACTTTCCCAAGCCAATGTTTTCCGTGAAATCCAAAGACAGTGTCCAAAGATTGGCCGTAAAGCTCCCCGGGCGACTCGATCGAAAAAAGGGCGGCGATCTCCGCAGGAGCGAAGCAAATTCCGGCAGCCCGCATGTCGTCATAGAGATAGTGGCAGATCACAAGATCCTCGGACTTGAGCGGGAAGGAGAGGTCGTCGAAGCGCAAGCGCGATGTCACTTCAAGAAGCTTCTTACTGCGCAAAGAGAATCCACCATTGCCCACAGGGTTCTTGTCCAGTCTCAGTCGCCGATTGCCTGGACCGCTGATTGCAACGTATTCCGGCCATGGCGCGCCAATGTAGTCGTATTCGAGGAATTGCTGCTGCCACCGACCCGGATCCAGAATAAAGCCATCGGACTGCACGACAAGGCAATGGCTTGTCTGAACGTACTCGTTCAACGACTCGATCATAAGACGGCTGTAACCGAAGAAGTCGGTCGGGGGGATGCGGATGTACTGCACACGACGGTCGGCGATCGTTGGCAATGCCGAACACAACATCTTGACCGCACCGAATTCGATCCGTTCGGCGCAATGCAAGAGGACCGCGCTGGTCTGATCGACGTTGACCGACGTGACAGCCAAGAGCGTTACATCAGGCAACTTCAGTTTCGAGCCCGCCCAAGCAGGATTAGTCACTGGCGGACTAGGCATGGCCGAACTCGCTGTCGGGTGCGCAACGCAATCGCTCGCTGCCACGCGTCACAGCTTGGTACGTTGCCAAAATCGCTGCTGCCACAATGAACACCGAGTGCGACATAGAACCCGTCCAAAATTCATCATCAACCAGCGACGCATTGCGATCAAGGCGATAGCATCGCTAATACGCCGCCATCAGTAGATTGCGCACATCGCCTGCTAGAACCGGCCGTGGCGTTTTGATTGCAGCGGCGGCAATTTCGCCGGCGACGAAGTCGACCTTCCCGGTGTCGAAGCCGACCTCTCGCAGCCGCTGCGGCACCGGAAATTTTCTCAGCATGTTGGCGAGCGCCGCCGCCGGATCGGCGTCGCCGAGCGCTTCCATGAGCCGCGCCTTCGCGTCGGGCGCGTCGGGGATATTGAAGCGCGTCACGTGCGGCAAAATGATCGCGTGGGTCTCGGCGTGCGGCAGGCCTAAGCCGCCCAGCACGTGGGCAAGTTTGTGCTGCAGCCCATTGCTGACGCTGAGCACGGTGCCGGACAGCCACGCGGCGATGAGGCACTCACCGCGCGCTTCGCGGTTGGAGCCGTCGGCGATCACCGCCGGCAAGGCCTTGGCAAAGCGCCGCATTCCCTCGCTCGCCAGCGCCAGCGTAATGGGTGTGCGTCCGTCGGCCCAAAAGCTCTCGACGCAGTGGGCGATTGCGTTCATACCGCTCGCCGCGCTCACGGCCGCCCGCAAATCAAGCGTCAGATCGGGATCGTAGATGACGGTGCGCGGCAGCACCTTCACGTCGCGCCCGGTGACTTTGCGAGCGCCATCGGTCACGCCGAAGATGGACGTTGCCTCGGAGCCCGAATAGGTGGTGGGCACCGCGAGGATCGGCAGCCCGGTCTCGCGCGCGATCGCCTTGGCGAGCCCAATCGCCGAGCCCCCGCCGACAGCAACGAGCGCGTCGGCCTTTTTGTCACGCGCAGCCGCAAGGCCGGCTTCCGCGATCGCTTTCGGCACATGGATGACGGCCCGCGCATGCAGTCCCGCCGCCCGAGTGCCGAGGAGTCCAACGACTTTCGCGCCGAGCTGCGCGCCGCTTCCCGGCGTCGCCACCACGACCGCGCGGACCGAACCGAGCGCCCCAGCCTCCGCATTCACGCGCGCAAGCGCGCCGGAGGCGAATACCACGCGCTGCGGCGGGACATCGTGGGTGAAAGAGATCATTGCCTCCCTTCCTTCGTCATTGCCGGGCTTAACCCGGCAATCCATGCGGCGCGACCGCACGTCGGAAAGTAAGCATAGACCCCCGGATCAAGCCTGGGGGCGACGATGGAGTGGCTTCGCGGCTACTTCCCTTCCCGCCAGATCCCCAGCGCCTTCTGCGCCGGGCGGTCCGAGATCGAGAACAGCACCGCGTCCTTCGCCACGTTGTGCGAGTAGCGCTTCCATGGCGGAACGACGAACACGTCGTTCGGACCCCAATTCAGCTCCTTGCCGTCGACGGTGGTCTTCCCCTCGCCTTCGACGCAGACGAAGATAGTGCCATCGGTAGCCCGGTACGGCTCACCCTTGAAGCCTTTGGGGAACATCGCCAGCCACGCGCCCATGGTCGGCAGGACCGGGCCGCCAGTGACCGGGTTGGCGTAATGCACGCGGGCGCCATGGCGCTTGTCAATCTCGCCCGCCGCCATCATGCGCTCCACGATCGGGCGAGTGCGCTTGTAGGTGTAATTGATGACGGGGGTGTAGGTCTTGTCCCAAGCGCCATCGGGCAAGACGCCAGAGCCGTACATGCTGAGTGAATCGCCGTCCTTGCGCGTGGTCTCAAGCGTTGGTTCGTCGAAGCTCTCGGCAAACGAGGCTTCGAAGAAGTTCACGGCCGGAAAGTCGAGCACGTCGAGCCACAGCATCGGCTTCTTCGAGGTGTTGCCGTGATCGTGCGGCGCCCAATTGGCGGTTATGACGAAGTCGCCGGGCGACATGAAGGCCTTTTCGCCGTCGACGGCGGTGTAGGCTCCCTCGCCATCGAGCACGAAGCGGATGGCTGCGGCGACGTGGCGGTGCGCCGGCGCGACTTCGCCCGGCATGATCATCTGGATGCCGGCAAAGAGCGTATTTGTGGCCTTGGATTCTCCCGGCATCGACGGATTTTCCAGGATCAGCACGCGGCGCTTGGCCTCTTCGGCGGTGATCAGGCCACCCGATTCCATCACCAACGATTTGACATCACTGAAATGCCAAATCACCGGCCCAACTCGCGTGACCGGCTCCTTGGTCACCACCGAATTCATGACCTTCCACAACGGCGTCATGTGGCGCTTGGCGATGCGCTGGTAATACTCCTCGCGCGCCGCATCGATGTTGTGCTTCGGGCCGGGTTTGCCGTTAGCCGACTTTCTTGCGGTCGCGACCGCCATGGCGTTTCTCCTGAGAGATCGGAATCCAGTTGCCTTCAGCCAAGAATATAGTCAAAGCGGCGGCCAGCGGAAATAGTCCATATTGCAACCAATGGCGGGGCTGCCATGCAGGGCCTACGCGGCGTTGAGAGTACAGCCCCTGCCGCTCAATTGCGACGCCATCGATGGCTATGATAACGCTCGGTTAATGGACAGGAACACGAACAACGTCCGGGCAATCCTGGCCGGCCAGGCGCCGAGCGATGCGCCGGTCACGGTGAAAGGCTGGGTACGCACCCGGCGGGACTCCAAGGCCGGCATTTCCTTCCTGCATGTGTCGGACGGGTCGTCGTTCCATCCGCTGCAAGTGGTGGCGCCCAACAACCTGCCAAATTACACCGACGAGGTTCTCAAGATCACGAGCGGCTGCGCCGTGGAGGCGACCGGGACAATCGTGCCGTCCCAGGGCAAGGGCCAAGCGTTCGAGATGCAGGCGAACGCCATCAAGGTGATCGGCTGGGTGGAGGACCCAGACTCCTATCCGATCCAGCCAAAGGCGCACACGATGGAATATTTGCGCGAGGTCGCGCATTTGCGCCCGCGCACCAACGTGATCGCCGCAGCGACCCGCGTGCGGCACACCCTGGCGCAGGCGATCCACCGCTTCTTCGACGACAACGGCTTCTTCTGGGTCAACACGCCGATCATCACGTCGTCCGACGCGGAAGGCGCCGGCGCGCTGTTTCGCGTCTCGACGCTCGACCTCGCCAACCTGCCGCGCACGGAAGGCGGCAAGGTCGATTACGGGAAGGACTTTTTCGGCCGCGAGGCGTTCCTGACGGTATCGGGCCAACTCAACGTGGAGGCCTACTGCCTGGCGCTCACCAAGGTCTACACCTTCGGGCCAACCTTCCGCGCTGAAAACTCCAACACCAGCCGTCATCTTGCCGAGTTTTGGATGATCGAGCCGGAAATCGCGTTCGCCGACCTCTCCGACGATGCAACACTGGCGGAGCGGCTCCTGAAATACACCTTCGAGGCGCTGCTGCGGGAGCGCGAGGAGGACTTGGCATTCTTCGACGAGCGGGTCGAGAAGGGCCTCGTGGCCAAGCTGAAGGGCATCGTCGATTCCGAATTCGTGCGCATGGATTATGGCGAGGCGATCGCGGTGCTCGAGCGGGCAAAGGAGAAGTTCGAGTTTCCGGTACGCTGGGGCATCGACTTGCAGTCGGAGCACGAGCGGTATCTGACCGAGAAGCACGCCAAGAAGCCGGTGATCGTCATGAACTACCCGAAGGACATCAAGGCGTTCTACATGCGCGTGAACGACGACGGCAAAACCGTCGCCGCCATGGACGTGCTGGCGCCCGGCATTGGCGAGATCGTCGGCGGCAGCCAGCGCGAGGAGCGCCTCGACGTGCTCGATGCGCGCATGACCGAACGCTCAATCGACAAGGAACATTACGCCTGGTACCGCGACCTGCGCCGCTACGGCACCGTGCCGCATGCCGGCTTCGGCCTCGGCTTCGAGCGCACGCTGGCCTACGTCACCGGGCTCTCAAACGTGCGCGATGCGATTCCATTTCCCCGTACGCCAGGGAATGCGAGATATTAAGACGCCGCCGAGGTCGCACCGGCCGGTGGGGCCGCTTCACACTTCTGCTTCGAGGAGACGACTTCATGAGGATCGCCGCATTGGCCGTGATAATGACGCTGAGTGTCGCGGGAGTGCGCGCCGAGGATGCCCGGCCTTATCCAGTCGCCGATTGCGGAAAGTTCACGACGCAGATGGATCTCAACAAATGCGCGGCGGAAAATCTCCAATCCGCCGACAAGGCCCTCAACGGGGCATACCAGGCGCTCATGGCGAAGCAGGATGACGCCGCCTCGAAGCGTCGGCTCAAGGACGCGCAGCGCGCCTGGATCGCTTTCCGCGATCGCGAATGCGCGTTCGAAATCGGCCCGCGAGAGACCGGCGGGACGATCTGGCCGACGGAGGTCAGCGGTTGCCTGGAGGAAATCACCGCGACGCGTATTCGCGCGCTGACCCAACTGCGCAGCTGCATGCCTATCGCCTGCCCTGCGCATTAGCCAGGACGTGGCCCGGGCGTCGCACGTCGCGCCGACGCTGGACACACTCCCCAGCCGCATTGACCGCAGCCGTAGTGGCCTGCAACATCCGCGCTTCGGGCTCATTCCGAGGGGAGAAAAAATAATGCAACGAATTTTAACGCTGCTGGCCGGCGCATGCGCCCTGGCGCTCGCCGGTCTGCAGACGCCGGCGCAAGCCGCGCCTGACATGTCACTTGCGCGTTTTTCGGACTGCGGCACGCCCCAGGCGCCGACCGCCGTAAACGAGCGCTTCTCCGACACCTACTCGTACGGCGACCTGAAACTTCAGTTCGTCTATAGCTGCTATCTCATCAAACACGGCGACGACTACCTGTTATGGGATACCGGCCATTCCATGACCGCGCCCAAAGTGGCGCCGAAGGTGAGCCTGGTAGACCAGTTGGCGAAAATCAATCTCAAGCCCGACGACATCAAATACGTCGGCATCAGCCACTATCATGCTGACCACACCGGCCAGGTCGGCTCGTTTCCGAAGGCGACGCTTCTGATCGGCAAGGGCGACTGGGATGCGATCACCAGCCCGAAACCCGGCCCAGGCGTTAACTTCGCGCCTTTTGCGAACTGGAGCACCGGAGGCGGCAAGGTCGAACCGCTGCCGAACGACAAGGACGTGTTCGGCGACGGCAGCGTGATCATGCTGTATACACCGGGACACACGCCGGGCCATCACAGCCTCCTGGTCAAGCTGCCAAAGATGGGCGCCGTGATCATCACCGGCGATGCCGCGCATTTCCGTGAGAACTACAAGAACGACGGCGTTCCCTGGTTCAACTACGATCGCGCCGAAACGATCGCTTCACTCGAACGCCTCAAGAAGATCCAGGCGAATTTCGGCGCGACGGTTATCATCCAGCACGACGCGCGCGACGTCGACAAACTGCCGGTGTTCCCGGCGTCGGCCAAGTAATCGTCCGCCGAGTAATCGTCGGCTCTTCGCCGCAAGTACGCTTATCGTGCCCTCTCCCCTTGCGGGAGAGGGCCGCTCGGCAATCAAGCTTCAACGGTTGGGTGAGGGGTCAGGCCGCGCCCCCTCACCCGACCGAATTTGTTGAAACACCTGTGCTGCCCTCTCCCGCAAGGGGAGAGGGCACAACAATCGGCGCTTCACGCGCCGAAAGTCAGTAGCACAGGTATTCCCGGCGCTCGCTCAGCCACGCCTGCTCGTCCGGCGCCGCCAGCGCGTCCAGGTCTTGCGGCATTGCACGCGCATTATCCACCCATTCGCGCAACAACGGTCCGCCGTTGATGACATCGATGGCAAGTTTGCCGTGCTCATACTCGTATGCAAAATCGCGCCACAACGGATAGTCCGGATAAAGCCGGCGGATCGCCTTGAAGGCGAGCGCCTGGATGCGCCAGGGCCGGAACGCGGAATGATCGTAGCCCGGACCTTCGGTGTGGACCTGCGCGCCGCTGCACAGCTTGCCGACGTGTTTGTGAAATGTAGGCTCGAACCAGCAATCGCGCAGGCGGCAGCCTTCGAGCCATTGTGGCGCCAGCGCCCGCATTTCCTTGATGATTTTGCGCGCATCGATATCGGGAGCGCCGAACAGTTCGAGCGGCCGCGTGGTGCCGCGCCCTTCCGAGAGCGTCGAGCCCTCGACCATTACGGTGCCCGAGTAGGCGCGCGCCATCCATAAATTGGGCGCGTTGGGACTGGGATTGATCCACGCGCGTTCGCCCAGCGGCCAGCCGAAGCCCGGCGCAGCATCGGGCTGCCACCCCTGCATCGCGATGACGCGATAGTCGACATCGAGGTTGAGCGTTTTGATGAACCACAAACCCAGTTCACCCAGCGTCAGCCCATGGCGCATGGGCATCGGCCCGGCGCCGACGAAGCTTTGCCATCCCTCGCGCAGCCGCAAGCCTTCGGCCGGCCGGCCTACAGGGTTGGGCCGATCCAGCACCCACACCGCCTTGCGGTGCCTCGCCGCCGCTACCAGCACGTAACGCAGCGTGGTGATGAAGGTGTAGATGCGGCAGCCCAGGTCCTGCAGATCGACAAGGAGGACATCGAACGTATCCATCATCGCGCCGGTCGGCTTGCGCACCTCGCCATAGAGGCTGAAGACCGGCATACCATGCGCCGGATCGTTGAAGTCCGGCGACTCGACCATGTTGTCCTGCTTGTCGCCGCGCAGTCCGTGCTGCGGACCGAACGCCGCGGTCAGCTTGAGATCGCCGCAGGCGGCGAGCGCATCGAGCGAATGCGTCAAGTCTTCGGTCACCGAAGCTGGATGCGCGAGCAGGGCCACGCGCTTGCTGCTGAGCGGCGCGCGCAAGTCTGGCTCGGAAATGAGTCGATCGATGCCGAATTTCATCGGTGGCTACGTCTCACCTCGTCGTCATTGCCGGGCTTGACCCGGCAATCCATGCCGGCACCCCGCTTGCGTGAATACTGCGGGATGGCTGTGCTTCAGCATGGACCACCGGGTCAAGCCCGGTGGTGACGAGGAGAGTGGAGCAGCGCCGCGCTAAACGGCATCGCGCTTCTATGGTAATTCGACCGCAAAGCAATCGGCATGATGGAAATCAGCCTTGCCCGGCGGATGCGCAAGCGCCCAATACGATTTGCGGCCGTTCGCTTCCTCGATCACCGCCGACAAACCGAGCCGCCAACCTGAAGCGAATGACGACCCACCCAAATCCAGCGAAGCCCCCAGGGTGTAGCGCTCGGGTGTAGACCCCACTTCGATCTTTGGCGCGCCGATCTCGGCCACAGCGCGCATCCCGCTGCGATAGCCATCGAACCAATACGCCGCCCATTGGGTCGAGGGCGCAAAGTTGAATTCACAGTAGCTGCCGTCGGGTACAGCGCGGACGAACGCCTCGAAGCAGGTGTGGCGCCAAAGCTCATCAGCCTGTGCCGGCGCGGTGACGGCCGGCATCAGAAGATCGCGGATCCTGCCGGCCACGACGTAGGTCAGCAGCAGGCTGCCGGCACGCGGGCGCGCAACGTCCACGTCGATGTACGTCACGGCGGCGCAAGGCGAATCCGGGTGGCGTTTCAGCGTGTAGCGCATCCCCGGCATTGTAGCTGCCGGCGGAGCGGGTGTTCAGGTATTGTTGGCCCCGCCGTCGACCGCGATCGTCTGGCCGGTGATGAAGTCGCTGTCGGCCGAAGCGAGGAAGACGAGCGCTCCCAGAAGGTCCTCGGGGTGTTCGTCGCGCTTGATGGCGCGCCGCGCGATCGACGGCGCCCGCGAATGCTCGATATGGCCCGGATTCTCGTTCACCACCGTGTCGCTCAGCGTAAAGCCCGGCGCCAGCGTGTTGACACAGATATTGTATTCGCCAAGCTCGCGCGACACCGCCCGCGTGAACGCAGTGACCGCGCCCTTCGACGACACGTAATGGGCGAACAGCGGAATGCCGCGGGCCACGGTGCCCGAGCTGATATTGATGATCTTTCCATATTTTTGCGCGATCATGTGCGGCGCAACGTACTTGGTCATGAGAAAAACGCCGCGCACGTTGACGGCCATGACGCGGTCCCATACCGCCGTGTCGATGTCGGTAACCCGCTGCTCGGCAAGCGGCGCATAGAGGGCGGCGTTGTTGACCAGAATATCAATCTTGCCGAAGCGCTCGATGGTTTGCGCCACGAGCTTCTTCACCGCGCCCTCATCACTGACATCGGTGACGGAGCTGGCGACCGAATTGGCGCCGCGCTCCCGCGCGATCGACTCCGCAAGCTCTTTGCTGTCGGAGATGTCGGCGATCATCAGCCGCGCGCCGTTTGCTGCGAGCGCCTGCGCATAATGGCGGCCGATGCCCTTGGCGCCGCCGGTGAGCAGCGCCACGCGATTGTCGAGACGGCCCATGCTTTACCTCCCTCCCGCCATGGCCCTCGCCTGAGCGGTGCGGCGGCTAGGACTTGGCGCCGTGTGTGGCGATGAACTTGGCGAAAGCCGCAAGCTGTTGCTTGATGAATCCGACGGTCGCCTCGTCGGTGATCTTGCCGGTCTTATCATCGATGCGCTGGGCGCAATTGCCGATGAAGATTTCCGGCTTGTTCAAGGTCAACGCATCGAGGAACACCATCGTACGTCGCAGATCGTATTGCACGCGGGCGCCCCCGACCGGTCCGGGCGAGGCCGATTGCAGCGCTACCGGTTTGCCTACGAACGGCTGGTTCGGCAGGCGCGACACCCAGTCGATTGCGTTTTTGAGGGCGCCGGGAATACCAAAATTGTATTCAGGCGTGTTGAAGATCACGCCGTCGGCGGCACGGATCGCGTCGGCGAGCTTCTGCACCGGCGTCGGGAAGCCGGTCGAGTTCTGGATGTCGGCGTTGTAAAGGGGAAATTCGGTAAACGGCGGCGCCTCCGTAATCTTCATGCCCTCGGGCGCCAGCGCCGGCAGCGCATTCATCACCATGCGATTGTAGGAGCCTTTGCGCAGACTGCCGCAAATATTGATGACGTTGAGTGTTGCGTCGGCCATGTCGTCCTCTTGAGGATTTCGCTGATCCGCTCATCTGGTTACCGCCAAGCTGAAGCCTGCGGTCGTCGCTGAAGATAGTCGTGCCTCAGCCCGCCGCAACGATCTTGGCAGGACAAGGAAGCATGGCCGGGTCACACCCAGCTATGGGGAGCGATTACGGCCCAGCTCCTCAATTGTTCAGGATGGGAAAGTCCTTCGGCGAGCGCGGACCCGGCAGCGATTCCACGAAAGCATAAATGTCGGCGATGTCCTTGTCGGACAGGAGTGCCGAGGGAAACGCCGGCATGTCGTTGATCGGGTTTCGGACCTGCCCCTTGAAGCCGTCGAACGGCACCGCAGTGTGCGCAAGGATCGGCGCCGGGGTGTTATAGGCTCCGCCCTGCCCCGAGCGGCCATGACAGGTAAAGCAGCCATCCGCCAGGTAGAGGCGTTTGCCATTGGCGGCATCGCCGTGCGGGGCGTCCTGCGCCACCGCTGCCGCCAGACTCATGACAGTCACCGCTAAGGCCGCGACCGCGATCTTTTTAAGGACCTTCATCGCAAAAACTCCTCAGCGCGGATCGGTGACGACGTCGACCACGGCCGGGCCGCCGGCTTTGACCGCCGCGATGGCGCGCTTGAGCGCCGGCGCCAGGTCTTTGGGATCGGTGATGGGGCCTTCGCCGTGGGCGCCAAGGCCGCGCGAAACTTCCGCGTAGTTGATGTTTGGATCCTTGATGGTGGTGCCGATATCCATCTTCTCGACGTTGCGGCCATGCCGCGCCGCCATCGCCACCAGGTACATGTATTCCTGGTGGTAGGCGCGATTGTTTTGAATGATGTAGAGGATCGGGATCTGGTGGTGCGCGGCCGTCCACACGGCGCCCGGGCTGAACATGAAGTCGCCATCGCCACCAAAGGCGAGCGTGAAACGCCCGTGCTTCTTGTTGGCCAGCGCCGCGCCAATCGAGGCTGGCAGGTTATAGCCGACGCCGGCGCCGCCCGACACGCCATTCCATTGATGCGGCTTCTTGAAGTCCCACAGCCGATGCATCCAGCTGAGGCGGATCGAGGTGCCGACCACCGACCAGTCCTCGTCCTTGATCTGATTGTAGACCTCGGCGCACATGCGCGCGGTCGTGATCGGGCTTGCATCCCAGGCGATGGTCGCGTCGATCTTCGACTGCTCCACCATGGCCAGATGCGCCTTGGCCAGCTTTTCGCCGCGCTCGGCGAAGGCCGCCTTTTGGCTGTCGTTGATGAGGCGCTTGACCGCTTCGGTGAGCACCGGCAGCGAGATCTCACCGTCGCCGGCAATATCGAGATCGACATCCTGCCAGCGACCGAAATCCTGATAGTTGGATTTCATGAACAGGTCGCGGACGCCGAGCGTAATGACCTTGGCGCCCGGCTTGGTGGCCGGATGCGACGTGCGCACGATGCGATCGCGGAAGTGCGTCAACGTACCCCAAAGGTCGTTCATCTCGATCGCGAGGATGACGTCGGCCTGGCCGATCAGCGCCCTGCGGAAGCTCTGATTGAGCGGATGGCGCGACGGGAAATTCATGCGCCCGTTATTGTCGATGACGCCGCATTGTAGCGTTTCGGCAAGTGCGACCAGGTTGGTCATGCCCGCGGGCGTGCGCGCCAGGCGATCGCAAATGATCAGCGGATTCTTCGCCTCGACCAACATTTTTGCGGCCTCGGCAAGGGCCGCAGCATCGCCCTGCGGCGGCACCACCGGCTCGAACTTGGGCACGCGCAGGGTTTCCGCATCGCGTATCGGATTTTCCTGCAGCTCCTGATCGAGCGCGAGGAAGACCGGCCCCATGGGCGGCGTTGTCGCGATCTTGTAGCCGCGCACCGCGGACTCGCCGAAATGCGTCAATGAAGCGGGTTGATCGTCCCACTTGGTAAATTCGCGCACCAGCGCGCCGATATCGACGCCCGAATGCACCCACTCGGCGCCCGGAGCGCGCTTGTCCGCCTCCATGATGTTGCCGCCCATGACCAGCAGGGGAACGCGGTCACACCACGTGTTGTAGATGCCCATGGTCGCGTGCTGCAGGCCCACGACGCCGTGGCACGCCATGGCCATCGGCTTGCCTTCCATCTTGGCGTAACCTTGGCCGATGTGGGCGGCGATGTCCTCGTGCACGCAGGTGATGATCTCAGGCTTGTTGCCGCCATGATTGATGACCGCTTCGTGCAGGCCGCGGTAACTCGAAGCGCAGTTGATCGCCAGGTATTCGATGCCGAGCGAATTGAGCACGTCGACCATGTAATCGCCGCCGCTCGAAGTCTGATTTACCGGATCGTTATCCGGCGCCACGGTCTCGGCTGCGATCTGCCGTGGCCCCGGAAG
The DNA here is from genome assembly GCA_049584975.1 of Xanthobacteraceae bacterium. Classification (GTDB taxonomy): domain Bacteria; phylum Pseudomonadota; class Alphaproteobacteria; order Rhizobiales; family Xanthobacteraceae; genus BOG-931. The sequence continues at coordinate 6,900 of JBAUYV010000326.1, read as the reverse complement.
GGCCGCCTTCAACCTCTCCTGCGGCGCGGCCGGAAACGCGTTGGCGGCGACCGGCGGCGTAACGGCCGTAGCCGCGGCGGCGCCAACGAGACCCGCACCTTTGAGGAAATTGCGGCGGCTGGCCTTGGTTGAATTACGGCCTTTGGACATGGCGTCCCTCCCAGGGATGGCGAAAAAAGAGGCAGATTCTTTGCCTTGATCAACTCTCGCCCGCGACGGCCGGGACAGTCAAGCGCACCGTCGGCAAGGCTGAATTGCGCGGCAAAAACCGCTAGGTGCTTGGCGAGTTCAACAGCGCTGGCGCCACGATCTCTTTCCAGCTCTGTGGCGGCGTTTTCAGTTCGCCGTGGCGGCTCATGAAGTCGGCGAACGCCTGGGTGCCCTCCACGGCGCTGCCGAACTCGTCCTTGTTCTCTCGGAGCACCGCCTCGATGTCGGCGGCGTCGAGCGCCTTGGACGGCTCGTGCTCCAAGTAGATTTGCGCAGCCCGCCGCGGATCGTCATGGATGACGCGCGCGGCTTCATCCATCGCCTTGTCGACGATCTCCGGGATTTTCGGGTGCGCCTCCACGTAGCTCTTCGTCGCGCCGATGATGAGGAACGACGCCTTGCCGCCGATCACGTCCTCGGAGTTGAGGATGCGATGGATCTTCGAATCCTTGAGCGCAATCTGAGCGAACGGCGGCGAGGCGAAATAAGCGGTCGCCGGACTGTCACCACTGAACAACGCAGCAATCGCATCTGCATGCGACAACGCAACGACCTGGTCACGCAGCCGGTCGTATCGGCCGAGCACTTTCTCCGACTGCATCTCCAACAGATACATCTGCGGCGCGGTGAGCGTGGGCATGGCGATACGGTCCGATGGACGCAGATCGGCAATGGTCCGAACCCGGGGCTGATTGCTCAGCAGGACGAGCGGCATCGTCGTCATGCTGGAAACGGCGAAAATCTGCCCGCGCGCGTTCTTTGTCTCCTTGCCCTTCTGCCAGGCGGTGAGCAACGGCGCGGTGCCAAACGGCCCCATGTCGATCGTGCGCGAGGCGATGGCGTCCTGCACGGCGCCAGCGCCGAGGAAGCGCTCGTAGCTCGCTCTTAGAGTGAGATGCTGCTCTTTGCCGTACTTCTCGACGAGTTTTAGGTCCTCGCAAATGTAAGTCGGCAGGAAGGCGAGGCCAAAGCCAATGCCAATTTTGACCTGCTCCTCGGCGCGCGCTGGCACTGACATGGCTGAGAGCGCGCAGAGCACGATGAACCTATGGAACCAACCGCGCCGCAAGCCGCCCTACCCTCCGCAGGCAACAATTGGCGCTGCTTTCGTCATCCGCGACCGGTCATCCGCAGCACGTGCACGCTGAAGAAGCCGTCGGTGAACACTTTCACCGGCGACCATCCGTTGCTGCGCGCCAGCGCCCGGAAAGATTTGATTGTATATTTGTAGCTGTTTTCCGTGTGGATCGTTTCGCCCGCCCGGAAGTCGATCTCCGCACCATCGATCCGCACCGTTTGGCGCTTGGTGCTGGCGAGGTGCATCTCGATGCGGCTCTTTTTACGATTGAAGAAGGCGTCGTGCCTAAAGGCGGCGAGGTCGAAATCGGCGCCCAGCTCGCGGTTCATCCGCGCCAGCAGATTGAGATTAAAGCGCGCAGTGACCCCTTCGGCGTCGTTGTAGGCGCGATTGAGCGTCTCTTCGTCCTTCACCAGATCGATGCCGACCACGAGCAGCGAACCGGCGCCCAGCATCTTGCCGATATGGCGCAGAAAACGGCCGGCCTCGTCGGGCTCGAAATTGCCGATGGTCGAGCCGGGGAAAAAACCGACGCGCGGCAGGCGCGCGAGATGCGGCGGTATCGCGAATTTCTGCGTGAAATCCTCGACCAGCGGATGCACCAGAAGGTGTGGCAAATCCCGGCGCAGGTGCGCCAGATCCTGCTGCAGAAAGTCGCCCGAAATATCGACGGGAACGTAAGCCTCGACGGTCGCCGCGGCGCCGAGCAGGATACGCGCCTTGCGGCTTGACCCGCTGCCGAATTCGATCAACGCGCAGCCGGGCGGAAACATCGAGGCGATGGCCGGCGCGTTATCCTGCAAGATTCCGATTTCGCAGCGTGTCGGATAATATTCCGGCAGTTGCGTGATGCGGTCGAACAGAGCGGAGCCCTGCAGGTCGTAAAAATATTTGGGCGACAGACTCTTTGGCTTCGCGGTCAGCCCGGCGATAACGTCAGCGGCGAATGTGTCGGCGGTCCCGGCGGGATGGGCCGCGCGAAAGGCTCTCTGGACATTCGTTTTGATAGTCATTTGTCTGCTCAATGCTCGTATTCAGCGAGCCGTAAGCCGGTAAACTGCCAGCGCGCCGGTGGGTAAAAGAAGTTGCGATAGGTTGGCCGCGAGTGGCCTGCGGGTGTTGCCAACGAAGAGCCGCGCAGCACCATCTGATTGACCATGAATTTGCCGTTGTATTCGCCCAGCGCGCCGGGCGCCGCGCGATAGCCCGGATATGGCGAGTAGGCGCTGCGGGTCCATTGCCACACCACGCCAAAGGCACCGCCGAGCACGCCGCTTTTGGCGGCGACTTCCCACTCGCCTTCGGTCGGCAGATCCTTCCCGGCCCAGCGCGCGAAAGCGTCGGCTTCGTAATAGCTGACGTGGCAGACGGGGCATGCCGGGTCGACGCGGCGCAGACCGCCGAGGGTCATGGTGAACCAAACACCGTCGATCTGCCGCCAATAGCCCGGTGCATTCCAGCCCTGCGCTTCGACAGTGGCCCAGCCGTCGGACAGCCACAGCGTCGGCGTTGCGTAGCCGCCGTCAGCCATGAATTCGAGCCACTCGCCGTTTGTCACCAACGACGGCGCCAGCCGCACCGGCTGCAGCAAAATCTGATGCGCCGGCTCTTCGTTGTCGAAACAGAAGCTGTCGCCCTCATGGCCGATCCGGTGAATGCCGGCGATGCACGCGCCCGCGGCGGTGCTTGCGCCCTCGCGCGGCGGCCATTGCCATTGCGGATCGTAGGCCGGATGCGTCGCGTTGAGCGAGAACGCGTGCATGATGTCGGTAATCAGCAGTTCCTGATGCTGCTGTTCGTGATTGAGCCCAATCTCGATGATGGGGGCGAGTTGTGGCAGATCGTTAGTGGTTTCGATGAGCCTAGTGACCGCCGCGTCGACGTGAGCGCGATACGCCGATACTTCCGCCGTGCCCGGCCGTGTGATCATGCCGCGCTGCGGACGCGCGTGCCGCGGCCCTGCCGAGACGTAATAGGAATTGAACAGATAGGCGAAGCGCTCGTCGAACGGCTGATAGCCCGGCGCAAACCGGCGCAGCAGAAACTCCTCAAAGAACCACGTGACATGGGCGCGATGCCATTTGGTCGGACTCGCGTCCGGCATCGATTGGACCACTTGGTCTTCGTCCGAAAGGAGCGCGGCGCGCCGCTCGGTTTCCGCTCGCACCGCGCGAAAGGCTTCGAGCCAATAGGAATGTGGATCGCCCGATGGCGCTTCGGCGGCGCCGGCTTTCATCAAAGCGTCGTGTTGGGGGGAATCCGGTCTCCGAACACGCTTGGATGCGGCAGAACGTGGCATTACAAAATCCGGCGAGAAGAAGCGATCAATAGGTCTGATGGAATGGCTGGGTAGATAATCTGGCCCCGGCCGCTTGGTTCCATTGATGCCCGGTTCACCTCAGACTGCAATGCCATTCCGTAGGAGCTAACGGGGATGTGATCGCGCGAGCGAATCAGCGGGAAAACGCGCGCAAAGTTGTCGATCCTCTTCCTGCGACATATGGTCTGTGCGCAATCGCCAATGGGCACGGCGCCGAAAGGCGCACAGGGTGGGCAGAATGAAAAAGCGCAAGGCGACGAAGAGAGCGGCAGTAAAAGCGATGTTGCCCCGCGAGCGCTGCGATTACTCGGCGATCGTGGACCGGCCGCCGCTCAAACTGCCCGGTGGCGCGCGCATCGTATTTTGGACCATCGTCAATCTCGAAGTGTGGGACATCGGCAAGCCGATGGCGCGCCAGGTGCTGGCGCCGCCCACCGGCCAAACGCTCCTTCCCGACGTACCGAACTGGAGTTGGCACGAATACGGTATGCGAGTGGGAGTGTGGCGCTTCTTCGATCTATTCGAGAAGCTGCGGATTCGTCCGACCTTGGCCATCAATGCCCGCGTCTGCGAGGACTACACGCGTGTCGCCGAACAGGCGCGTACGGACAAATGGGAGTTCATGGGGCACGCCTACGAACAAGGACCGATCCACAAGGAGCCAAACCAGAAAGCGATGATCAAACGTTCGCTCGATGTGATCGAGCGCTTCACGAAGAAGCGACCGGTCGGCTGGCTCGGTCCCGGGCTGACGCAGACTCTGGGCACGCCCGAGCTTCTGGCCGAGGCCGGCATCAAATACATCGGCGACTGGGTCTACGACGATGAACCAACGACGATCCGCACCGGCAAGGGACCGCTGGTGACGCTGCCCTACACGGTGGAGCTCAACGACATTCCCATGATGATCGTGCAGCACCACGAGAGCGACTATCTGTTGCACCGCGCCATCGATCAGTTCGATCGGCTTTACGCCGAGGGTGAAAAACGCGCCAAAATCTTCCCGCTCGCCATCCACGCCTACATCAGCGGGCAGCCGCACCGGATCAAATTTCTGGAAGAGATCTACAACTACGCTCGGCGCTTCGAGGGCGTTTTGTACTGGACCGGCGAGGAGATTTTGGATTGGTATTTGAAGTCAGGCACAGCAGAGCTTCATAGGTAGGCCTAACACCTCGTCATGGCCGGGCTTGTCCCGGCCATCCACGTCTTCCATCGATCAGAGTGCTAAGACGTGGATGCCAACGACAAGCGCGGGCATGACGGACCGGATGCAAGAGCGGAGAAGAAACGCGATGCAGGGACGTGGATTGGCGATTGCGGCAATTCTGGCGGGCATGCTTGCGAGCTACCCAGCCAACGCCGACGTGCCGTGCCGCACCTCCGGCAGTTACGAGTCCTGGCTTGCCGGCTTCGAACGCGAGGCGGCGGCGCAGGGCATCTCGCAGCGCGCGATCAGCGCCGCGGCGCCTTTCCTCACCTACGACCAGAAAATCGTCAACATCGACCGCGGCCAGCGCGTCTTTTCCCAGACCTTTCTGGAGTTCTCCGATCGCATGGCCGCCGCCTACCGCATTTCCCGCGGCCAGGCGCTGATCAAGAAATATGGGCCGGTCTTTGCCCGCATCGAAAAGCAATACGGCGTGCCGGCCCCCGTCATTGTCTCGTTCTGGGGGCTGGAGAGCGATTTCGGCGCCAATATGGGGAATTATCGCTCGCTCAGTTCCATCGCGTCGCTCGCTTACGATTGCCGCCGTGCCGATCGCTTTCGCGCGCAGCTGTTCGATGCGCTGCGCCTGATCGAGCGCGGCGATTTGCGGCCCGAAGAGATGATCGGTTCTTGGGCCGGCGAACTCGGCCAGACGCAGATGATGCCGTCGGAGTATTACAAGTACGCTGTCGATTACGACAGCCAAGGCAAGCGCGATCTGATCCACGACGTCCCCGACGTGCTCGGTTCCACGGCGAATTATCTGGTCGGGCTCGGCTGGAAGCGCGGCGAGCCTTGGCTCAACGAGGTCCACGTGCCGCCGAAATTGCCGTGGGACCAGGCCGACCTCGACGTCCTGTTGCCGCGTTCCAAGTGGGCGTCCTGGGGCGTTACGCTTGCCGACGGCCGGCCGTTGCCCAACGACAATCTGTCCGCTTCGCTCTTGCTGCCGATGGGACGGCTAGGCCCCGCCTTCCTGGTCTATCCGAACTTCCAGGTTTATCTGCAGTGGAACAACTCGCTGGTTTATTCCACCACGGCTGCGTATCTGGCGACGCGCATCGCCGGTGCAGCGCCGCTCCATCGCGGCACTCCCCCGCCGGCGCTGCCCTTCGAGCAGGTCAAGGAACTACAAGAACTGCTGGTGCGCGCCGGCTACGACGTCGGCAAGGTCGACGGTTTCCTGGGGCTGAAAAGCCGTCAGGCGGTCAAAGCCATGCAAATGAAATTCGGCCTGCCGGCGGATTCCTATCCAACCGAGGAACTGCTCGCCCGCATGCGCGCGGGGCGATAAGGAATAAAAATGTCCAAACAATTTCGCCGCGTCGTGACCGGTCACAGCGCGGCCGGAAAATCGACTTTCATCATCGACGCCCCTACGCCGCACATGTTCAGCCGCACCAAAGGCAGCGCCATCGTGCACGAGCTTTGGGAGACCGGAAGCACGCCCGCTGACAATCGCGGCAGCGCCGACGCCATCGCGCGCGGCCACCGGCTGGCGCCGCCGAAGAACGGTTCGGTCTTCCGCGTCATCGAGTATCCGCCTGACTCGCTTAAACCAAAATCTGCAGTCGAGCGGGCCGAGATGCGTGTGTGGACCAAGGCGGTGGATGAAAATCTGCATCCTGCCTGTGGCGAGATCACGTTTGCTTCATGCCACCGGAACATTGTCCGCCGCTTGCCGGAGGACAAATTTCAGGCGTTCCTCAACAGCACGCCTCCAATCTCGGTGACGGCATACTGGCATGAACGCAAGAAAGAAATCGTCATGCAGGGGCTCGACGCACCAGGCATCGGCGACACGTTCCGACTTTACGACGGCTACCTCGGTAAAATGGAGAAAGTTCTCGCGACACGGCCCTGGCTCGCCGGCGAGACTTTCTCGCTCGCCGACATCGCAGTGACGCCTTACGTCAACCGGCTCGACATGCTCGGTATGGCGCCGATGTGGGAAAGCAAACGCCCACGTGTAACCGAGTGGTTCAACCGGATTAAAGCGCGAGCGGCGTTCAAGCCTTCGTTCTTGGATTGGTGCCCGCCGGACCTGACGGCCGACCTTCTGACCTTTGGGCGGCAGAGCTG
>JBAUYV010000325.1:0-2115 GCA_049584975.1 Xanthobacteraceae bacterium | reverse complement strand
AACCGAACCATCTCCGGCGGCGGGCGGTGATTTACGTTCAACAGTCCACCCCACATCAGGTGCTGACAAACCAGGAGAGCCTTCGCCTGCAATACGCGTTGCAGCACCGCGCCCGCGAGTTCGGCTGGCATGAGGCCGATATCGACGTGATCGACAGCGATCTTGGCATGAGCGGGGCGGCGATCGATCATCGCCAAGGCTTCAAGGATCTGGTCGCCCGGGTGACGCTCGGCGAAGTCGGCATCATCCTGTCGATCGAGGTCACGCGGCTCGCCCGCAACTGCTCCGACTGGTATCCGTTGCTCGATGTTTGTGGGCATCGTCAATGCCTGATCGCCGACCGCGACGGCGTCTACGACCCTGGAACCACGAACGGCAGGCTTCTGCTGGGTTTGAAGGGCACCATCTCGAAACTTGAGTTGCATACGATCCGCAGCCGGCTGACGGCGGGCTTGTTGGCCAAGGCGGAGCGCGGCGAGCTGGCTTTGACGTTGCCGATCGGGCTCGTACGGGATGCCTCGGGCGTCGTGACGAAGGCCCCGGACCTGGAGGTCCAAGCCCGCATCGCACTGGTGTTTGATACCTTCTTGAAGCGCCGCACCGCGGTTCGGGTGGTCCGCACGCTCCACGAGTGCAGCCTTAGCCTGCCGCGGCGGGACCGCGACGGGCAGGCCTGCTGGAAGCGCCCGACCATTCCCGCAGTGACGACGATGCTCAAAAATCCGGCCTATGCCGGTGCCTTCGTCTATGGCAGGACCCGGATGGGTCCGACCAAAGGGCATGGCGGCAGGGCAAAGCGGAAGCTCCGTTCGGACGAGGAATGGAGGATCGTGGTGAAGGACAAATATCCAGCCTATGTAGACTGGGAGACCTTCGAACGTATCCAGGTCATGCTGCGTGACAACCGGGCGGGATATCTGCACAACAAGACTCGCGGCATTCCCCGTGACGGTGCGGCCCTCCTCCATGGCATCGCCTGGTGCGGTGAATGCGGACATAAGATGGCCGTGCGCTACAAGGGCGGTAGCCAATACGTTTGCAATCACCTGCGCCAGCAGCACGGCGTGCCGGTTTGCCAGTGTCTGCGCTCGGCGGCGATCGACCGGAGCGTTGCGGCTGCCTTTTTGGCAGCGGTCGCCCCCGCCGAAATCGACGCTTGGGCCCGCACGCGAAAGGTGCAGCGTCAATCCGACGAGGCCTTGCGGCGCGCCGAGATGCAACAGGTCGATCGTCTGCGCTACGAGGCCCGTCTCGCCGAGCGCCAATTCAACCGGGTCGACCCCGACAATCGGCTCGTCGCGGCCGAACTCGAGCGGCGTTGGGAGGCGGCGCTCCTGGAGCTCCGCCGGGCCGAGGAAGCGCTCGCGCGACGGACAACCGCCGCCGCTTCCGGATCCGACCGGCTCGATCCGCGGCTGCGCGCAAAGGTCGTTGCCCTCGGCCAGCGGCTGCCCGAGATCTGGGCCGACCCAGCGGTTAGCCGCGAGCATCGGAAGGCCTTGCTGCGCTGCCTCATCGACAAGGTCGTCATGCGCCGCGCCACCCGGGATATGGCCGAGGTGCGCATCGTCTGGCGTGGTGGCGAGACAACCGAAATGACGGTTGCGCTGCCGGTGAACGCCGTGACCGCCCTGCCGCGCTATGCCGAGATGGAGGCGCGCGTGCTCCAGTTGGCGCGGGCCGGCGCCGATGACGCGGCGATTGCCCGTCAATTAACCGCCGAGGGACACCGCTCGCCGAGCCGCACCGAGGTGCTTTGCAGCACGGTCCAAGGCATCCGTCTGCGGCGCCGCCTCAAAATGCCGCCAAGACGAACCCGGTGGGCAAAGATATCGGGCCGGCTCAGCGTTCCGGAAGTCGCCACCGACCTCGGTGTTTCGGTCAACTGGGTCAGCGGCCGCATTCGCCGCGGCGTCATCCGCATCGACCGTGATCCCGACACTGGTCGCTATTTGTTTCCGGACACCGACAAGACCATGGCGGCGCTGCGGCAATTACGTGCCGGTGCCATCGCGCGCCTTGATCTGACGCAAAATCACCGTGAGTGGGAGGGGCATCAAGATGCATGATCGCTGGACGGCATCGACTGGCGAAACCCGCGGCATACCTGGCGTC
>JBAUYV010000324.1:0-6460 GCA_049584975.1 Xanthobacteraceae bacterium | reverse complement strand
GAAGCCTATGGCAGCTTGGGCATGGAGTGCATGCAGCGCGCCTATGTCCTGCACCGCAGGAACGGCGATGTGATTTTCCTCTTCGAAGAGCGCGCACTGGCCACCCGTATGGAGAGCAGCTACTACGCAGACATCGTGGCCGATCTCGCGGCGCGTGCCGGCGTAAAGCTGCGCGATCTCGGCACGTTCGAGGGTAAAGGCGGCCTGCTCGCGACCTGGGGGACACACTCTCCGGACTGGACGGCGCCCGCGCTGCCACGCGAGCGGGCAATGCGGCTATGGCAGCACGCGGCATCGACTGGCTCGCTGGCGATGGGTGTCTTCCTCTTGGTGATCATTGTCATGCGAATATTCGGAACCGGCTAGCTACGGCTGGAAGCGACCGATCTGGGCGTCCGCAGAACGGACGCTGGCGGTGAGAAAGCGGGAAGTGGTGCGGGCGTTGCCGAAATGGCGAGGGTGTACCTCGTCGGCGCAACGGCAAGAGCCTGGAAAAATACTCGGACGCAGTACGCCTAGGCGCCTACCCACACAGCGGCGGCACTGGGATGACAGTGCCTGACAGCGACCGAAATTCAGTGGATAGGGTGCAGCCGGTAACGATCCGGTAGTAGCGGCTACTGCAAACTACAACGAGAGCCTAGGCCAATTCGTCCTTGGTTCGCTGCATGCGTTGCAGCGTCACGACCGGCGCCACAGCTCAACCGTGACTGTCTCCGCGGCGCTGCCATGTTCCCACAGCCTGGGCATGTGACCAAAAACCACAACGAACTCTGCAACCAACTAACAGGATAAATAAAATGCGATCACCTTTAGTAGCTGTGCTTGGCGTCTTTACGCTTGTCAGCCCATGCTACGCTCAGCTGGTCGATGACAAGGCCGCCATCTGCGAAATTGCTCGGCAGACTGGCCCCCTCATCAACTCTGCCTTCCATGCCTATACCGAGTATCCTTGCGTGGCGGTGAATGTGACTACCGTCGACGGCCGTGTGTTTGCTGTCGCCTACTTTCAAGACGAGAGCAAGTGCGTTCCGAACTGCGAAACGCAAAGTCAGAATTCAGACTGGCGAAAACGCCTCGCCGTGCCACCGATGCACAGAGTGCAGCTGGAGTGGGTAAAAGGCCACTGGCTGCCTGGGCACGACCTTCCCGAATAGCCCCCCTCAATTCGAGATTGGAGTGGCTGATATAGCAATCGGTCTAACGGCAATTGCATCATTCTGGCGTTCTTTGACATTCGAGGCTGCGGCAATTGCCTACGTAACAATGTTTTATGATGGAGCGGCGATAGGCCACGTTCGTGAAGTTGTCACTTCGGGAAATCTCTCAGAGAATAGTGGCCGCTCTCTAGCTAGGACCTCAGTCATTCTGTCGCAGTGATTGACCGGAGTTTGGCGGTACTCATTTACCGACCGTTTAGACAGCCTGCCTACGTTTCGGGCATGACCAAGCAGCTCCAGGCCTTCTGAAAGACGAATCCGGGGCAACGGCCATCGAATATGGCCTCATCGCCGCGTCGATCTCGGTGATAATAATCACCGTTGTCCAAGGCGTTGGACACAACCTCAAAACCACGTTCGGATCGGTTTCGACTGCGCTGAAGTAGGTCCCTCAGTTGGCGGCCTCATCCTTCTTTCGCGCGAGCTTGTGCCAGCATTTCAATCTGAGGCAATTATGTGGGTCACCGCTGGATTTGGATCGACGGCGTTACTCGGGGCCAAAAAAATGAGCAAGATACGGCACCTGCGAACGATTGCTGTTGCGTTTGGGATGCTAATTATTCTTACGGCTATTCTATTTCGCTTGAAGATGGATTATTCCGTCGGGTCTCCGATATTTTTTTTCTTGCTGCCGACGATCCTGGTGGCAGTTCTCAGTGGCCTCCTGGGAGCGCTGCTATTCGTATGCGCCGCGTTGGCGGTGGCGACTTTTTTCCTTTACGAGCCAATTTACAGCTTCTATGTCGCGGATCCTAAAGCGCTGGGCGAACTGATCTGTTTCTCGGGGCTGGCGCTACTCGGAGCCAAGTGCATTTTAGTGCTACGAGAACCATCGAAATTATCCAAATACCCTGGTAGTGGGCACCCGATGGATACGAAGGGGTGACGGTAAATATGGAAGGTGTTCGAGAGTTCGCGAATGACACTGCCGATGGGGATGTGACCGTCACTTCTGACGTTCCTGGCCGTGAAGCCCTGAGCCTTAAATGCCTTGGCTCGGCAGGTCCTATTCGTACCCGCCACAACGCCCTCTGAGATTCTCCGCAAGGTCAGCATCGACATAAATACCGGACTGGCGAACGCCGCTCCCAAAAATAATTTCGCAAAGCCGGCTATGTCGCTGGTGGTCCTTCGCCCGCAGAACTTGGCGTGCTGCTCTGGGACGACATCGAAAAATGGGATTGCGTTGCTCAAGTCGGTCAACCTCAAGCTCGACTGATTTGCTAACTGGAATGGCAGATTGTTGAACGGCACTTTGGTCGTTACTGGCCGACATGAACCAATTGCAACTAGACTTGTTTGCAATGCAACGGACCGACAAGAGTGCCCTGAAGCGTGACGGATATTATGCTAGATGATGGCGTATTCAGTCGTCATCGAGACGGCTAACGCTTCGCTTGCGACCTCATGATATTCCTCAGGTAGCGGTTCCTTACGCTTTGCCCACAGGACAAATACACCAATTCAACTGAGCAACACTGTAAGGATGAATGGTATAGTTGACGTCCAACTCAAAGATGGAAAGTTTGGGTCCCTGATCAACCCCCGAGCGAAGTGCGCACCCTGGGCGATCAATATCCAAGAAGCGGCACGGGCCCATATCCGGCAACTTCGCCCGCGTTGAACGGTAACGAAGCAAGCGGTAAGAACAATTGAAGCGAAAGCGCCAATCGTTGCGCTATTCGTCTCATAGACAAAACAACGCCGAGACATCCCGAGAGGATAAGCATTATGCCAGCTGCTGTCACCAGGTAGGGCCTGCGCGACTTGGAAACGGATTGAGGTGCCGTCGTTTCGTCATTCATCGAAACGTCCTGCTTTCAATTCGGATTGCCATGATAACTGCCGAACCGGCTAGGAGCGATTCGGCGGCGATCGGATACAGAGCAGACATTCCTGGCGGGCACTCAAAGCGACACCGATGACCCTTTTCGTCAGATTCGGCTCCCGATTTGCCGCATTGCACCCGCTACGGGAAGTTGACCAATTATCTAAACTGCGGAATGCATCCTCTGAACTCGGCCTCGCAGACCCTGCTGGCCTTCGACGCCATGGAGAATCAGGTGAGCTTTTTGCGCGACGAGAGAAAAGGTGTCGCCGCCCGAATTGGCATCGTTTTCTTTTGGACCCTTATGGCCGCCGTGCTGGCGCCAACTCTTCAGAAGTTGCTGAGCCCTTCCGAGCGGGCCGATGATCTTTTCATTGCGCTTGGGGGTGCGCTCGGCTTTTGCATCGGCGCTTTCGCAGCCTTTGGAAGTTCGCGGCTTGCTGTTCTACTCGCTATTACGGCTATCCTTTTCGGTTTGCTGCCTTTTTGAGCACGGTCGATGCGGGCGAGATCAGCGTTGATCGCAATCTTGTAATGATTCCATCAGTCATTCGTGGGTTTGCAGATGCGCGAAAATAGCGGATGGGTGGGAGGTGCTTTCATGCCGTGTGAAAGAACCGTGGCATATGATCTACATGGTCTTGCAGATGCTGGTTGGGAATCCCGACATCGTGCCGGTGTTTTCAACAGCGACGTGGATGGTGCGGCAGACAGGGACAGGAACGGTGCGAAAAGTGACAGCGCGCTCTAGGCAAGAAGCCAAGGACAAAATCGCTAATAACCTCTTCGATGAGGAGTGATCTCGCGTTGGTCGAATTTAGGGATGATTGGGTTGGTTGTCTCAAGCGGCGCCTCACCACTTGACCCGCACCGCTTGCCTTGGTTTCGTTGGGATTTGCAGGGAACCGATCCGATGCCCGATAGCGCCGTGCGCAACAGGCCGGCGGCCATCGATTCCCTACCCCGTAGCTCAGCGCGCCACTCACCTCAGCTCCACCGACCAGGCGAAGCCGCCATCGGCGGATCGGCGCCAACCGCAGGTGTTGTTCGGCGCGGCGCTCGTCGCGCGGCTGCGACAATGGATAAAGAGAGAGGACGACTGAGCGTGGTGCCCCCTTCCCTCGCGCGCGCGGGAAAACGCAGGGTGCGTGGTTAACGCTGCTGCAGCGAAGGATCGAGGTAAAGGTCTGTGTGACCGCAAAAGCTGACCCCTAATTGGTGTGCCGCAGGGTGCCTTTTACGACCGCGACGATGCCTTCGCGGTGACAAGGCAGAACGGGGCGCAGCGAAAAGTTTGCCTCCTGAGATGCGATAATTCACTTACGAGATCATCACACCGGATTTTATGGCAAAGCGATTTTGGGCGCCAACCACCGACGTCATCCGCTAGACTTCAAGCAGCTTCTCGATGCGAATTGGCAATTGCCTAATTCGCCTGCCAGTCGCGTGATAGACGGCGTTGGCGATGGCGGCCGCCGTCCCGACATTGCCGAGCTCGCCTAGTCCTTTGACGCCCGCCGGATTGACGTCGTGGTCCACTTCAGAGACCAGAATGATTTGCACGTCTTTCACGTCGGCATTTACCGGCACCATGTAATCGGCAAGGTTGTCGTTGACGTAGCGCGCATAACGCATGTCGATCTCGGTCGCTTCATGGAGCGCCGAGCTGATGCCCCAGATCATGCCACCCATGAGCTGGCTGTGCACCGTGCGTGTGTTCATGAGCCTGCCCGCCGCGAATGCACCGACGATGCGCGGCACGCGAATCTCGCGGGTAATGGAGTGGACGCGAACCTCCACCAGTTCGGCTCCCATGGCATACATCACCTTGTCCCCGTGCGGCCCGCCGACCATGCGCACCTTCCCATCATAAAGGTCGGCCACGGCACTCGGCTGGAGGCCTTTAGGAACGAATTCGGAATATTCCTCGATGGTGCCAACCCCCATGCGTTTAAAGGCCTCGCCAAGATCCTCGCCTTTACCGTCGCCAGCAACAATCCTGCCTTCCTTGAGCGTAAGGTCGTCGATGTTTCGGCCCGCCAGCGGTCCATCGTTTGCGGTCACTGCAGCGTGGAACAGCTTGCTGCGAATGGCATCGCAGGTTTTCAGCACGGCGCTGCAAGAACTCGCGGTCGTGTTGGAGCCACCAGCGACCGGTGCGGGCGGCAGACGCGAATCGCCGACTTCGACGGTCACGGACGATAGCTCGACCCCAAGCCGCTCAGCCGCCATCTGGCCGAGCACGGTGTAAACGCCGTTGCCGATCTCGTGCGCGGCGATCTGCACGCGGACGTCGCCGTTCGGCATCAACCGCACGCGGGCGGCAGCGGGCCCGATGTGCGTAGGGTAAAGGGCGGTTGCGCATCCCCAGCCAACGAGCCAGTCGCCGTCGCGCATGGAGCCGATTTGCGGATTGCGCTGCTTCCAGCCGAAGGCTGCGGCGGCCTGATCGTAGCACTGCATCAGTGAACGGCTTGAATAAGGCTTGTTGCCGATCGGGCTCGTCATGGTGTCGTTGACGCGGCGGAACTCGATCGAGTCCATGCCGAGTTTAAGCGCCATCTCGTCCATCGCGCTCTCAAGGGCGAAGATGTAGGGGACGACCGGGGGAGAGCGCATAAAGCCCGGCGTATTGCGATCGGCGTGAACGACATTGACCTTGGTGGCGACGGCCCCGAAGGCATAGAGCTGGGCGCTGTCCTCGACGCCAGCCACGACGTAGGGGTCGGGCCGCGAACTGATTTCCCAGCCCTCATGGCTGTAGCCGACCAGCTTACCATCGCGGCGCGCGCCGAGACGAATGTGGTGCCGCGTTTCGGCGCGATAGGTTGCAATCGTGAAGCCCTGATCGCGGGTGGCGACGAGTTTGACGGGCCGATTGAGCCGCTTGGCCGCAAGCGCGATCATCGCGGTGCGCGGCGTCATCGTGCCCTTGGAGCCGAATGCGCCACCCGCGTAGAGACTGACCACGTGCACCTTTTCCGGCTCGATGCCGAGCCGCTGAGCAACGAAGTTTTTCAGCCCGTAGACGAATTGGCTTGGTTCGTAGATCGTGAGGTGATCGCCGGTCCACACGCATGTGGTTGAGAACAGCTCGATCGGATTGTGGTGCTGGGTCGGCGTACTGTATTCCACCTCGATCGTGACATCGGCGCTCCCGATCGCCGCATCGGCATCGCCGGCCTGCGGCAGATGGTTGTGCTGCTGCGAGACTTTGGTCGCATCTTCTTCCTTCAGGCCCTGGGAGCCGAAGGTCGCGGAAGGTGTCTGCGACGCGTAGCTCACTTTGACAGCGTAAGCCGCCTCGGTCGCGGCCTCAAAGCTGTCGGCGAGCACCACCGCAACGATCTGACCATCCTGCAGAATGTCCGGGCCGAGACTCTGTATGGAAGTCGCGGAGCCTTCGCCAAAC
>JBAUYV010000323.1:0-8408 GCA_049584975.1 Xanthobacteraceae bacterium | reverse complement strand
GGGTAGCCCTTCGCCATGGATCTGTACGCCGTCCGACTTCCCTACCATTTGGATATGCCCGAGCGGATATATCCAATCATCAGAACCAAAATAGAAATCGTTCAGTCCCAGAGTCTTTTGAAACTTGGTCGGATTCGGAGTGCGCGAAACGGCCATGACGACAGAGTTGTTGTGTCGCATGTAATTACGTCCCACGAGGCCTGAGCCATTGGCGAGCCCGTGTGGATGGTCGTCGTTCGCCGAACGCAGCATCAAGAGGGCCGACGAGAGCGCGCCACAAGCCACGACGACAATGTCACCCGAATATGTCATCCGCTCGGTGCTTCGCACCACTTCAACGCCTGAAATCCTGCTGCCGCGTGAGTCAGTCGTCAGTTTGTCGACGTATGAGTTGGTTAGTAGGGTCAGATTCGAATGTGCCCGCAGCGCCGGGTCAACACAGACGACTTGCGCGTCCGCCTTGCCGTTGGTCAAACATGGATAGCCGTCGAAGGTATTGCAGCGGATGCAGGCGGAATGCGGCAACGGCTTACCATCTTTTTCTTCGAGCAGAATGCCAACCGGCAGATGAAACGGATGACGCCCCTCCCTCTTCAGCCCATCGAATAGTTTTTGGATGCGCGGCTCATGCGTTATCGGCGGGTAGAGATATGGCTTGTTCGACGGTGGCTCGGTGGGGTCTTCCCCGCGTAGGCCGTGAACGTAATAAAGCTCTTCGGCGGCCTGGTAATAGGGCTCGAACGCGTCGTACTTCAGCGGCCACGCGGGTGATACGCCGTCGGGGTGCCTAATCTCATCGAAGTCCCGCTCGCGGAGGCGTAGCAGGACGGCGCCATAGACCTTGCTATTGCCGCCCACGAAATAATGCAGGCCGGGGTGAAAGTTCTTGCCGTCCGAGCTGTACCAAGTCTCCGGCGCTTGATAGCGCGCATCCACGAATACGGCCTTGCTGTCCCAATTCTCACGTTCTCGGGGCAGGTAGTCGCCGCGCTCCAAAAGTAGGATGCGCTTACCGGTCTGCGCCAATCGCCACGCCATGGTGCCGCCGCCCGGCCCAGAGCCGATAATGACGACATCGTAATGTTCACTCTTGCTCGTCATGGGTTGTCTCCAGACCCAAGAACAGCAACGTTTGAACTTCGACGAAAGTTCAGCGTTTTATACAGAATGCCGGAAATTGAGTTCATCTTGCAATTGCGGGGTAATGTACAATGATAATGCTGAATGTCGGCATTGCTGCGGCGATCCGCATCGTTCTCGTCGTCCTATTTCTTCCATTCAGCGCTCTGGACAAGGTCCTTAACTTTCGCAGCGCCGTTGCCCAAGCGCGTGAAGCGGTGCCCAACACGACGGTTGCGATGGGACTAATCCTCATCGGATTGTTCGTCGAAGTGTTCATGTCGCTAGGGGTTATTACCGGGATCGCGGACCGTGCCTGCGCCTTTGTCTTGGCGGGGTATTGCGGCGTTACCGCCTTGCTCTGGAAACAGTTCTGGAAGCCTGGCGATTTTTGGAGCTCTAACAGCGGGCAGGGTCGGACGCTGTTTTGGGATTTCCTCAAAAATTTTGCTCTCGGCGCCGGATTCTTGCTCGTCACCTTTGGTACCGATGCGGCTTCGGTCAGCCACTTCTTTGTCCATCCGTTGTCCTCTTCCCACCCCTATGGGGTAGTACAGGAGCATGTCGCGCGGTGAGTTCGGATCCCAAGCCGGCCATATCGTATTGGCATCTCTGGACCGACGCCGACGGCGTCAGTCATCAGTCCCGCTGTACGATGACTGAATTCGAGAAAGCGGCGATAGCGCCGCAAGCCGCTCCGCAATGGATAGGTCCCAAGACCAAGGATGCCGCGACCGTTTTCATCACGGTGCTGCCGGCCGACTGGATCGGTGATTGGCACGAAAATCCTAAGCCGCAATGGATCGTCCCGTTGTCAGGACGTTGGTTCGTCGAGTCGATGGACGGCCAGCGTGTGGAGATGGGGCCGGGAGAGATATCCTTCGGCGAGGACAAGAACACGCGCAACGTGGGCGGCAAGCAAGGGCACCTCTCGGGCACGGTCGGAGACGATCCCGCTGTACTCATGATAGTGCAGTTCGAAGCTCCGCCTCCGCTTGCGTCGCCCTGTCGGTTTAGGTGACCCATGAACGGGATCGAGATCCGCAGCCCACGTTTTGCGCGCTATATCCTGGGCAATGCGACATTGGAGACGTTGGCGTCGGATTTCCGCTGGATCGAAGGACCGGTCTGGATGGGCGATGCCAACTGCCTGCTGTTCCAGGATCTGCCAAACGATCGCACTATGCGTTGGACCGAGGGAGTGGGCGTGTCGGTATATCGTTCGCCCTCGAATTACGCAAACGGACAGACCAGAGATCGCCAGGGACGCCTGATCGCCTGCTCGCATCGCGGACGGTGTCTTTATCGAACGGAATATGACGGCCGGGTCACGAAATTAGTCGATCGGCATTCTGGCAAGCGGCTCAATTCTCCGAATGATGTCGTAGTGAAATCAGATGGCTCGATCTGGTTCACCGACCCGCTTTACGGAATATCGAACGATTATGAAGGTGGGCGGCAAGTCTCGGAACAGCCGCCCGCGGTCTACCGCTTCGACCCGGAAAGTGGCGACATCGGGATCGTGGCGGATGATTTCGACGGGCCGAATGGAATCGCCTTCTCGCCGGATGAGAGCCGGCTCTACATAGCCGAGACCGGCGACCAGACAACGGAGCACCCTCGTCAATATATCCGCGTGTTCGAGCTTGGGGCGGACCGGTCAACGCTCTCCGGCGGCGACATTTTTCACAGGATCGAGCCGGGCTACTGCGATGGGATGCGCGTCGACGAGAACGGCAACATCTGGAGCAGTGCGGCCGACGGAGTCCATTGCATCAGTTCTGATGGGGAACTTCTTGGCAGAATCTTCGTGCCTTACCGGGTCTCGAACCTGACGTTTGGCGGGCCCGCAAAAAATCGTCTCTTCATCGGAGGCTCAAGCACTCTTTATTCCATCTTCCTAAACTGCCGTGGGGTGCAAGTGCCCTGAACGCAGTGCAACGGCTTTCCCGCATCACAATGATCTGCAGCGAACCGTACCGCTTGGCAGATTTCTACAAGGCAGCCTTCGGATTTGTGCAAACAGGCGATGTAACAATCGCTGAGCAGGCTTTCGGTCAGTTCATGGACATTCCGGGCGCGATAGCCCGCGTTGTTACTCTGCGACTGGGCGGACAAGAAATCGAACTCACCGGCATTCAGCCGCCAGGACAGAACTATCCGTGCGGGGTCTCCGGGCGGAGTCTCCTCTTTCAGCATTTTGCGATCGTGGTTTCCGATATGGTGACAGCCTACGCACGGCTGTTGGCACACGGGGGATGGAAAACGATCTCGACCGACGGGCCGCAGTCGTTGCCCGCTTCGTCGGGCGGCGTCACCGCGCTTAAATTTCGCGATCCGGAGGGTCATCCACTCGAACTGATCGCATTCTCGCCCGATACTGCATCTGATAAATGGCGAGCGTCGTCGGCGACCGGATTCCTCGGAATTGACCATTCCGCAATTTCAATAGCGGACACGAAACGAAGCGTCGGGTTCTACGAGCGACTCGGACTGCAGCACTTCGGCAGCTCACTTAACTCAGGTCCAGAGCAGGATAATCTGGACAATGTCGCAGGAGCGCTGGTCGAGGTGACCGCACTGGCGCTACCGCGATCTTCTGTCCCTCATATTGAGTTACTCTGCTATCGGAGCGACTCCGAGCGGGAACCGGCGGTGCTCGGGACAAACGACGTGGCGGCGACGCAGCTTGTTCTGGCAGTAAGGAACGATGAGATGGATGCGCTTTGTACGCAAAACGTGGATACCCTCCTGTCGGGTCCGGTGCGGTTTGAACAAGGCGCAGTACGCGCAATGTTACGTGATCCGGATGGTCACCTGCTTTGCCTCGAAGTTCCGTAGTGCCGAAAATCGATATCCGCTAGTTTCGATTGCAGCAGAACACGCGATGACGGCCCCAAGATTGGTCAATGCCGTTTTCCCTTTTCGTGAAAAACATTCTGCATTTGGCATTTTCCAGCGTGGCGCACGGATCGAGCGTGAAAGTGGAACTTCGCCCTATCTGCGAGAACCTCACCCAATCATGAGAGCAATGCGGCTAAAATCTGCTCGTCCGCGATCGATCGAGAATCTGGATTGCCTCACCGCGGATGTCCGACGACGGATATGCATACTTGTTCAATCAGCCACACCCGCGGCCGGAGAGTGATATCGCCAAGCAGCTCTTCCGCCCGTCGTTTCGCATTGGGGAATTGGGTCCCCCACCCCGCGAAGTCGCGGGCTAGCACTTCAAGTGCGACAACGATCGCTGCATGATCTGCAGCGAATCATTGGCCTTCTTTGAGCTTCTGATATGCGCGGCATATTTGAAAATTTCTTCGAGAGCTTTCCGCGTCCGAATTCCACAGCATATCGGGCAGGCAAAGATGCCCATATCTCGTGTGATCGTTCCGGACGAGCACGCCGCACCGTTCGCGCAAGTCGTCAGGCACGAAAGAAAACTTCGTCATTCTCTGTTACGGCGTGATAGGGTATGGAGTCCATCGGGTCTGCTGACCGAGCGTGGGCCACCATCCCGCCAGTCCAAAATGTCAGAGAGACAGCACGGCGGAATCCCGCGACGCCATGCCCGATCAGCGGGCGCCGAGGAATGGAATGGTGAGTGCGGCCGGCGGCACCTGCCGCCCGACCAGGCCAGCGACCGAGAGTAGCGCCAACACATAGGGCAGCATCAGGAGCGCGGCAGTCGGCACCGGTGAATCGGCGCCGGAGAACTGGAATTGGAGCGCCATCGCTGCGCCGAACAGGATGCAGGCCCCGACCGTCGGCCAAAGCCGCCAGCCGCCAAAGATGATGGCGGCGATCGCCAGATAACCGGCGCCGTTGGTCATGCCTTCGGTGAAGGTGCGGATGTCGCCGACCGAGATCAGCGTACCGGCGACACCGGCCATCGCGCCGGTAACCAGGATCGCGATGACGCGGACGCGCGAGACCGAGATGCCTGCCCAGTCGGCCGAGCGCGGGTCGTCACCGACGGCGCGGCATTCCACGCCGTAAGCGGTGAAGCGGAGCACAAACCAGATGATCGCGATCAGCGCGATACCGACATAGACCACGTCATATTGCTGGAACAGGCTCGGCCCAATGACCGGCAAAGCCGACAGACCGGAAATGTAGAGCGTGCCGAAGCCCGGCACGAGGTCGCGCGACAGGGCGCCGAAAATCTCGCGATTGAGGAACGTGGTCGCGCCAAGCGCCAGGATGTTGAGTCCGATGCCGACCACGAGTTGGTTGGCGCGCAGCCGCACGCTCAGTAAGGCCTGCACCACGGAAAAGATGATGCCGCTGCCGATCCCGCACAGCAGGCCGACCCAGGCGCTGCCAGTCACCGAGGTGCCCCAGATGGCAAAAAAGGCGGCGAATAGCATCATGCCTTCCAGGCTGAGGTTGAGCACGCCCGCGACCTCGCTAACCAGCTCGCCGCTCGCCGCCAGCATCAGCGGCACGGCGAAGTGCAATGTCGAGGCTATATAGACGGTGAGTGTGTCGAGGTTCATTTGCGGCGCGCCATACGATCGATCAGGATTGCCGAGCCGGCGATGGCGACGACGATGATGCCTTGAACGATGGTCACAAGCGCCGCCGGCACATGGGCGGCGATCTGCATCGAGATGCCTCCGGAACGCAGGAAGCCGAAGAAGACCGCGACCATCGCGACGCCAATCACCGAGCCGCGCGACAACAGGCCGACGACGAGGCCGTCGAAACCGTAACCGGAAGAAAAGCCGGCGGTGAGATAGTCCTGATTACCCAGAAGCATCGTCGTGCCCGCCAGGCCACCGAATGCACCCGACAGCGCCAGTACCCACACGGTCAGGCCGCCGACGCGGATGCCGGCTCGGCGCGACGCCACCGGATTGAGGCCGATGGCCTTGAGCTTTAGCCCGAAGGCGGAGCGGCGCAGCACCACAGCCGTCACAATGGCGAGAATGATCGCCACTGCGGCGCCAATATGGATTGGGTCGGAGGGATCACCGGTCAGGAGCGGAAGCTGGGTGGAATCCGGCACCGCCAGGCTCTGCGGCAAGGTGCCGGCGAAAGTCGATGGCTGGCGCAGCAGATGCTCGGACTGCACCGACCAGTAGACTAGAAACAGCGCGATGAAGTTCAGCAGGAGTGTGCTGATCACCTCGTTGGTGCCGAAGCGGATCTTCATCAGGCCCGCCAGCGCGCCCCAGGCGGAGCCGGCAAGCGTGCCGGCGAGAACCGGCAACAGCACCGGCAGGCCGAGCGGCAGCCCGGCGACGCCGCCATAGAGCGCCACGGCGGCGGAGAAGATGCCGCCCATAGCAATTTGGCCTTCGCCGCCGACATTGATGAGGTTGGCGCGCTCGGCGAGGATGAATCCCAGCCCGACCAGACCGAGCGCGACGGCGCGGTTGAGCGAGGTGCCGATCGCATAGGGGCTACCGAACGCGCCTTGTGCAAACGCGGCGACGGCGTCGCCGATATTGGAGCCGGTCGCTTCCATTAGCGCGAAGCCGATGCCGATCGCCACGGCGACGGCGACGAGTGGAATCACCAACGCGGGAGCCGGAATGCGGAATGCGGCGCGCGGGTTGGGAACGGTGGTGCTGCTCATGCGGTATTGCCCGACATCAAGGCGCCGATGGCTTCGCGGTTGGCCGGCGTGGCCGAAAGCTCGCCCACGATCCGGCCGCGATAGATCACGGCGATGCGGTCCGACACCGCGATCAGTTCGTCTAACTCGCTGGAAATCAGTAGCACGCCGGCGCCGCGCTGGCAGGCCGAGCGGATATGGCCATACACGGACTCGACCGCCCCGACGTCAAGGCCGCGCGTCGGCTGCGCCGCGACGAGAAGAACCAGCGGATCAAGCGTCAGCTCCCGCGCCAAAACTACTTTCTGTTGGTTGCCGCCGGATAGCGATCCGAAGCGCGTCTCGGGGCCGGCGCCACGCACGTCGTAGCGCTCGATCAGGTCGTTGGCGGTCGCCGTTATGGCGCCGCGGCGCACTAGCCCAAAGCGCGTATATCGCGCGAGGCCCTGCAGGCAAAGGTTCTCGCCGACCGACATGTCGAGGACGGCGCCGACCGCGTGGCGATCCTCAGGCACGATGCCGACGCCGGCCGCGGTGATTTCGCGCGGCGTCGCTTGCGTCATCTCGCTGTCGCCGACAAACCAGCGGCCTTCGCTCGGTCGCTCGATGCCAGCGAGGATCAATCCGAGCTCGGTCTGGCCGTTGCCCTCGACGCCGGCGACACCGACTATTTCGCCTGGGCCGACCTCGATGGTGATCTTGTCAAGGCGCAACGCGCCGTTGCGGTCGCGATAGGACAGCGCGTCGATCTGCAACGCGCCGGCCCTGCGCGGCATGGCCGGGACGGCTTCGCTCGATGCCGGTGCCGCGGGCTCGCCGGTTTCGGCGACATCGAGCCCGACCGCCACATCGGCACTCCCTAGCTCGCGGCCGATCATGGCCTGCACGATCGCTTTCATGTCGGCGCCGCGCATCGGCACGGTGTCAACAATCCTGCCGGCGCGCAGGATCGCGGTGCGGTCGGCGATCTTGGCAACCTCGGCGAGCTTATGAGTGACCAGAATCAGCGCGCCGCCGGCGTCGGCGATGCGCCGGCAGACATCGAGGAAGGAGCCGATCTCTTCCGGCGGCAGCACCGCGGTCGGCTCGTCGAGCAGCAGGAGCCGCGGCCGCGCCATCAGGCATTTGACGATTTCGAGTCGCTGCCGCTCGCCGACCGACATTTCTTTGACGATGCGCCAGGGATCGACCTTCAGGCCGAATTCTTCGGCGCGCGCCCTGATCTCGTCGGCAAAGACGCGGCGCTTGAGCACGCCATGGCTGCGGCCGAGCAGCAGATTGTCGACCACGGTCATGCTCGGCACCAGGCTGAAATGCTGATGCACCATCCCGACGCCGGCGCCAAGCGCGGTTTTCGGATCGGCCGGCGCATAGGGCGCGCCGGACAGACGCATCGCGCCCATCGTCGGCCGGTACACGCCGAAGATCATGTTGCAGAGCGTCGACTTGCCGGCGCCGTTCTCGCCCAGCAGGCACATCACCTCGCCGGCGGCGACCGACAACGAGACGTCGGACACCGCGGTAAGCGAGCCGAAGATTTTGGTGACGCCGGAAAGTCCGAGGACTTCGTCGGCGCCGACCGGAGCGCCCGAAATGGAAGTGCGCTCCGCACCCAGTGCGGACGTGTCGTTCACCGCCGCCTTCTTGCGCACATGGCGCGCCGGCTTAGCTGGCCAGGACTTTGATCTTGCCGGACAGCAGATCCTTCTCAATCTGATCTATCTTGTCC
>JBAUYV010000322.1:0-17772 GCA_049584975.1 Xanthobacteraceae bacterium | reverse complement strand
TTTGCGAGATCAAGACCAATCGTTGTAATATCGCCCATGGGTGGCTCCCGTTGCTGGTGATCTTTGACGACCACCATTTTGGCACCTAGATGCCGTCAGGGGGCCATCCACCCCATCAGTTGGCGGCATTTTAATTTGGTAGCGGCTCACACTATTCGCCGTCGCGGTCCTTCGGTTCCCGCTCTTGCTTTTCGATCTCTTCTGCCATGGAGGCCCATTGTCTTGCGAGTTCCAGAAAAGCGGTCTTCGTAGTACGGCTCCTCGCGGCGTCTGCCTTCGCGCGACAGTCAGCCGCTCTTTGCTTATAGATTTCGGCGCGCGATGCCATCCGCTGCCACCTCGACGGCAATACGCAGCGCGGCTAATGGTTCCGATGGAACATCTTGGATGATTACTTTTCAAATCGGGATGGCCCCTTTTGAATTTAGTGGACCTAATTCAGTATTTGTCGCGCCTCTTCCAGCAAAGCGTATTACTCATCCGAACTTTGCCCCGACTCTCCCAAAATGGCCGGGGCTTTTTTGCTAACGGCCCACGTTAACCGAGCCCCAATTTCAACGCATTTGCTCCGTGTTCTCCGTGCTACTGCGAAGACAGTAACCTCGCCTGTTGCTCACAACGCAGGCGACTCTTCCAGCCCTGGCACCCCCTGCCGGGGCTGTTTTTTTATTAACCGGTACGAGACCGAACAACGCCCAGCGTTTTATAATGATACGCAATTTAAGGCATCAACGGACGGCGGCGACAATCCCGCTATGCAACAGCCAGTGCCGTTCTTATGTCCGACGTGTAGCGCAAAATACAAGATAGCGCGTATTGAAGCTGCGGATGAGCCTGATTGCGAGATAACGTGCGTAAGCTGTGGTGCTCCGCTTTCCGGTCGAGAGGGCACTTTCTTTCTCAAATACTTCCTTATTGAGCGCCCGCGTGGCAAGGCGCGGTTGGCCCCATTGGAACTCTTTTAGGCCGACTCAGTCGGGGACCTCGGCGCTGTGCACTACTCGCCCCGCGTCGAACGACAACGTGCATCCAAATAACCCCGGCCTTCTAATTGGCCGGGACTTCCTTCGTTTCGCGCCCCTTTCTTCTGATTAATCGCCATCTGAGTAGACGAACGTCATATCGTGTATTTTCTGTTCTGGCAGAGCTTTCGATTTGGGATCGACGGAGCCGGTCACAAGAACAACGCCCATGCTTTCGGATTTTGGCCGTCCAAGTTGTGCGTCGGCGTTGGTCGGTTGAGATGGATACATCCATAGTACCGTGAGACCGACAACGAGCAGCACCAGAAATAAGCCAACGGCAGGTAAGAGATAACTTCTCGACATGATGGTCTCCTTTTACAAGTGGAACGCCTACAGATTTCGCCATCAGATGTTCGGCAGCCGCTTTCGAAAAAACGGAATTTCAAACAATTGCGCGCCAAAGTGCCGCAAAGCGAAAAGCCTCCAGACGTTGATCGGCAATAGCGCCATGTGGAGGAAGAGAACCGGATGAATGTTTTGGAGATACGCAAACGCCACAAATAATATGTTGCTGAGGATCGCGACGAGGCGAAGCGGAACCATAGTCCGCATCAGAAATGTCGCCAGCACAGCGAAGGAAGCCGCATAGCCGAGCATATCTGCCATGATGCGTGCCTTTGCCTTGGCTCATTTGTGGCGTTATGAGTTCACATCCTCCAAAATGGCTTGATCTTTTCCGCCGCGATGTCGGCTGGAAAGCCGATGTCTTTTATGTCGAGGTACGACAAGCGGGCGAGTTCACGTCGTGACTGCGTGCGCCGTTGCCACTCGAGAATGACTTCAATGAAGCCGCTCCAGAGCGGCTGCCGAGTTTCCAATCGCAGGAAGGCATTCTTGCGGGATAGGACCGACTGCATGCTCATAGCAAGCTCCCATGGACGAATCGAAATCCCTGGGCGGTTCCGTCCCTGACTTTTCGGGTTTCCACAAATATCGCCTGGCCACAATGAAGTGGCGATGACGAATCTATAACACCCTATCAATTGGTGCGGCTCGGTGCCGCGTTACCGCGAGCAAATCGCGTGCCAATTGCTCAGAAGCCAAAACTTCATTTCCAAAAACGTTCGATGCCGCAATTGTCAATCGCTTTCAGTCGGTTACACATTGTCGCCATTGGGTGCATGTGACACAAAAATGATCAGCGATAAAACAAATGCCATAGCTGACTGTTTTCGCGAGCAAAATGATATCACCAAGCATCGCTTTGTGAGCCGTCGATCCCAAGCTGACGTATAAGAGTGAACCTTCTTGAGCGAATCTGAAGCGAATGGTGCCGAACAGTCGTTCAGCCGGCGCCTCTTTAATTTGAGACGTTGCCACTCCGCTGACTTGTTGCGCTGGGTGCGGATTAGGTCCCTTCCGAGGCAAAGCGACATGCGGTGGTCGCGCCAACACTCACCATTCGATATATAATCGGCAATTAAAGGGCAGGTTCGTTTGAGAGGGGTACGTATGCCGGCCAAGCTCACGGAAGCGCAGCGGCAGTGGCTTACAGGTCTACGGGACGATCCTGAGTACGATCGCAAGCACCAGCCACATTACGCAACGGAGGCTTCTTGTAAGCAGCACGGCTGGGCGATGTACCGAAGATTGGACGGGACCAGACGTGGGTGGCGTATCACTCGCACTGGCCGATTAGTTCTGGAAGGTGGCTAGGGTTCCTCCGCCAGTTCGATTATTAGATTCGTAATTTCAAAGCATACCCAACTCGTCTTGGGGATGTTCCGATGGGAGGGTATGGATAGTTATTTCGTAGCCGGCGAGCCAATCGGCACCCGATCTCGGATTACGTATTCGGTGTTGCAGGCAGTGCAGCGGAAAATGAGCTGGTCATCGGCGGGATGAGGCGCCCGAGTTATCTTTTGCAGCACCATTGTCGGCCCGCAATTCGGACATTTTGGGTTCCACGTCATGATGAGCTGAGCCTCCGTTCTCGTGGGAACTGGATGAGTACGGAAAATTGCCCGGTTCCACCGTGCGCGACTCCTTGAATGTCTCCGAGTGTTCGACGCGCCGCAGAATGGCAAACGCGTTGATGCAGCACTGCCGGAGCTGGAACTGATGCCAGTCGCCCAAACGCTCGGCAACAACTGGCCGGTGTCTCCGTTTGGCCATCCGATTACTTTCTTGCGCGGTTATGTCGTCGCGACCTCCGGCATACAGTCAAAGCGCGCGCTCCGAAGCGTTCCATGAAGAAGCCCCGCCCGCTGAAGCGCGATCGGAGCTTCCTATGGCCGCAGGCTTAGGGTCGCCCTATAGCCCAGCCTAGGCCATGTGCGCGCTTGCCCAGATGACGCGGGCTAGCAGGGCTTTGGCGTGGGTGCCAAAGACAACGCGCACAACCAACGCCCTTCTGGAAGAGTCGTTCCCGAGTCGACCGGGCCGGCGCGAACCATTCGGGGCCGTTTGGCGTTGAACGGATATGGACCGCAAAGCAACAACCCAGACGGCCATCGCATTGGTACTGATCGCGTGCGGTGCCGTTATAATGGCTGTAGCGTTGACGCTCTAACAGCCGAATCGCTAGCGCCGCCCGAAGATGACGAAGCCGCCAACAGACGTGGCCTATTCTTCTCGTTCATTCAGTTGCATTAAGAGCGTAAGCATTTCGTGCGGCAAATCTTGTGGAACTTCATAGCGCGAGCCTAGCTCTTGTCCGATCATCATGCGCAAGGCACGACGCGCCGCTGCTTCCGACCACGGCACGTTAGCCGATTCATAGCTTGATCGAGGGCGGTAATCCGCCATGGGCGCCATCGCTTCCAGCGCCCTCATGAAAAGCTAAGGCAAGGAACCGACAATTTGTTCCTACGCGGACTATGCAACCCTGAGGTCTTTGATCGCCGCTGCGCAGTTCGAGTCGGGATGGCTGGAGCGCCGCGAACGGCATGCTTTCCCCTTTCCTATTGGATTTGGGAGCCCTCGCTTTCCGCTGGAGCTGGTCACCACGTCGATCTCGCGACCAAATCGGTGGGCGGCGAGGGTGTGCCGGATGTGATCCACGCCTCGCTCATGCCGTGGACGTGATATGGCCTGAACTGGAAGTGAGGCGGCCATCTCTGAGTCCGAATACAGGACGGGCCTAGGGCCAGGTGTCGCACATGCAGCGCTGAAATCAGGCGTGAGCTAATTGAAACTTAGACCGCTCTGTGTCGTTATTCCTTGTTATTGAAAAGCATTGCCGGACAGGACCATTGCCCATGGCGCGGATTTGGGTCCGCAAATCAATTCCAGTCCTGCAGGCCGAAGCTGAGAAGGCGGACCGCCAGGCACTGACAACACACGACGGCGTTCCGCTCAAACGCAGCCTGTCGGCCATCAGCCTCGTGTCGCTCGGCATTGGCGATATCATCGGAACGGGCATTTTCGTCCTCACCGGCCACGCCGCCGCGGCCAATGCCGGGCCGGCGATCACGCTGTCATACGTGCTGGCAGGCTTCGCCTGCGCTTTTGCTGGTCTCTGCTACGCCGAAATGGCCTCGACTGTCCCGATCGCGGGCAGTGCCTACACGTATGCCTACGCGACCATGGGCGAGGTCATCGCGTGGATCATCGGCTGGGATTTGATCCTCGAATACTCTATGGGCGCGGCGACCGTCGCCGTCGGCTGGTCGGGCTACGTGGTGAGCTTCCTCGCCGATTTTGGCATCGTCGTACCGGCCGCTTACGCGGACGCGCCGCTCGCCTTCGATAATGGAGTGTGGCAAACGACCGGCACGACCATCAATGCGCCGGCGATGGTTGTGTCAGCCGGGGTGACGGCGCTGGTAATCATCGGAGTTCGCGAAACCGCCGTGGTCAACAACCTCATCGTTGCGATCAAGCTTACGATCGTTGTGCTGTTTATTGCTGTGGCTGTGCCGCATTTCTCGACGGCGCATTGGGTGACGGCAGGCAACCCCGACGGAAATTTCATTCCGCCCAATGCCGCGCTGGGCCAGTTCGGATGGAGCGGAGTGGTGCGTGGCGCCGCGGTGGTGTTTTTTGCCTATATCGGCTTCGACGCCGTCTCGACCACTGCACAGGAGGCGCACAATCCGAAACGCGACATGCCGATCGGCATTCTCGGGTCACTGGCCATTTGCACCGTGCTGTACCTCGCCGTCGGCTTCGTACTGACCGGTATCGTCGCCTACGACAAACTCAACGTCGCCGACCCGATTGCCGTTGGCATCGACTCGATCGGACTGAAATGGCTGGCGCCGATTATGAAGTTCGGCATCATCCTCGGTCTGACTTCGGTCATCCTAGTTGGAATGTTGGGCCAACCGCGTATCGTCTACTCGATGTCCCGTGACGGGCTAATGCCGCCGATTGCCGCCAAGGTGCATGAGCGCTTTCGGACGCCTTACGTTACGACAACAGTTACCGGAATTGTCGTGACGATTCTTGCCGGACTCTTGCCGATCGGCCTGATCGGCCAACTGGTCAGCATCGGCACGCTGTTCGCCTTCACCATCGTGTGCGTCGGAGTGCTTGTGCTGCGCATCCGTGAACCCGACGTGTCGCGTCCATTCAAGACGCCAGCGGTGTATGTAGTTGCACCGCTCGGCGCAGCGTCGTCGTTGTTCCTGATGTTTGGACTGCCGCTCGACACATGGCTCCGTATCATCGTGTGGTTCGTGATTGGGCTTGTGGTCTACGCGGTCTACGGACTCCGCCACAGCCGAGCCCAAGCCGGGAGCTGAGCCCTTCCCATGTTCAGTTATTCTCTCACTTTCCGGCCGTCAGGCGCCGCTTTAGAGCGCCGGCAAGTCCTTGGCCGACGAAGTGCAGGCGGTGATCGATGCCGCGGGATTGAAGCGCCCGGTGCTGGTCGGCTGGTCCCATGCCGGGAGGGTGATTTCCGACTATGTCACCAACGGCGACGCCGACCGCATTTCTGGCTTTAATTTCGTCGATGCTTCCATCAAGTTCGTTACGAAATTTGTCGGCGACAACGTGAAGAACCTGCCGCTGTTCATCGTCATCCCTCCAATCCGTGCTGTTCTGCAAAAATTCGATGCAGAATATCCTTTGCCGACTTGCACCGCCCACTAAGCCCAATCCTCGCACAGCAACCGCGCAAACGGCGGAACGGAACCCTTGCCGGAACTCACTTTGCGCACAAGCGTTGTTGGGCGCGGGCGGGAAATACAACGGATTCACAGCGGCAAGCTTCGCGTCGAAAGACATGAAATGTGCGGAATTTGCGGTGAGATCACTTTCGATGGCAGCGGTGCGGGTCGTTGCATCGCAGCAATGCTCGACGTGTTGCAACCGCGAGGGCCTGACGCGGCCGGCTCGTTTTCGCAGGGCTGCGTCGCTTTTGGGCATCGCCGTCTGAGCATCATCGATCTCAGCCAAACTTCTCAGCAGCCCACGCTCGACCAGGAGCTTGGCCTTGCCATCGGGTTCAACGGTTGCATCTACAATTATCGCGAACTGCGGCAACAGCTTTCGGCCAGAGGCTATCGTTTCTTTTCTCACGGCGACACCGAAGTCATTCTCAAATCGTATGCCGAGTGGGGTCCGCGATGCGTCGAACACTTCAACGGCATGTTCGTGTTCGCAATCTGGGAGCGCAATAGCGGCCGCGTCGTTCTGGCGCGCGACTGTCTCGGCATCAAGCCGCTCTATTTTTGTACGCTTCCCGACCGCGTTCGATTTGCGTCCACATTGCCGGCGCTGCTCGCCGCCGGAGGCGTGGACACCACCATCGATCCGGCAGCGCTGCATCATTACATGAGCTTGCACGCCGTCGTGCCGGCGCCGATGACGATTATCAAGGGCGTGCGCAAGCTGCCGCCAGCGACGATCTGCATCATCGAACCGGACGGAAGCCGGCGCGAGGAGACGTTCTGGCAGCTTGAGGTCGGCCCGCGCAGGGCAGACCGCGGCCTGAGTGAAGCCGACTGGCAAGAGGCGGTCCTTGACGCTCTCGGCGAATCGGTAGAGCGGCGGCGCGTCGCCGACGTGCCGGTCGGCGTTCTGCTTTCGGGCGGGCTCGACAGCTCCATGCTGGTCGCGTTGCTTGCGGCGCAGGGTCAGAGCGACCTGACGACCTTTTCGGTCGGCTTCGAGACGATCGGCGACGTGGAGGGCGATGAGTTCCGCTACTCCGATCTGATCGCGCAACGCTTTGGCAGCGACCACCACCGGATCAAAGTCGACTCATCGCGGGCGATCCAGGCGCTGCCCGGCACCGTGAACGCGATGTCGGAGCCGATGATGAGCCACGACGCCGTCGGCTTCTATCTGCTGGCGGAGGAAGTTTCCAAATACGTGAAGGTGGCGCAGTGCGGCCAGGGCGCCGACGAGATCTTCGGCGGCTATCACTGGTATCCGGCCCTGATGCAATCGAACGATGCCACTGAAGATTATGCACGCGTCTACTTTGATCGCGATCACGCCGATATGGCGGAGGTTCTTTCCCCTGAGCTGATGAACGGCGACTACAGCCGCGAATTCGTCGACGAGTTCTTCCATACCTGCCGCAGCGCGACTCCGATCGACATGACACTGCAACTCGACGCGCAGATCATGATGGTGGATGACCCGGTCAAGCGCGTCGACAACATGGCCATGGCCTGGGGCCTGGAGACGCGCGTTCCGTTCCTCGACCACGAGGTGGTTGAGCTTGCGGCACGCATTCCGGCCGAGCTCAAGGTGCGCGACGGCGGCAAGTACATTCTCAAAGAAGCTGCCCGCAAAATCGTGCCGGCCGAAGTGATCGACCGTCCCAAGGGATACTTCCCGGTGCCGGCGCTCAAATACATCTGCGGGCCCTTTCTCGAATTCGTCCACGACATTCTCGACGCCCCGCAAGCCCGGCAGCGGGGTTTGTTCAACCGTGCCTATGTCGAGCGGCTGCTGTCCAACCCCGAGGCCGAGCTGACGCCCAAAGGACACTCGAAACTTTGGCAGATCGCACTGCTCGAATGCTGGCTGCAGACCCAAAGGATTTGACAAGGGATTTGACGCCATGGAATTCAGATTTGACCCACAGGAGCGGCGGCTTCGCATCCGCACTCTCGTTCCCGCCGGACAAGATCCGCGCACTTTTGCGCCCGACGAGCTCTTTCAGTTCGGCATCGAGGAGGAATATTTCCTCTCCGATGCGCAGACTTTGCAGGCGCCGTCGGAGACTCCGGATGCGCTGTTCCGCAGCGCCGAGACCTGCACGAGCGGTCATGTGGGCCGGGAATTTCTTCAGGCGCAGATCGAAGTGGCGACCGAGCCGCATCGCGACAGCCGCACGGCGCGGCGCGAACTGCAAAATCTGCGCGAGCATGCTGCTGCGGCGGCGGCGCAGCATGGGCTCGCGATCCTGGCCTGCGGTACTCATCCGCTGGCCTCGTGGCGCGAGGCCGTGCAAAGCCCCAAGGATCGGTACGCGCAGGTGATGTATGACCTGCAAATGATCGGTCAGCGGAACATGCTGTGCGGGATGCACGTGCATGTGGAATTCGCCGATCCGTCACGCCGCGTCGGCGTCATGACGCGGATGCTGCCCTATTTGCCACTTTTCATCGCGCTCTCCACATCGTCGCCGTTCTGGCAGGGCCGCATGACAGGGCTCAAGGGTTACCGGCTCGCGGCCTACGACGAACTGCCGCGCACCGGCCTGCCCGAGCTCTTCCGCAGCAATGCCGAGTACGAAGCTTACGTCGCGGCGCTGGTGAAGTCGGGGGCGATGCCGGACTCCAGCCATCTGTGGTGGGCCGTCCGCGTCTCGCAGAAGTACCCGACCCTGGAATTGCGCGCGCCGGATTGCTGCACGCGCCTCGACGACACGATCGCCATTGCGGCGCTTTACCGGGTCCTGGCACGCTATTTGTACAGCCATCCGGAGCACAATGCCGGGCTCGACGTGGTCGACCGGGCGATTGCGGTGGAGAACAAATGGCGCGCCCAGCGCTACGGCGCGCAGGGTACGTTTGTCACGCGCTCCGGCGGCGTCGCTGTCGGCGCGATGCTCGATGAAGTTTTGCAAATGATCGCTGCAGACGCTGCGGCATTAAGATGCGCCGACGAGATGCAGCACTGCCGCACCATCATGGCGGAAGGAACATCGGCCGACGCTCAGTTGCGCATATTTACCGAATTTGAACACGAAGGCGCCGACATTGCCTTACATAAGGTGGCGGATTGGATTAGGGATGCCACTTTGATGGCATGAGTCTCAGGGCAAAGGCATGTGCCGTTGGATTGCATATCGCGGAGAGACGACGGCTCTTGAACACTACGTCACCGAGCCGGCGCATTCGTTAATTTCCCAGAGTATCCAGGCGCTCGAGTCGACCACCAGCATCAACGGCGATGGCTTCGGGCTCGGCTGGTACGGCATGCACCCCGAACCGGGTCTCTATCGCGAGATTCGGCCCGCTTGGTCGGACGACAATCTCCGCTACCTGTGCCGACACCTGCAGTCTCACCTTTTCTTCGCGCACGTGCGCGCGGCGACCGGCACGCCAATCACCCGGCCGAATTGCCATCCGTTCGCGTGCGGACGCTGGATGTTCATGCACAACGGCCTCATCGGCAGCTGGAGCCGCTTGCGCCGTCAGGTCGAAACGCTGATTCCGGACGAACTCTATCCGGCGCGCATCGGCACGACCGACTCGGAAGCGATATTCCTCGCCATCATGGGTTCCGGGATCGATGATCCAGTCGGGGCAACCGAGGTGACGCTGGCAAGGCTGACCAGCTTCGTGAATCACGGCGGCGCGGCGGAGCGCCTGCGCTTTACCTCCGCGCTTTCGAACGGAAAGGATCTCTACGCCTTCCGTTACGCGGTGAACGATCGCGCCAACACCCTTTATTATCGAGAGTCGGAGCAGGCCATCGTCGTCGTCTCGGAACCTCTCGATCGCGACCACCGCAACTGGATCGCGGTGCCCGAAAGCCACGTGCTGATCGCGAAAGCGGGAGAAAAGGCGCGCGTTGTGCCGTTTCTTTGCCAGCGCCAGGAAGCCGCGGAGTAACGCCGCCCCGATCGCGATCACCGCGCGCGCTCCCCGTTATTGCGGATGAAAGTCCGCGGCGCGGAGAGGAGCAACTTCTCGCCGTGCTCCATCGCTTGGCGCAATTCGGCAGTCCTGGTGTAGCCGACCACCCATTTCACGTTCCCGCCCAGAAATGCCACACCCCAGAGCACCTGATAATGCCCGCTGCGCAATGTCGTGCCGACCGTACCCATGATGACCGGCTTGGCCGATTTGTCGTAAAGGCGCGCCAAAGCATCCTTGTTGACGAAGAGCCCTTGGCTCGGTTCGGCGAGCCCGCCAATGTAGTTGAATGTTGCTGGGTCGTACTTCGCGGGCGTCCGCAACAGCGCATTGGGATCGGTCTGCGACAGAGTCCCCAACGCCACGAACAGGCCGTTGCGCGTCACTCCCAGACAACCAGACAAAAAGAGGCCCCGAAAGGGGGCCTCTTAGGAAGTTGTTGCTGATGTCCTTTTGTTAGCGCCTATGATGATAGCGCCAGTGGCCTTGCCACCCTGGGGCGACTGCCACGCCCGGGCCGCCATAATAGTCGTAGTAGCCATACGGGTACCCGTAGTACGGCGGCGGCGCGATACCGATGCCTACACCGCCTGGTCCCGCGTAGAAGTCAACTTGCGCCATCGCGGGGGCTGCCGCCGTGAGGAGTGTCGCAGCAGCAACGATGCCGAGTGCGAATTTTCTCATGAGAGCCTCCTTTGCTTCTCACAATCAAACGCATGGGGTTGCGATGTTGTTCCGCAGATGCTCCAGCACTTTGAAGTTTCGCGGAACAACGAACTTAAGAAAATTTAATGGAACAAAGTTTTGTTCACGCTCCGCCTGCGAGACTTACGGCCGCGCTTCAATCCCATCTGAGAACAATTTAGGCGGACGACCGGCACATGCTCCCCGGGGATGTGTAAGGAAAAGAACATGCTGCACTGCACCGAAGTCCCGCAGCAATCGGTCGTTCAGGGTCATGAGCGTAGGTTTGAGGGCACGCGGGCCGCGTCCGCTATTCCCCCAATCGCTACCGGTTCGCTGCAGCGGGCTTAACTGCGTGCCGTCGCCGATGATTGTGATTTCGATTTGGCCGCCGCGACCTTGCGAAGGCCCACTGTCTGGCGAACCTCGAACCCCTCGAATTGTGGGTGCCCGAGATAGAGAGACTTATTGTCGCCAGCGCGATGATGTGCGGCCCGAAACGCCTCAGATTTGGTCCACGCTTCGAAGGCGGCGTGGTTCTGCCACACGGTGTGGGACGCATACAGCGTGTGGTCTTCGGCTTCGGGGCCTTTAAGCAGGTGGAATTCGACGAAGCCGGGCACCTGATCGAGATGAGTGTCGCGCGACAGCCAGACTTTCTCGAAGGCTGCTTCGGACCCCTTGGTCACGCGAAACCGGTTCATGGCGATAAACATCGGACGTTCTCCTGATTTTCTGGAAGCGTCTTTTCGAAGCCGCAACAGCGGATACTCGCGCGCTCCTCATATAAGTTGATGATAACTCACCGGCTGCGGCCTCCCGTTGATTATACACCTCGGCCCGAATGGGCGGCAGGGTTAGGCGGCGCTCTCGCGGCGTTCTACTTCAAGAACCGAGTGAACGAGCGCGCTGCTAAGGGCGAGCGGGAGGGCATCGGTCTCGAAATCATCGCCAGCCTAACGCTGCTCGCCTTCGAAGTTGAGGCTAGGTTTAATTTCTTGGGTGCCAAGCTGATACAGGCTTGGGATGAGCGTGTGCCGATGAAAACAAAGGTGAAAAAGGTTTGCAAGCGCTTGGGAGTCACACCTGATTTTGATTACGTCCTTTCCCTTCACCTTTTTCCAGACGGTCATGCGCTCGAAATAACGCCCCCAATCGTGCGTCATTTGCTTCATGCGCGGCAGCACCTTGTTGTAGGCAGCGTAGAGACCGTCCGCGCCATGACGGTCCAGCAGACCCTGCGGAAAGATTGTATTGGCGACGCCTGAGAGCGTGTTGACATGATGCTCGCGCAGAAACTGATCCACCGTCGTCAGAATCGCGTCATCCGGTCCCGTCACCGCCAGCGGGTCGGCGATGTCGATCACTACATTGTAAGCCTCTCCGCCTGCGTCCTGCACAGCGGAGGCGGCCGCAAGCCAGGCTTGGGCGTTGGTGGGCTGCGGTGGAATCGGCGTATACATGACGTCATGGCTCCGTAGTCATTATCGCGGCTCCCGTGAGCCGGGGCTTCAAATAATCGACGGCAATCCAGGCGTGGCCCTTCAGACCCCACGCCTCTCCCCATGAATTTCGGATCAGTACAAAACCAGCTGCACCCCGCTGCCCATGGCCGACAGCAACGACGGCGTGGTGGCGTTTTGGATCCATCGGCTCGTTGCGCTCGACTACGCCGTCGGCATCCGGGCGATAGAAGGCGTCCGAAAGTGTCATCGTGACTAGTACCGGCTTGCCTTGTCTTCGACCTTTGCCGGCCGAGATGCGACGAAATCCAGACTGTAGTCGCACATCGAAGCTCCTCCCCTGTTGCGAACAGCCGGGATGGTTGTCCTCCTGCTTGAAACACATCAAACATCAGTGGCGATCTTGTGGCGCTGCGCCGCGAAGCGCGCGATCGCATCGCGGCATCAGTCTGCCGTGCATCGAAAACGCGCCCGGCGCCGAAAAGTGGTGCAAGTTGCAGACAGGTAGAACTCGTTCACCCCGCGGCCGTGCGAGCGAATATGCGGTCGATCTTGGTTTCCATGATAAAGTCGTTCTCATGCAGTCCCTTGATCTTCTTGGTCTGCAGCGAGACCGTTGCATTGCCCCAACCGAAGCTGATGTTCGGATGATGGCCTTCAGCTTCCGCGAGTTCACCAATCTCCCGAACAAAGGTAAGTGCCTCCCGGAAATTACGAAACCGGAAGCCACGCTCGATGCGGTGGGCTTCGTCCACTAGTTGCCAGTCTGGGGCCTGTGCATGAAAGAGCTCGGCTTGCTCACGCGTGAGTGGAGGGATTCCCCCGCGACAGGGAGTACAGGTTTTGCTTGCAAGAGCTTCGGTCATGTTGCTTGCTCTGCGTTAGCCACCCGCACCAGGATTTGGTGAGAAGTATTGAAGTTTGTCCGACTTCCCTTCCCATTCTTTAGAGTCGAGCGGGGGCGCTTTTTTGACCGTAATATTTGGCCAGATTTTCGCGTATTCCGCATTCAGCGACAGCCATTTCTCAAACCCCGGCTCCGTGTCGGGTTTTATGGCGTCCACAGGACATTCCGGCTCACAGACCCCGCAGTCGATGCATTCGTCCGGATGGATCACCAGCATGTTCTCGCCCTCGTAGAAGCAATCCACGGGGCACACGTCCACACAATCCATGGTTTTGCAGCGAATGCAGCTCTCATTGACGACGTAGGTCAATTAAGCGTCCTTTCAGCAGATCGCAGTAGTGAACTCATTCGTGATGTCCTTCCTCGCGGCACTCGCTCTTCGGCTGAAAATGAACGCAGAGCAGACCAACGTCGTCCGGCTCGATCGGTACGCCAAACAGTAGGCATCCGAGAACCGACGGTCTCGCGCTGGTCGAGTCGCAGTACGTTTCTCCACCGAGGTACGCGCAGTCGTGGCACACCCCGAAGTGCCGATGCGCTCCACTCGCCGCTATAGTGGTTAGCACGTGATGCAGGGCGTCGCGCATCGCGGTTTGCTCTTGCGTGTCGAGCGAGTCTACTGCGCGCACCAGAACCTGGAACGGATCGCGCGCAACCACTTCATGACCTTTGTCCGTCAAGCGGAGAGTAACGCTTCGCCCATCCGCCTGGGATCGCTGTCGGACCAAGTATCCACCCGCCTCAAGCGCCTTGATGGCTTGCGATGCGGTGCCCCGCGTCGTCGCTTGAAATTCTGCGAAGGCCGACGGGGTCCGGGAGAGCGAGTTGGCGCGGGCGAAGAAGCGAAGCGCCATCCACTGGGCGGGGCTGAGCTCGCCTTCATAGCCGTCGGCTTGCACGAGCCGCCCCACCAGGAGCAGGAGTTCCGCCGTCTCGCGCGCTGATATGATCGCCTCTGGAAATATAATAGTGTTTCGAAATTAACTTGACAACGGATCGGGTGCTGATAATTTCGTTTCGAAACTAATTGGAGGCCACCGAGCATGCCCCGCGCGGCCGCTTGGCCGGTCCTTACGGCTGAATCCGGCCTTACTCATTATCTCAAAGAAATCCGGCGGTTCCCGATGTTGGAC
Organism: Xanthobacteraceae bacterium; assembly: GCA_049584975.1. Lineage (GTDB taxonomy): Bacteria > Pseudomonadota > Alphaproteobacteria > Rhizobiales > Xanthobacteraceae > BOG-931. The sequence goes on along the minus strand of JBAUYV010000322.1, from coordinate 3,570 downwards.
CGGCAGGAAGAATACATGCTGGCCAAGCGCTGGCGTGAGGACGGTGATCGCGACGCCGCGCGTCAACTGGTCACCAGCCATTTGCGGCTCGTGGCCAAGATCGACCCATGGGCCCAATCGCGCAATCCGATGGACATGATCCGCCAGGGTTGATCAACGAGCTTGTTCCAAGCGTAACAGCAGTGATCTACGAGATTTTCGTAGGACCTGAAGATGCGGTTTGAAAGCCAGTTGTCGCGCATGTACGGCCAGATGTTTTCGACTGGGTTGAGCTCCGGCGATTTGGGCGGCATGGCGATGATGGTGATATTGGATGGCACGAGGAGACGCGTTGATAAGTGCCAGCCTGCTTGATCGACCAGAAGCACCGCATGAGTGCCAGGCGCGACGGTCTTGGCAATCTCGATGAGGTGCAAATCCATGGCCTCGGTATTGCAGGCGGGCAAGATGAGGGCTGCGCCCTTTCCTTGCTTTGGACAGACCGCGCCGAAGGTATAGGTGCAAGCGGTCCGCTGGTCGCGGGGTGCATGCGGACGCGTGCCGCGCCGGGTCCACCGACGCGTAGTCTTGTTCTTCTGGCCGATACGCGCCTCGTCTTGGAACCAAATCTCTATTGTGGCGATATCGACTGGCTGTTTGCGTGCGATTTCCTCCAAACGTGCTGGGAAGCTTTTCTAAAATCTTCGATCTCACCCTCGCGCTGGGCATAATGGCGTGGGCGGGCTGAGAGCTTACGATAGCCCATGGCTCGCAACTCCCGGCTCAAGGTTTGCTTGGCGATCGTGATGCGGAATTCCTCAAAGATCCATTGTGCTAGATCGATCAGCCGCCAACGCACGACGCCGTGGACTGCCGGGATCGGGCCGTTGTCGATCATGCGGGCAATCGCTTGGCGCTGGGCATCATTAAGCTTCGAGGGTTGGCCGGGAGATTTGCGGTTCAAAAGACCGTCTGGGCCGCGCGCATTGAACCGCAACACCCAATGCCGGATGATCTGAAGCCCCACCCCACCGATTTTTGCTGCCTCGCTGCGCGACGCCCCGTCATAAATCGCCGCCAAAGCCAACAACCGTCGGGCTTGTGGTCCATCCTTGGTTTCCTTCGCAAAGCCACGCAAATCAGATGCTGTAAAATCTCCGCGCAACGCTACCGCAACCGACATGGCGAACCTCCTTCGTTCGCCCGGTTGAATCTGACTCGCTGCAATTTGGGAATCCCCCAGGAGTCACTCTTTCAGGGATTTGGTATAAGTGCATTGGGGCTAAGCCGCCGCAAGATCACCCACACATCTACCTCAATATGCGCGATGCCGGTGAGATCGTCTGCCCCTATTGCTCTACGCTATTCTGTTTCGATCCGAGCTTGGGCGCGCATGAAGCTGATCCGGCAGATTGTGCTTACGGTGACGTAGACTAAGTCGAAAAGCAGCAATGCGGCTTCTCTCTGGCGGCAGCCAACTAGCGCCAAGGGCGCGCAGCGAGCAGCCGGACCTGACGCTGGATGAGACCATTGTTCCAAAGGGCAACCGGCGAATCGCGGGCATCCGCGTCGCCAGCAACCGGCCTTACGCCGTCAGACGGCCACCTTTTCTAAGAAGCCTTCGACCTCGGTGCGCAAATCGGTTGCAGCTGTTTCGTCTCTCTGGCAGCGCTCGCCACGTTATGCGAAATCTCTCCGGTCGCGGCATCCTGCTGCTGCACCGAGGCGGCGACGGCAGCGGTAGATTGCTTGATCTCTTGCGACGGCTTTGGATGTGTCGAGCATGGTCTCTGCCGATCCGTGCGTTTCGGTCGCAGCGCTTGCGACTTCATGGAACACCGATACAATCTCCTTCCTAAGTCGTCCTCTCTCTTTATCCATTGGTCAGTCGCCCTCTCTCTTTGTCCCTTGGGGAGCCGCGCGCCGAGCGCCGCGCCGAACGCCACCCGCGGTCGGTGCCGGTTGGTGCGATGGCCGCGCCCAGCTACGGGGTCGGAGAAGCGATGGCCGCCGGCTGTTGCGCACGGCGGCGACCCGCGCGTTCACCCGCTATGTCTGTCTCACGCGTGCGCGCGAGGCGCCATCGAGCGGTGCCAGCCGACCGACCCTCCGGTGCGCCGATGCGACTGACCCGATCGAGCCGGCGCTGCGGCTGCTGGCCGACGTCGACGCGCCGGATTCTTTTTCGCGCTTTCCATTTTAGCGATTTCCGGATTGGGGCCAACGATGGAGCTCGAGCGGATGGAGCTCGGGCGCTCAGCGTTGATGGTGAGGTGGCGAACGATGCTGCGGTCGACGGCGCCGTGTCAGTGCTGACAGCGTCGGTGCCGGCCTGGCCGGGGCGACCGAGCCCGCCTGGGCGGCGCTGCGCACCGGCGGGTCGGTCGGCCGGCACCGATGTCGCACCGCGCTTCGCGCGCGCGTGAGACAGACATAGCTGGTGAACGCGGATTGCCCGTTTCAGCCCTCGATCCAGTCGACATGATCGCCCTGCTCAAGCCACGGCAGTTTGTGAGGCGACACTATGAAGGTCATACCGTTGTTGTCCTGCTTCCAAGCGATCATGTAATGGCCGTCGGCGCCCGTAGCATCTGTTGGCAAGCCAGCGACCTAGGGGCCGCCGCTCATATCGCCTTCCCACCGGACCTTCTCTGCGAGATTACGCGCGGCTTCACAGAATATTTCGTATTGTTCAAGCGCATGCGCCGCGTCCGTTGAATGATACTCCTTCAACAATTGCTGCTTGAATTGCTCTTCGGTAAGCCATCCGGGCCAGAAGTCGATAGGCGCACGCGTATGCAAACATAGGAAGCTCCGAAAACTGTTCCAATTGTCGGCGCGATTCGGCGTCGAGTGTGCTATCTTATAGGTGCGGCCAGGGGCGCGCCAAGCCGCGTCACGGCGCCTTTTTGGTCCACGCGACCGGCAGTGGCTTCAAGGATTGCATCGACCAGCAAGTCGAATTCGGGTATTCGCAAGAGTCTGCACGCGCGCCTGCCGGGATTGTTGGTGGCCATTCCTGCCGACGTGCACGGCATGAAATTCCACGTCTGCGCCAGTTAAGTCTTGGCAAAATTGTCGGATTGTTCTGAACGCAGGCCCCGTCGGCGGCGCATGGTCGATCGGTACGAGCACATGTTTGAGCTTCATTGCGCCACTCGTCTGATCGACGAAGCCGGAACAATGGGGCGACAAGAATAGTGTACGGGCGCCCGATCGGCGGGACATTGCTTCCGCAACAGAGGGCCGTAACCAACGCGGCAAGCCCTCGCGCCCAAGATGCGCTACTTTGGCGATCACGCCGCGAGTCTGCGGCGTGTCCGGCAGCTCGGCGAAGCGGCCGATCCGGTTGAGCTTGAGCCCGATCAGGGTCTCCGCTGGTTGCGATGCCGCCGCGTCGCGCCGCGGGTCTGCTGGACGGTTACGTGGCGATATGCTGCCCAAGGCGGCAATAGAGCGGATGATAACCGCAACAGCCCACAAAAACATGTTTGGCGAGCAAAGATCGTTCTTCTGACGGCCGCTGGCCGCGGCACCGCCGAGATCACGCAGGCAACCGGTAAGGCCAAGACGGTGATCTGGCGCTGGCAG
>JBAUYV010000321.1:0-3720 GCA_049584975.1 Xanthobacteraceae bacterium | reverse complement strand
TCAGCATTCCCCCCACCGCTCGCTTGGAATCAAAGCGAGCAGCGCATCAGGCCAACCTTCAGGGGGTCAATTTTGGACGCCGATCCCCGCGCTTAGGGGGTCAAAATTGCACGCCGAATAACACGCGTATCGAGCACACTTTCGATTCGCCCTATCAACATCGTTCCGCGACTGGTTCGGTACGCTACCTTGTGCTTGCCCGACGCAGTGGCGTTCGCGAGTGGGAGCCTGCGAAGCTTCTCACCCGTTTGTTTTTTTGATTTCGCCATGCGCGAGAGCCCAGCCTCAACGTTTCCCCCGGTTTATGAAGCTAGCAGAATTGGCGAGCCCTGCCACCGGGAATAAGAGCTGGCGTGTTTAAGCTATTCCGGGTTGAAACCAAGTTATCGCGATTGGCTCGATTTGCACCGCAGGCCTAGGCGCAAACCAACGCAAAGAGGGGTTCTGGCTGGAGGGTTAAGAATCCTCCAAAGGTCGGTAAAGGACTGCTAAATCATTATCTGGGTGTTCAGCTTAGGCGGTTAATAGGGACGCAAGTATGGGATGTTGGTGCGGGCGGCCGGAATCGAACCGGCACGGGGTTTCCCCCAACGGATTTCCGATAAAGCTCGTGCGCGATCGAAGCAATTGTTCGAGCAGATGTTTGTGGTCAAGGAAAACTGAAACAGTGCCCGCCGCGCTGTGAGGGCGTGAGGTGTCTTCCGCACCCAATTCAGAGCGCCAGCGGCGCATTGGGTGCGGGATTGAGCCTCGGTGTTGGCGCATCGATCTCGATGCGAAGATTCCGGTCTCCGGGCTCAATCAAGTATCGCGTGTCCTCGTGGACTTCCGCTTGGCAGCTTCGGTCTTTGCCGCGTCCGCGTTCACGCGGGCTGGTTCGGCGGCGACCTGGGGCGAGGCAGCGATCGGCTCCCATCCCGGCAATCCCTGGAGAATGCGCTCGGCATTCTTGACCGGGGTGATGTGGCCGTAGTGATCCTCGATCATTTTCACCGAAGTGCCCATCTGATTGGCCAGGAAATACACATCGACCCCCTCCGATAGCCGGAAGGTCGCGTAAGTATGGCGAAAGCAATAAGCCGAGCGTCGGCTCCCCGATGAACTCACGCGAAGGCCGGATTCCGCCAACAATTCCTCGATGGGGCGTCGATAGAGCAATCCGGCCCGCTTGCCCTTGAAGGTCGTGAACACGAAATCATCCGGCCCGGCCGCCTTCGCGATGGCGCGGACGCGCTCCAGGTAATCGGCGACGTTGCCGGCGGCGACCAAGTTGCGGTGCTTTTTCTTGCCGCGCACGTTCAGCACGACGAACTTGCGCTCTTGCTTGTCGGTTCTAATCCCGACATCGCGCCACCGCAGATTCTTGGCTTCCGTTGGCCGCATGCCGGTATTGCACATGATTAGAACGAGGTTGTACGTGAGGGTGCGATACCAGGTTTGGAGAGGCGTTTGCGCTTGCTTGATCCATCCCCGCGCGAAGGTGTGAAGCTTGCGGTACTCCTCGGGCGTGAATTCCTCCCGGCGCACCTTGTCGAGGGAAATCTTGTCCCTGAATACGTGGCTTTCGGGAATATGCCGCTTGCTGGCGGCAAAGCGCATGATCGACCGAAAGACTTCCATCTCGCTGCGGATCGAAGCGTCGCTGACGCGGGCCGGACGTTCCTTGGGGTCCTTTCCCTGCTTTTTGAGTTCTTCCCTTTCGTGCTCGACCTTCTCCCGCCAGGTCTTTTGCCTCCAGACGGGATAATTCAACCATCGGTCATGTCCGACCAACGTAATCTGGATGGAGCCGCAATAAGGATTAAGCTGCGCCTGGATCACAGACCTGACGACCCTAACGCGATGGGGGGCGATCTGCCCCGCCTCAAGTCGTCGCTCTTGAAGTTCGACATACTCCTTGGCGATTTGGCTGAAGGGGTGATTGAAAATGGGGACATCGTGTTTGATGCGGAAGCGCACGTCGGCGTCTTGGTCGAAGGCCCGCTCCTTCGCGGCGTCGATATCGGCGGTTTTCAAGGAAACCGTCTTGTACCGGTCCTCGTTGGGGAGTCTGACCCGGCAGTACCAATTGCGGTGCTTCACATCCGCCCGGCGGAAGATCACCAAGCCGGGCTTGAGTTCCTGGGTATCGACAAGGAAGGCCATGGGGCACCGTAGACTGTGCAGAATCCGTGAATCTTTTTTCGCTAAGCCCTTGATTTTGCACAAGCTGAGTAGGGGTTGTGCATGAAATATTATATTGAAATCTGTCGAAAAGTCAAGTAGTTAGTAAAATGTCATCCCCCTTGCGCGGAAATGAGCGGCCAGGAGTCAAGGTCCAAACGGCGCGCGGCCGACCAAAACTCCATCTCGATCAAACAACACGACCTCAACGCCAATGTTGCGGCCTTCGATCACGTGTGCGGCGGTCGCCTGGGCGGCGCGAGCGACCGCATCGCCGAGCGCGATGGCTTCGGCGCGGGCGAGCTCAAAGGCCTCAGCGGCCGTGTTGGCGGCCACGATCCGCGTAGCAAGCTCGTCCGAGCCGCCGGCGCCTTGCGCAAAACCCGCGAGCCGCGCGAGATCGACTTCGCCGCGCTTGGAATGAAGATCGGTGAGGCCTTGGGCGAGCTTGGTCATCTTGGCGACACCGCCCGCGATGGTGACGCGCGGCACCGGATTCTTTCGCAGGTATTTGAGCATGCCGCCGACGAAGTCGCCCATGTCGATGAGCGCGATCTCCGGCAAACCGTAAAGCTTCCGCGCGGCGGCTTCGGAAGTGGCGCCGGTGGCGCCGGCGATGTGGGTCAATCCGGCGGCGCGCGCCACATCGATGCCCTGGTGAATCGAAGCGATCCAGGCCGAGCACGAATAGGGCACCACGATCCCGGTCGTGCCGAGGATCGACAAGCCGCCGATGATGCCGAGGCGGCCGTTGAGGGTTTTTGCCGCGAGCGCTTCGCCGCCCGGGATGGCGATCTCGACCACGGCGTCGGCTGCGCATCCATGCGCGGCCGCGACTTCGGCAATGGCATCGCTGATCATGCGGCGGGGCACCGGATTGATGGCGGGCTCGCCGGGACGCACCGGAAGGCCGGGACGCGTCACCGTGCCGACACCCTCGCCGGCGCGAAAGGTCACGCCTTCACCGGGCGCGCCCGGGCGCACCGTGACACGGACCAGCGCGCCATGGGTGACGTCGGGATCGTCGCCTGCGTCCTTGATGACTCCGGCGGTCGCGGACCCTTCGTCTTTGTGCCCAATCGCAAGGGCAAAGCTCGGGCGTTCGCCGCGCGGCAGCGTCACCTCGATCGGATCGGGAAACTCGCCGGTGACAAGCGCGGCGAAAGCGGCCTTCGCCGCCGCCGTGGCGCAGGTGCCGGTGGTCCAGCCCCGGCGCAGTGGGCGAGCCTCTTTGGCCATGCCTCTCCCTTTAGTGCGGCGGGAAGCGAACGTCACCACGGCACGGCCGCGTCAAGGAGTGCATCATGACCGCATGGGACGCGCTCGCGGCACGGCGCACGGGTATCCCGGTCTTCGCCCCCGGCCATGTCTGGCTCGCGGGCGCGGGGCCCGGCGATCCCGGCCTGCTCACACTCGACGCGCTCGCCGGACTCGCGCAGGCCGACGTGATCGTGCACGACGCTCTTGTCGACCGGCGCGTCCTGGCGCTCGCCGGCGCAAAGGCGCGGCTTGAATTTGCCGGCAAACGCGGCGGCAAACCATCGGCGACCCAGGCCG
>JBAUYV010000320.1:0-27854 GCA_049584975.1 Xanthobacteraceae bacterium | reverse complement strand
TGCTCGTCGGCGTGCCAAAGGAGATCAAAGACAACGAGTACCGCGTCGGCCTCGTGCCCTCGACGGTGCGCGAACTTACCGACAAGAGACATCGGGTCATGATCGAGACCGGCGCGGGCGCCGGCGCCGGTTTGCCGGACGCGGATTATCGCGCCGCCGGCGGCGAAATCGTCGACAACGCCGATGCGGTCTACGGCAGCGCCGAACTGATTGTGAAGGTGAAAGAGCCGCTCGCCGTGGAGCGCAAGAAGCTGCACCGCGGCCAGGTGCTGTTTACTTACCTGCATCTCGCGCCCGACCGGGCGCAGACCGAAGACTTGCTGGCTTCCGGCGTCACCGCGATCGCCTACGAGACGGTGACCGGCCCGCAAGGCACGCTGCCGTTGCTCACGCCCATGTCGGAAGTCGCCGGCCGCATGGCGCCTCACGTCGGCGCGCATTGTTTGGAAAAAGAGAATGGCGGCCGCGGCGTGCTGCTCGGCGGCGTTCCGGGCGTTGGGGCCGCCAGCGTCCTCGTGCTCGGCGGCGGCGTCGCCGGCACCAATGCGGCACTGATCGCGTCGGGCATGGGCGCCGAAGTCACTGTGCTCGATCGTAATCCGGAAGCGCTGCGCCGCGTCACCGCCCAGCTCGGGCGGGTGCGCACGTTGTTCTCGACCCGCGACGTGATCGAGCTGTTATGCCGGCGCGCCGATCTCGTGATCGCGACCGTGCTCATACCAGGGGCGACTGCACCGAAATTGATCTCAGCCGAAACCGTAAAAGCCATGAAGCCCGGCTCGGTGATTGTCGACGTCGCCATCGATCAAGGCGGCTGCGCCGAGACTTCGCGGCCGACCACACATTCACATCCCACCTACGTGGTCGACGACGTCGTACACTATTGCGTGACCAACATGCCCGGCGCGGTGGCGCGCACCTCGACGTTTGCGCTGAGCAACGTGACGACATCGTTCGTGCTTGCACTTGCCGACAAGGGCTGGCGGCTGGCGCTTTCCGCCGATGCAGATTTACGCAACGGCCTTAACATCCATGACGGACATGTGACCTACCGGGCCGTAGCCAATGCGCTGAAACTGCCCTATACGCATGCCGACCATGCGCTGCGCATCTGACTGCCGTCAGACGTAAGCCGAGCGATCACACGCGGTAAAAGCCCCGGTACCACTCGACGAACTTCGCCACGCCTTGTTCGATATCGGTGCGCGGCCGAAAGCCAACCTCGCGCGCCAGGTCCTCGATGTCGGCGTAAGTCTCGGGCACATCGCCCGGCTGCATCGGCAGGAATTCCTTTTTGGCCTCGACGCCGAGGCAGTTCTCCAAGACCGCGATGAGATGCATCAACGGAACCGACTTGTTGTTGCCGATGTTGTAGAGCCGATAAGGCGCAGTGCTTGTGCCCGGGTCCGGAAGCTTGGCGTTCCATCGCGGATCGGGGACCGGACGGTGGTCGGTCAAGCGGTAGATCCCATCGACCACGTCATCGATGTAGGTGAAATCGCGCTTCATCCGGCCGTGGTTGAACACTTTGATCGGCTTGCCCTCGAGCATCGCCCGCGTGAACAGAAAGAGGGCCATGTCGGGCCGCCCCCACGGGCCATACACGGTGAAAAAGCGCAGACCGGTGGCCGGCAACCCAAAAAGATGACTATAGGTGTGCGCAAGCAATTCGTTCGCCTTCTTGGTCGCCGCATAGAAGCTGAGCGGATGATCCACGTTCTGATGAACGGAAAACGGCAGGTTTTGACTGGCGCCGTAGACCGAGCTTGAGGACGCGTAGATCAGATGGCGCGTGCCGTGATGGCGGCACATGTCCAGAAGATTGGCGAAGCCGACGAGATTGCTCTGCACATAGGATTGCGGGTTGATCAGCGAATAGCGCACCCCCGCCTGCGCGGCGAGATTGACGACGACCTCGAACTTTCCCTCGCCAAAGAGCGCCGCCAGCGCGGCGGCATCCGCAAGGTCGGCGCGGACGAACTGGAATCCCGGCATCGATTTCAGCCGCTCCAGCCGCGCAAGCTTCAGATTGGGGTCGTAGTAATCGTTGAGATTGTCGAGGCCGACGACCGCACGGCCCTCCTGCAGATAGCGCTGCGCCACGTGGAAGCCGATGAACCCGGCGGCACCGGTGACGAGTATGGCGGTCATGGGCGCGGCTTCAGAATTTTCCGGGTTTAGCCAATATCGGGGTAGCGCTCTTGTTCGGCCACCCTAACAGCAAATGCAGCCAAGGCTAAAGCGGCGCGACTACCTCGCGATCGGCCAGAAAGCGCAGCAGAGACTCAGCAAGCTCCGCCGCCTCGTGACCGACCGTTCGTAAATGCACTTCCGGCGCTTGCGGCGGCTCGTATGGCGCATCGAAACCGGTGAAATTCTTGATCTGGCCGGCCTGCGCCTTGGCGTACAGCCCCTTCGGATCGCGGCGCATGCATTCGTCGATCGGCGTGTCGACGAAGACTTCGATGAACTCGCCGGGTTGGACCAGATTGCGCACCATGTCCCGCTCGGCGCGATAGGGCGAGATGAACGAGCACAGCACGATGAGCCCGCACTCGGTCATGAGCTTCGCCACTTCGCCGGCACGGCGGATGTTCTCGACGCGGTCGGCTTCGGTGAAGCCTAGATCGCGGCACAGGCCATGGCGGACGTTATCGCCATCGAGCAGCATGGTGTGGTGCCCGGCCGCGTGCAGCCGTTGCTCGACCATATTGGCGATCGTCGATTTGCCGGCGCCGGACAAGCCCGTGAACCAGATGATGGCGGGCTTTTGCCGCATGAGCGCCGCACGCTCTGCCTTGCCGACCAGCAGCGGCTGCCAGTGGAGATTGGTGCCGCGGCGCAGCCCGAAAGCGATCATGCCCGCGCCCACGGTGTTGTTGGTGAAGCGGTCGATGATGATAAACGAACCGGTACGCCGGTTTCGCTCGTAGGCATCGAACGCAACCGGAATGCCGGTCGCCAGGTTGCAGAAGCCGATGTCGTTGAGGGCGAGCGTGTGGGCGGCGAGATGTTCGCGGGTATTGGGGTCGATCCGATATTTGAGCGTGGTGATCGTAATCGGCACGGTTTTGGTGGCGATGCGCGCGAGATAGGAACGCCCCGGCACCAGCGGCTCCTCGCCCATCCAGATGACATTCGCGGCGAATTGATCCGAGACCTCGGGCGGCGCGGATGGAGCGACGAGCACGTCGCCACGTGCGACATCGATCTCGCTGGCGAGCGTGAGCGTCACCGCATCCCTGGCCGCAGCGGACGCGCGCGGCCCGTCATAGGTGACGATCTCCTTGATGCTGGAGCACTGCCCGGATGTGGCGACGGCGACGCGGTCGCCGACCACTATTTTCCCGGAAGCGACCGTGCCGGCATAGCCGCGGAACTCGGGCAATCGATTGACCCATTGCACCGGAAAACGGAACGAGGCGTCGTCCGCGCTGTCGGAGTGCGGCTCGATCGTCTCAAGATGCTGCAGCAGCGTCGGGCCCGAATACCAAGGCGTGTTGGCGGACGGCGCGGTGATGTTCTCGCCAAAGCGCGCAGAGATCGGAATTGGCGTCACGGAGGCGAAATTCATCTTGCCGGCGAACGCCGCATAATCGGCCGCGATGGCGGCGAACGTGTCCTGCCGGTAATCGACAAGATCCATCTTGTTCACCGCCACGATGACGTCGCGTATTCCAAGCAGCGAGCAGATGAGCGAATGCCGCCGCGTCTGGATCAGGACGCCTTTGCGCGCATCGATCAGAATGACCGCAAGCTGCGCGGTCGACGCGCCCGTGGCCATGTTGCGCGTGTACTGTTCGTGCCCGGGCGTATCGGCAACGATGAACGAGCGCCGCGCGGTGGCAAAAAACCGGTAGGCGACGTCGATGGTAATGCCCTGCTCGCGTTCGGCCTCGAGCCCGTCGACGAGCAGTGCGAAATCGATCTCCTGGGCGGCGCCGCCCTGCTGCGCCGAATCCTTGATCAGGCTCGAGAGTTGGTCCTCAAGGATGAGCTTGGAATCGTGCAGCAGGCGCCCGATCAATGTGGATTTACCGTCGTCGACCGAACCGCAGGTGATGAAGCGGAGCAGATCCTTGGATCGCTCCGTCTCGCGCGGGCGCTTGGCAGCCATTTGCATCAGAAATAGCCCTGCCGCTTTTTCTTTTCCATGGACGCGGATTCGTCGCTGTCGATCAGCCGGCCCTGCCGCTCCGAAACACGGGCGCTTTCCAGCTCGGCGATGATGCCGTCCACGGTGTCAGCGTCCGACTCGATGGCGCCGGTCAGCGGGTAGCACCCGAGCGTGCGAAAGCGCACCCGGCGGAGCTGCGGCTCTTCTCCGTGCTCGAGCGGCAACCGCTCGTCGTCAACCATGATCAAGGCCCCGCCGCGCGCCACAACTGGTCGCTCCTTGGCCAAATAGAGCGGAACGACGGGAATGTTTTCCTGGCGAATGTATTGCCAGACGTCGAGCTCGGTCCAATTCGACAGCGGAAAGACCCGGATCGACTCGGACGGGCGGATCCGCGTGTTGTAGAGGTTCCAGAGCTCCGGCCGCTGATTGCGCGGATCCCAGCCGTGCCCGGCGGAGCGGAAGGAAAAGACGCGCTCCTTGGCCCGGCTCTTTTCCTCATCCCGCCGTGCGCCGCCCAAAGCCGCGTCGAACCCGTGCCTATCGAGCGCCTGCCTGAGCGCCTGCGTCTTCATGATGTCGGTATGCAGCGCCGAGCCCGACGTAATCGGGTTGACGCCGCGGCGCAGGCCTTCCTCGTTGACGTGGACAATGAGGTCGAGACCAAGCCGCCGCGCGGTGGCATCGCGAAACGCAATCATGTCGCGGAATTTCCAGGTCGTATCGACGTGCAGCAGCGGGAACGGCAGCGGGGCCGGATGGAATGCCTTCATGGCCAAGTGGAGAAGGACACTTGAGTCCTTTCCGATCGAGTAGAGCATCACCGGCTTCTTCAGCTCGGCCACGACCTCGCGCAGTATCTCAATGGACTCGGCCTCGAGCCGCCTGAGGCTCAGCGGCCGCTGGTCGATCGATCGTTCGGTGGCGTCTAATGGACCCATCACTGCAATCCGGCCGGCTCGCAGCGCCCATAGTTGCGATCGGCGGAGGCTAGCCGCGTTTTTGTTGCATTGCACCGTGCTCTTTTGGAGGCGGCCGCACACCTGTGCTCTCCACGACACACCTTGCGCTTTACTACTTTCGGCTGTGGACAACGTTCCCGCCAGTCATTGACCAACACGCAGGGTTAGAGATTACCTGAATACCCAGGCCCCAGGGCGACCGGGGGGAATTGTAGACGGTCGCCTTACGAGTTCAGCGTTTGCGTTGGCACCCCTTCGGAGCCTGCTTTGGGCTCCGGTGTTGATTGCTGCTCCGCTATGCACCAGCGAACCGACCTGACTTCGCGGTTTTCGGTCATCGATGAGGACCGCAACGTCGACCTATCGATCGCTGCCATCATACCACTTTACAACGGCGCGAAGTGGATAGGGCAGTCGATTCAAAGCGTTCTTTCTCAGACACTGCTGCCCGGTGAGCTGATCGTCGTCGATGACGGTTCGACCGACGACGGACCCGATATCGTCGCACGCTTGGCGGCCGATCATCCGCTGATCAAACTTCTGCATAAGCCCAACGGCGGCCGATCATCCGCTGATCAAACTTCTGCATAAGCCCAACGGCGGCCAATCGTCGGCACGCAATTTCGGCGTCGGCCATTCGGAAAGCGCGCTGATCGCGCTTCTCGACCAGGACGATGTCTGGTATCGGCATCATCTGGAACAGCTGATTAAACCATTTCGCAGACGCAGGGGTATCCCGCTCGGTTGGGTATCGAGCGATCTCGATGAGGTGGATGAAACGGGCGGTCTCATCAATCGCCGTCTCCTGCGCAAACTGGATAAGAACCAGGCGAAAACTTCGCTGGAGCAGTGTCTGAAAGAGAATATGTTCGTCCTCCCCTCAGCCTGCTTGATCAATCGAGAGGCATTCGAGAAGGTCAACGGATTCGACGAACACCTGAGCGGCTACGAGGATGACGATTTCTTCCTGCGGCTATTCCGCGCCGGTTACAACAACGTCTTTCTCGATGAACCTCTCTCTCAGTGGCGGATTTATTCCTCCTCGAGCTCCCAGACCGCTCATATGAGGCGGTCTGCCATCGTCTACGTGCAAAAGTTGCTTAGAAATTTTGAGAATGTCCAAGCCCTTCACGGAAATTTCGTGCGCGAATACATTGCCCCGCGATTTGTGAAGACTCTGCTCGTCGAATATTTCCGCGCCGTCAAAAGAAAAGATCTCGCGTCCATGCAGCAGGCGATCGACACCATCGTGGCTCTGCTGCCCTATCTCCGGTTTCGAACGCGCGTGATGTTGTGGCCTTTGGCCAATCTCCACTCGCTCAAGATACTTCGCCTTACGGCTGCCGCCGTCCCCCAGGGCTGGCTGAGGGCGCTCGGGAGACTCGTCGTCCATTAGACGGCCTGGGTCGTTATTGAGGCCCCAGCGGCTTCCGCAAAGCCGCCTCGCGAGAAGTGCCGGGAAACGGCCCACGCTGCTCGCATAATCGGCCCACCTGGCGCGCAAAAGGCCTGCGGCAGCTTAACCCGTGGCACGGGCAATTTTTTCGTCTAGCCAAGCCGGGACGCTTCCTGCACACTCGCATCGGGCCGGGTACCGAGTAATGATCTTTTCGTTCGATCTTCTCATCAATGCCATCATCTCTGGTCTCTTGATCGGCGGCTTCTACGCCGCGGTCACCTGTGGCATTTCGATCTCTTTCGGCATTCTCGACATCGTCAATATCGCCCACCCGGCCTTCGTCATCCTCGGCTCCTACATCGCCTACATTATCAATTCGCATTTCGGGTTTGATCCGATCCTCACCAGCATCGTCGTCATTCCCGCGTTCTACGCGCTCGGCGCCGGCATCTATCAGATCTACTACGTCGCATTCGAGCGGCGCGGACAGGAATCGCTGCGCGGGCTCGCTTTCTTCTTCGGGCTCTTGTTCATCACCGAAGTATCGCTCGTGCTCTATTTCGGCGTCGATTACCGCTACGTCCAGGCGCCCTATATCGGCCCCACCTTGCATTTCGGATTCATCGATATGCCGCTGCGCATCCTGGTGCCGTGCCTGGTATCGCTGTTGCTGATCGCGTGCCTGCAACTCTTGCTCACGCGCACGTTCATCGGCCGCGCCATCATGGCGGTGGCGCAGGATCAACTGGCGCTGCGGCTGTTGGCCATAGACCCGACCCGCATTAAACGCATCGCGTTCGGCATTTCGATCGCCACGGCCTCGCTGGCGGGCGCCTTCCTGATCATCATCCAACCGGTAGAGCCGTCCGTGGGCCGCGACTATATCGGCCGCATCTTCGCCATCTGCGTGCTCGGCGGCATGGGCAGCCTGCCGGGCGCCGTGATCGCCGCTATGCTGATCGGCGTCGTCGAGAGCCTGACCTCGACGTTCTACGGTCCGTCCTGGGCGCCGGCCGTGTCGTTCGGATTTCTCCTGCTGACGCTGGCGGTGCGGCCGGCGGGCTTGCTGGGGCGGTGAGGCGTGCGAACCCTGCCTTTTTTCCTGATTTGCCTCGCCGTCGGGGCCGTTGTGTTCGGCGCCGCCGTGGGCCTTGGCAACGACTACGCGTTCTATGCCGGCTACGTGGTGCTGCAATACGTCGTGCTATCGACGGCGTGGAATATTCTCGGCGGCTATTGCGGCTACGTGAACTTCGGGACGGCGGCCTTTTTCGCCTTGGGCGCTTATTCGACCGTCGCGATCTACAAGTTCATCACCGAACACGATCTCTATCGGATGCCCATGCCCTTCCTGCTGCTGTTCGGCGGCGCCGTGTCCGCCGTGGTCGGGTTCGGCATGGGTTATCTGACGCTGAGGCTGCGCGGGGCTTTTTTCGCCATTGCGACGCTGGCCCTTGCCGTCGTTCTGCAGACACTGGTAGTCAACTGGGATTACGTCGGCGGCTCGCGCGGCGCATATGTCTTACGGCCTGAGGCCTACCCGCTGATCGGCAGCTACATCAGATATTTGTTCTTGATCATGCTGCTGCTTGCCATCGCCGCGCTCACGATCGCGCGGCTGATCGAGCGCTCGCGGCTCGGCTACGGCTTCGCCACGATCCGCGACGACGAGTTGGCGGCCGAAGCCTCCGGCGTGCCGACGCTGCGGCTCAAGCTGATCGCCACCACGATCTCGGGCGCATTGATGGGAATGGCGGGCGCGCCTTATCCCTATTACATCGGCTATCTGCAGCCGGATTCCACGTTTGGGCTAGATTACGCGGTCAACTCGATCGCGATGCCGCTGATCGGCGGTACCACGAGCTGGGTTGGGCCGCTGATCGGCGCCATCATGCTCGGTTCGCTGCAACAGGTCGCGACCGTGACAATATCGTCGGCAGCAAATCTGCTCATTGTAGGCCTCCTGTTGGTGGATTTCGTGATCATTGCGCCTAATGGGATAGTCGGGCTCGTTCGGGATCGCCGGACCACTTCGGCTGCCCTGGCAGAGCCTCCCCTGTTCACGATCATCTACATTATTAACCTGCTGCCGATGTATTTTTTGATGTATCAAGGCGGTACTGCCGAGTGGATTGCTCTGTTCTTTTGGGCCTTCTTGTTTTTCGCCGCGCTGGCGCGTGGATGGGCCATCGACCGGCGTTGGCTCTTTTTGTTTCCCTTCTTCGGAGCCGTCGCCGGGCAGGCTGCGATTGCTTACTCGTCTTTCTCGTTGACCGTCATATCCGTCTGCACTCATGCGGCCGGCGTTCTGTGCGGCCTCATCACAAATCGACGACTTGCAGATGCCCCAAACTGAGCACCAACCGACTACCGTCGCGACGGCATCGCTTCTCGTGGTCGACGGTCTCGGCAAGCGGTTTGGCGGCTTCGTCGCGCTCGAAAATATTTCTCTGTCGGTTGCGCCTGGCGAGCGCGTCGGCCTGATCGGGCCGAACGGGTCCGGCAAAAGCACGCTGGTCAACTGCATCTGCGGCACGCTGCGCAACGAGGAAGGCTCCGTGCGCTTCGACGGACGCCCGATCGACGGGCTCGCGGCACATCAGCGCACGCATCTCGGATTGTCCCGCAGCTTCCAGCTGCCGCGGCCGTTCGCCAGCCTCAGCCTCCTCGACAACGTGCGCATCCCCCGGCTCTACACGGTCGAAGCGCGCTCCCATCACTCCACGCGGCAAATCGAGGAACATTGCCACGGACTTCTTCGCGAGGTGGGCCTCGAAGAGAAGGCGCACCACCTGCCCCGCGATCTAACCCAGGTGGAGATGCGCAAACTCGAACTGGCGCGCGCCATGGCGGCCGAGCCGAAGCTTCTCATCGCCGACGAAGCCATGGCGGGGCTGACCCACTCGGAGATCGAAGACATTCTGACGCTGCTCGTTCGTCTCAACGAGCAGGGCGTCACCATCATCCTCATCGAGCACATCATGCGCGCGGTGATGAGCTTTTCGCGCCGCCTCGTGGTGCTGGTATCCGGCCGCAAGATCGCCGACGGCCTGCCCGAAGCGGTCATGCGCGATCCGGAAGTGGAGAGGGCTTACCTTGGCTAATAGCCTCACGCTTTCCGGCATCCATGCCGCCTACGGCGCGGTCCGCGTGATCGACGACGTGTCGCTCAAGGTCGATGGCGGCGAGACCGTCGTGCTCCTTGGCACCAACGGCAACGGCAAGTCTACGCTGATGAAATGCATCATGGGCATGGTGCGGCCAAGCGCCGGCAGCATCGTCGCCGAGATCGAAGGCA
Source organism: Xanthobacteraceae bacterium (assembly GCA_049584975.1). GTDB lineage: Bacteria > Pseudomonadota > Alphaproteobacteria > Rhizobiales > Xanthobacteraceae > BOG-931. Next base: position 18,078 of record JBAUYV010000320.1, on the reverse strand, counting down.
TTCATCACGACCTGACCGGCCGCACCACGGAGGAAATCGTCGATCTCGGCATTGCGCTGGTGCCGGAGGGGCGCCGGCTGTTTCCCAAGCTGACGGTTGAGGAAAATCTCCTGCTCGGCGCTTTCCGCCCCACCGCGCGGCTCGAGCTCAAGCGCAACCTTGAGGTCTGCTTCGAGACCTTCCCGCGGCTTGCCGAACGGCGCGCGCAGCTTGCCGGCAGCATGAGCGGCGGCGAGCAGCAGATGCTCGCGCTCGGCCGCGCGCTCATGCTGGCGCCGAAGATTCTCCTGGTCGATGAGCCGTCGGTCGGCCTGGCGCCAATCCTCGTGAGCCGCACCATCGACGCGATCAACGAGATGAAACAGCGCTATCAACTCACTGTGCTGATGGCCGAGCAGAACTTCAATCAGGCGATCCGCATCGCCGACCGCGGCTACGTCATCGTGCACGGCAAGATCGCCTTCGAGGGCCGCTCGACCGACGAACTCAACAACAACGATTTGATCAAGAAGTTTTATTTGGGGCTGTGAGCGCCCTCTCCTTCTGAGAAGGCAAATCACTTCACGACAAAATTGAAATACGTGTCCGGGAACGGCTCGCCGCGCAGCGTGAAGTGCCACCATTCCTTATCGTAGCCGCGGAAACCGCGGCGGCGCATCGCGGCTGCGAGCAGCATGCGGTTCTTGTGCGCTTCGGCGCTGACGCTCGGATCGGCCGTCCATGATTTCGGACTGAAGAAGTCGAATGGCGTGCCCATGTCGAGTTCTTGGCCGTCCGCCTGCGCCAAGGTCAGATCGATGGTCGAGCCGCGCGAGTGGCCCGATTGCGTGGCGATATAGCCGTCGCGGAACAGGGTTCGTTTGTCGACGTTGGGATAGAATTCGGCCTTCATTTTCTGGTCTTTGAGGTCGCGCGCCCAGCGCACGAAATTCGCCACCGCCCGCGTCGGCCGGTAGCAGTCGAACGCCTTGATGACGAGGCCGCGGGAGCTGAGATCGCGCGCCACATCGGCCAGCGCGTTGGCGGCCGCCCGCGTCTGCAGACAATGGGGCGCCTCATAGCCGTCGATCGGCAGCCCGACGAAATTGTGCGATCCGGCATAGCGCATCTCGACGACGAGCCCGGGCACCACGGTCGCGGCATCGACGAAGGCGGCCGGGCGCTCTTGTGCGCCGGCGCCGTGCGTTCCGAGCACCGCGACCAACGCAGCAAACAGCGAAGTGCGCATAGCCGACACGTGCAGCGCGATCATTTGCACTCCGACACCCACTGGGCGTCGAGCTTTTGCACCGATCCGGGCATCGTCTGGCCCGCCATGGAAGCCTTGGCCTCCACTGTCCCGGTGTAGTGGCGCGGGCTGTCGAAGTCGAACGCACCGGTCAGCTCCATGTCGAGCTGCCCTTTGCATATCAGATGAAAGTTCAGCTTCTCGCCGTCGAATGTGCGCTCGAGCGGCGCGCAGATGGAGTTGATCGTGGTGGCTTGCGGCGAGAACGTCGCCGGCAAGTCCTTGACCTGTTCCGCCGTGAGGCACTTGAACGTGTCGCGCGGCGGCCCGGTCATGCCGCCGGTCTCAATGATCGCGGTGATTTTCCATAGTCCGGCTTGAATCCCTTCGGCGCAGGTGAGCGAGGGCATGGCAGCAAGGATTGCCGTCACGGCGGCGGGCAGAGCGAGGCGACGAACGGACTTGCTGAAGCACATTGTTGGACAGTTCGCTACGGCGCGACCGAGAGGCCGGTTGCGTGGTGGCGCTCGATCAGCTTGGCGACAAACCCCGATTGCTTTGCCTCGGCGACGAACGCGGCCAGAAAAGCCGCGCCGGCTGCGTTCTTTTTCTCCGTGCCGATCGCCTGCTGCACCGTCATGAAATTGCCGGGCAGAATCTTGCCGCCGGGGACTTTCTTCACGTCGCCCAACAGGCCCGGCCGCAATCCGGCAAGCGCTTCAAGCTTCTCGGCGATGAACTGATCGAGCGGGCCTTCCGCCGAGTCCGAGCGCAGCACCCTGGCGTGCTTGATGTTGCGCTCGAGCCAGAGGTCGTAGGCGGCGCCGCGCCGGACGGCGATGCGCACGCCGGCACGGTCGACGTCGCCCACCGACTGAAACGGCGAATTCGGCTGCACCAGGTAGGTCGCCTCGATCTCGCAGTACGCTACCGTGAAGGTGATTTTCTCCGCCCGCTGCGGTTCGGCGCCGATCAGGCCGATGTCCCAGGCGTTGCTGCCGGCCGCATCGGCGAGCTTGGAAGGGCGCTCGAATTGCACGTACTTCACCGGCACCCCTAGCCGCCGGGCAATCTCAGCCGCCATGTCGGGAGCCACCCCTTGGGGGTCCCCGGACGCCGTCTTTCCGGTCACCAGCAGGAAATTGCTCATATTGATGCCGGCGCGAAGAATGCCCGTGGGGGCAAGTTCCGATTTAATGTCGCTCATATCTCTCGCTCCCTCGAATTAGCGAAGGTCTAGCACGAATCCGCGCTAGCGGATGACTCGCGCAACCAAGCCGCCGTTCACCCGTTATCACGGGCGATCAAGCTTCGGCGAATCGGCGTTTTGCAAGTGAGTCCGCGTATCCAATTAGTTGGATGAAGTGAACCTTGAGCCCGGTTGCCGCGACGAATCGGCAAGAGACCGGGAGGTGGTTATGAACCATTCCATGTACACCGCGGACCGCGGCACGCATTTGCGCATCGTCGTCGTCGGCCTTGCCTGCGCCATCCTGGTCGCCGCGGTCGGCATTTTCTCCCGCGTGAGCGCGCTCGACCTCGGCACCGCACCTCTGGTCAAAGCCGGCCAGCCGACGGTCATGAGCGGGCACATCCCGACCGTTCATTGACGCCGGCTCTCAGGCTGAAGCACCCCGTCACTTCTGCGGCGGCTGTGGCGCCGGCACCGACTGCACCATCTTGCCGGTGAACAGGATCGGACCGCTCGGCGCGCCCTTCGTTGACCCGCCGACCGGCTCGTAAGAAATTTCATAGCTCGCGCTCAGCAGGACGCCCGGATCGACATTGGCCGGAAGCGGCCGCTGGGTGAATTCGTCGTCGCCGACAATGCCGAGCGACCGCCGTTGAGAAGACCCTTGCGGGATGATCCATAGCTCGTAGCTGTGGCCTGCTCCGGCTTTGGCCAAAATCCTGCGCACGGTCAGACTCCGCTTTTCCGGATCGACCGTCAGCAGAAATGCCGGCGACGTTGGTTCGTGCTGTAGCACGGCGACGAGCTGGCTGGCGGGCGGCTCCGTCGGCGTCGGCGCTGCCGCGAATAGACCCGGCATGCCGAATCCAAGAGCCGAGAAGAGTCCAGGGGCGACTTGCGACAGCGCGATAAAGGCGGCGAGCAGCAGCGCGAGGACTCCCGCGGCAAGCGCCGTGACGCGCCAGAGGCGGACGCGGCGCGCCAGATAAAACGCGTCGGTACCGCGCTCTACCGTCGGCGTTGCTGGCGAGAGCGACGGACCGCTCAGCCAGCCGCTGGTCGATTTGGTTTCCGCCGTCACGTCGGCCGCTGCTTCCGGCGGCAGGAGCTTCGAAGCAAGGGCATCGAGCAAGGAGGATTCCTGCACGCCCGTTTGCACCGTGGCTGTAGTCTCCGCCTTCGTCATTGGCGTCGGATCGATCGGCGCCAACGGCACTTTGTCGCTCGCCGGGACGGTCCCGATATCCGGCTTGATCTTCTCCCACAGGTCCGCCAGCGGCTCGACCGATTCCACCATGACATTGAGTTCACCAAGCCGGCGCTCCCACTGGTGCACGAGTTCAACAAAAACGGTATCGATCAGAAGCAGCGCCTCGGCATGGCCACGCTCCTCGATGGACAGCGTGCCGAGAACGTATTCGGCGGCAAGCGCGTCCTGATCCTCGTCGTACATCGTACCCTCACGCAACTACGGTTGAAACGTCATCGTCTCCTAGAGCCGAAAGCCGTCAGCCAAATCCCAATGTGTTGCCGGCGCAGCCTGGCTTAGCCTCCCATGTACGCGTGGATCTCAAGCAGAGAGCGGCGCAGCCAAGTCTTGATCGTGTTCACCGGAATATCGAGCTTTTCCGCAAGCTGCTCGCGGCTCCAGCCGCTGTAATAGGCCAGCAGCACGATGCGCTGCTTTTCCGGATCGAGCCGGCCCAAGCAGGCGAGAAGCTTTTTTAGTTCTTCGGTCATGTCGCGGCGGGCGAGCGGCGGCGGCGCTTCTGCTGCGGTCAACGCTTCCGGCGTTTCGTCAATCAGCACATTGCCACTCTTGCGCACGATGTCGATGGCGCGATTGCGCGCGATCGCCACCATCCAGGTGATCGGGCTGGCCGTCGTGGGATCGAACTTGGCCGCCATGTTCCAGATCCTCAGGTAGGTTTCCTTCAGGACCTCGTCGGCCAAGCCAGCGCTGCCCAGGATGCGCAGCAGAACGCCGTAAAGCTTCGCGCGAGTTGCGACGTAAAGCCGCTCGAACGCAGCGCGATCGCCCTTGGCGACGGCTGCCAGCAGCCAGACGAGCTCTGCCTGCGTCATCATCGCGGTCGTTGGCCCCCGGGGACGCCCCCGGGCCGATTATCGCCGCGGAAGCAGCCACTCGTCGAGAGTGAAACGCCGCAAACCGAGCCGCTTATCCCCACACAAAGGAGAATATGACAGCGCCTCCCCGCTGACGCGGGGATCGGCGGATGTTGTCCGGAATGTGGACTAGGTCGCAGCGCCGCCGCGGGCGCGCATCAAGCCCAAGGCGTCGACGGCAGCCTGTTCGGCGGCGGTTTCCGCCTCGCGCTCACGCATCTGGTCGCGCTCTTCGAGCAGCTCGACCTTCTTGAGCTCGTCGCCGGCCTCGCCCAACGCCAGCTTGGCGTCCTCGAGCTGCACGCGCAGTTCGTCGGCCGAGCGCTTGAGGTTCTCGCGCCGCGTGATCGCCGCCTTGGCGTAGGTCGGATAGGCAAAATGCGCGGGATCGTGGATCCCAGCGCGGTCCTGCTCGACCTTGATTTCGCGCTCCAGGTCGGCCGCCATGCGATCGAACTCGGCGATCATCGCCTCAATCTGTGCAACCTTGCGACGCTTTTCGTCGACCTGAAATTTCTTCAGGCGAATGAGCGTGTCACGGGACTTCATCAACTCTACTCCCCGAAGCCGAAAATCATGGCGCCGGTCGGGCCCCGCAGCCCGGCCCTATCCCTGCCTTATCCCCCCACGGGCGGATCAGGGGCGGGGCGCGCGGCGCCCCAATTGACCCGACTGTGCCACGGATATCGTTAGCGTTCGGTTTCCAAGCCGGCCGGGCGTCTGCCACTGGACGGTATCCTGCTGCCAGGCCGGTTGCCTCTTTGTTACTCAGGCGCAGATTCCCTATTGTCCTGACTCAAAAAAGCCCCGAATCGGCATTTGCAAGCTGATCGGAGCGACGAAATGACCGAGATCGGGACTGGTTTAGGCTGAGGTGAGCACGCAGAAGAAGGCCGTAACAGCCCATCAACCTTGACTATCTGCAGGGCCCGCCTGCCTCACGAGCATGGAGCGTAACCCCGCCCAATTGTGGCGCGTCATTTTCGTGGCGTGCCTTTCTACCGCCGCAGCAGCGCATAAATGGTTTCTTTTAAACCATCTTCTTAATTGCTTGTTTACCCGGGGCATTAATCATCGGGGGGTCGTCCTTCGGGCCAATGGAGCCTCGCCCCACCGCAAGGAAGGGTGAGTCCTTTGAATCGGTTAGAGCCACAAGTTAAAGTGAAACATGAACGTCACTCTGGCGAAAAAACCAATGTCCGGCAAAGCCTTAAGGCAAATCATCAGATTTTGCCAAGGAGGGTCTTGCGCGAGGGAATCAGGTTTTGTTAACCATAACGCCGCTAGTGTTTCGAATCAGTTTCTTCTTGGGCGCTTTCCAGGGGCCGCCATATCGGCGCGCCAACGTTGAGCCCGCGCGGCGAGGGAGAGGGAACCGGCATGCGCGTATTGCTGATTGAAGACGATAGCGCCACCGCGCAATCGATTGAGCTGATGCTCAAGTCTGAGAGCTTCAACGTCTACCGGACCGATCTCGGCGAGGAAGGGATCGATCTGGGTAAGATCTACGATTACGACATCATCCTCCTCGACCTGAACCTGCCCGATATGTCGGGATTTGAAGTTCTGAGGACGCTTCGCGTCTCCAAGGTGAAGACGCCGATCCTTATCCTGTCCGGGCTTGCCGGCATCGAGGACAAGGTCAGGGGTCTCGGCTTCGGCGCCGACGACTATATGACCAAGCCGTTCCACAAGGACGAGCTGGTGGCGCGCATCCACGCCATCGTCCGGCGGTCGAAAGGCCACGCCCAGTCGGTCATCCAGACCGGCGATCTGGTGGTCAATCTCGACACCAAGACGGTCGAGGTCGCGGCCGCCCGCGTGCATCTGACCGGTAAGGAATATCAGATGCTGGAGCTGCTCTCGCTCCGCAAGGGCACCACGCTGACCAAGGAAATGTTCCTCAACCACCTCTATGGCGGCATGGACGAGCCGGAACTGAAGATCATCGACGTGTTCATCTGCAAGCTGCGCAAAAAGCTCGCCAATGCGTCGAGCGGCAAGAACTACATCGAGACCGTCTGGGGCCGCGGCTATGTGCTGCGCGAGCCGGCGGAGGAAGAGGCGAAAATCTCCGCCTGATCGAAACCGTCGAGCGAGGCCGCGGTTCCGCGCTGCGTCAGCCGAGCGAAGACGAGGCCAAGATTTCCGCCTGAGTTTTGTGCGGGGGATGACCGAGTGAGTGGAAAACCCCGGCCTCACGGCCGGGGTTTTTCATTACACGGACTTCGGTCTCCCCTGCCCTTTGGGCGAGGACCGCTACCGCCCGCCATTGACCGCAACGAGACGGGATGGGGGCTTGCCTGCGCTCGGTAAAGACGGCCTGGGTGACCGCGCATTGGGCGCATAGAGGCCGTGCTTCTCACCCACGACCTTGAAGCTTTCGGTCAAGCCAACGACAGTCTCCGCCGCACCGAGCACCAGATAGCCGTCGCTTGCCGTAGCCCACGCCAGCCGATCGAGCACATCGACCTTGGTCTGCGGATCGAAGTAGATCAGCACGTTGCGGCAGAAGATCAGATCGAAAATTCCCAGATGGGAAAAATCCGACAGCAGGTTGATCTGCCGGAATTTGACCATGGCGCGGATTTCCGGCGCGATCTGCCAGAGCTCGCGTGTTTGTTTGAAATATCTGACCAAAAACTGGATTGGCAGACCGCGCTGCACTTCGAACTGGGTGTAGAGGCCCTGCCGCGCCTTTTCCAGCACTTCGCCGGAAAGATCGCTGGCGAGCAACTCGATGCGCCAGCCGGCGAGGTCAGCCTCCATCTCCTTCAGGCACATTGCCAGCGAATACGGCTCCTGGCCGATCGAGGCGGCGGCGCACCAGATACGGATGGTGCGCGTGTTGCGGCGCGCGGAAATGAGCGCCGGCATGATAATCGAGGTGAAGTGATAGAACGGCACCTTGTCGCGAAAGAAGAATGACTCGTTGGTCGCCATCGCCTCGACGACCGCCGTCATCAACGCTTCGTCGCCGCGCTTGAGTTGGTTCACGAGCGCTGTGAGATTGACGAGGCTGGCCTTGCGCGCAACGGGAAGGAGCCGACTCTCGACCAGATATTGCTTGTCGGCCGTGAGCACCAGACCCGAGCGCTGCTTGAGGCAATTGCGCAAGTAATCATAGTCGAGCGGCGTCACGACCGGTCTCCCGAAAATAGGCCAAGTATTTTGGGGGCAATCTGGTTGAGCGGAAGAACGGCCGAGCACAAACCGGCCTGGGCGACGGATCGCGGCATACCCCAGACAACGCTGGTCGCCTCGTCCTGCGCGATGACGCTGCCGCCGGCGGCGACGATGTCGGCGGCGCCGCGCGTGCCGTCATTGCCCATGCCGGTGAGAACGAGCCCAAGCGAGGCCGATCCCCAAATCTCCGCCGCGGAAGAAAACAAGGGATCGACCGCCGGCTTGCAGAAATTGATCGGCGGATCGTCGCCGAGCGCGATCTTGACGACGCCACCCTCGCGCACGACCCGCATATGACGGGCCCCCGGCGCCAAGTAGATGCCGCCGGCAAGAACCGGCTCGCCATGCTCGGCTTCGTGCACGCCCCTGCCAGCGGCGCGACTTAAATGTTCGGCCAGCACCGCGGTGAAAGTCGGCGGCATGTGTTGCGTAATCAACATCGGTGCGCGATCGATCGCCGCGGGCAGCTTTTCAACCAGGACGGTGAGCGCCTGTGGACCGCCGGTCGAGGAGCCGATCAACAGCGCGCGCGGCGTAGCGAGGGCGAACGGCCGCAAGGAAACTCCGCCGGCATCGGCACGGCGTTGTACGGTCTCGGACGCGCGTGGCAGCGGCGCGTGACCGCGCGGCGGTAGTCTTTCTTCGGATGGCGAAGCCGGAGCCGATTTGCGCGCCGCCAAGCGTTTGCGCCCAAGGCCGCGGACTTTGTCGATCAGCTCGCGGCGGAACGCGGCCGAAGTCATGGCCTCGTAGGTGGTCTCCGGCTTTGGCACATAGTCGGTCGCACCCAGTGCGAGCGCGCGCAGGCTCAGCTCGGCGCTGCGCCGCGTGAGCGTCGAGACCATGATGACGACAAGGTCGCGCTTTTTGCCGAGCAGCAGCGGCAGCGCCGTAATACCATCAAGTTCGGGCATTTCGACGTCGAGCAGGACAACGTCGGGATCGGCGGCCTCGACGTTGTCGAGCGCTTCCCTTCCGGTGCGCAGCGACGCCGCGACTTTCATGTCCGGCTCTGCCTCGACCCAGCGCGTCACGATGCTGCGCGCGACGATGGCGTCGTCCACGATCATCACGCGGATCGGCCGCTCCGAGGCGGGGGCAGCACGCGCGGCTACAAGGGCAGTATTCATGCGACTGGAACTTCTTGCACGCAGACTTCCGAAACCGGCGGCCTCATCCGGCTGCCGCAGCGGCCGCTAGATCAGTCCGACTTCCTGAAACTTCGCCTCGACGATCTCTTTGTCGAATGGCTTCATGATGTACTCGTTGGCGCCGGCATGCAGCGCCCGCGCAATGTGCGCGACATCGTTCTCCGTCGTGCAGAACACGACCTTCGGCCGGTCGCCGCCGGGCAGTCGGCGCAGCGCCCGCAGGAACTCATAGCCGTCCATTTTCGGCATGTTCCAATCGAGCAGGATTGCGTCCGGCATATTCTTTTGACACGACTCGATTGCTTCCTCGCCGTTCTCGGCTTCCCCAATCAGGAAGTCGAGCCCTTCGAGTATGCGCCGCGCCACCTTGCGGATGACACTGGAGTCATCGACAACCAAGCACGTCTTCATTGCGTCCTCACTGTTCTTCACTGTGCGGGCAAAGCCGCCTCGATTTTGCTTGCCTTGCGTACCTTCAATGCTGCCCCATCACGCCGCCGCCGCTTCGGTGCCGGCGTCGAGTACGCGGTCGACGTCGAGCACGACCAACAGCTGACCATCGAGCCGGTGCACGCCGGCGGAGACGCCGGCGAGCTTGCGGTCAAGGTTGACCGGGTTGGCCTCGATGTCGCCGTCGGACAGCCTGAGCACCTCGCCAAGAGCATCGACCAGAAGTCCAAACGACTCGCTCCGGGATTCAATTCCGATCGCCATCGGCGCCGCATCCCCCTCGCGCACCGGCAGACCGAGGCGGCTGCGCATATCAATCGCGGTGACGATGCGGCCGCGCAGATTGAGCACGCCCGCGATCTGCGCGCCGGCGAGCGGCACGCGCGTGATCCGGGTGGGCCGAAAGACCTCCTGCACGCGCGCGATCGGCAGGCCGAATATCTGCTCGGCGGTCGTGAACGTGACGTAATCGGTGAGCTGCAGGTTGTCGTCCATCGCCGTCACGCTGCCCGCTCGATGTCGGAGTCCTGCTCCTTGATGGCCGCGATCAATCCGGTACGGTCGAACTTGGCGACGAAGTCGTGGAACCCGGCTTCGCGTCCGCGCTCGACGGCGTCGGCCGAGACCATGGCGGTAATGGCGATGACCGGCAGATGCGCGGTGCTCGGCATGGCGCGCAGCGCTTCGGCAAGCGCGAAGCCATCCATTTCCGGCATCTCGATATCGGTAACGACGAGATCGAAGCGCTTCTCTGATTTCAGCGCGTCGAGCGCCTCCGCGGCCGATGCGACGGCGACGACTTGGCAGCCGGCGGCCTTGATGAGCGGCGCGAGCATGTCGCGGAAGAAGGCCGAGTCATCGACCAGGAGCACTCTGCGCTGCAGCTGATCGGTCGACAATTCGCGGCGGCGGAACCAGTCGGCGAACGCCTGCGGCAGGAAATGGCCGATGTCGATGATCTCAGTCGCGTTGCCCTTGACCACCGCGTAGCCGAGCACGCCCGGCTGCTCGCTCGCCACTTCGATGTTGAGCCGGTCCTCAACGATATCGACGATCTCGTCGACGAGGAGGCCCATGGAGCGGCCGCGGTCGGAGAAGACCAGGATCGGCTGCGCACCCTCCTGTTTGAGATTCGACTTCGTGTCGATGCGCAGCAGCGGCATAAGCTGATTGCGGTATTGCACCAGATGGCGTCCGTCGGAGATCTCGATCTTGCGGGAATCGATCTCTTCGAGCCGCGTGACCAGCGACAACGGCACGGCCTTCGGCTGGTGCGAACCGGCGCGGAACACGAGTAGCGAGACCACATCGTCGGCCCACGCTTCCTCGCGATCGTCCCGATCCGGGCCGTCGTCGCGCGCCGATTGCGCGACACGGCCGAGCGCCTGCGCGATGCCCTTCGGATCGATGATCATGATCACCGAGCCGTCGCCCAGGATGGTAGTGCCGGAGAACGCCGCTATGTGGCTCAACTTCGAGGACATCGGCTTGATGACGATTTCCTCGGTATGAAAAACGCTGTCGACCACGATGCCGAAAATCTGGCTGCCGACCTGGGTGACGACGACGAAGCCGTCCTGGCCGTCGGCACTGCCGAGCTGTAACACGCTCTTGAGATAAAGCAGCGGCAACAGCTTGTTGCGCAGACGCAGCACCGGTGCGTCCTTGATGTGTTCGATGCGATGCTCGCCGCCGCTGCTGGCGCGTACCAGCTCAAGCACGGAAATCTGCGGAATGGCGAAGCGCTCGCCGCCCGACTCCATGATCAGCGCGGAGACGATGGCGAGGGTGAGCGGAATCTTGATGGTGAACTTGGTGCCGGCGCCGGGATCCGATTGCAAATCGACCGTGCCGCCGATCTGCTCGATGTTGGCGCGCACCACATCCATGCCGACACCGCGGCCGGAAATGCTGGTGATGCGCGTGGCGGTGGAGAAGCCGGGAACAAAGATGAAATTGCAGATTTCCGCATCGGACTTGGCAGCAAGGTCGGCTTCGCTGGCGAGCCCCTGCTCGATCGCTTTTGCCCGGATGCGCGCGACATCGAGGCCGCGCCCGTCGTCGGCGATCTCTATGATGATGTGTCCGCCCTGATGGAAGGCGGTGAGCCGGATGGTCCCCGCTGCGGGCTTGCCCGCCGCAACGCGTTGGGCGGCGCTTTCGATGCCGTGGTCGGCGCAATTGCGCACCAAGTGCGTGAGCGGATCCTTGACCAATTCCAGCACTTGGCGGTCGAGTTCGGTCTCGGCGCCGTGCATCTCCAGGTCGATATCCTTGTCGAGTTCGGCGCAGAGGTCGCGCACGACGCGCGGAAGCTTTTGCCACGCGTTGCCGATCGGCTGCATGCGCGTCTTCATCACGCCTTCCTGCAGCTCGGCGGTCACATTCGAAAGCCGCTGCAACGGCACCTTGAAGTCGGAATCCTCGTGCCGGCGCACGATCTCGAGGAGCTGGTTGCGCGTGAGCACCAGCTCTGAGACCGTCGTCATCAAATAATCGAGCGTATCGACGTTGACGCGGATCGAATGACTGGCGACGCGATCGCCGCGCTCGTCGTCGGAGCGATGGGATACGGCTCGGTCGGGCGCTTCGAGTTGCTCGGGCTCTTCAAGCTTCTCGCGCGGGGCCGGCCGCGGCGGCGGCTTGGTCTTCAGCCCCAGGCGGCCAAGATCGTCGATCAGGTCGCCATCGCTGCCGTCGGGCTCCTTCTGCTTCGCTTCGAGCTGGTCGAGGATGACCTTGATGCGATCGATCGTGGAAAGAATGACGGTGACGGCTTCCGCGGTGACCGGCATGCCGTCGCGGAATTTGCCCATGAGGGTTTCCGCCGCATGGGCCAACCGCTCGAGGCGGGGCAGTCCAAGAAAGCCGCAGGTGCCCTTGACCGTATGGACGAGGCGAAAGATGTTGCCCAGGATTTCGACGTTGTTGGGCTCGCGCTCGAAGCGCACGAGCTCGGCGTCAACGCGGTCGAGATTCTCGCTGGTCTCGGTCAGGAACTCGCGAAGCAGGTCGTCCATGAAGAGGCGCCCTCGTCGCCGCCCGCGCTTGTACGCGCAGCACAAGCATCACGTGCACTCATATCGCTGCAAAGCGCGCAAAGGCGCGCGCCTTGGTCACCAGGCCCGCCGCGCCTGATCTGACCGATCCACTCTGTTGGTAAAAGCGTTTAATTTCGGTTGCGCCAAGCCCATAAGAACGGCCGTTGGGCAAGCATTGCTTGGCCGGCTTTACTTGTGCGGGCGATCCGCTGACTTGGGCCGGCAATCCGTGCCGTCAGCGGGCCGTGACGACCACCGTCTCGCCTTCGACCACGCCCCCGATGGTAAACCCGCAATCGCGCGCCAGGATGCCCGTATAGAAAGGCTGGATGCCGTGGGCATCGACGGTTTGGCTCGGGCTGCCGATGAGCAATTCCGTGGTGGTCGGAGTCAAACGCGCGTTAACACCGGACGAGGTAATGCGGTAGCCCGGCCCGCCTTCGGCCGGATCGACCGTGATCGTTCCCCCGCGCGGAATGGCGCCGACGCCAACGAGCAACATGTTCAACAAAAGCTTTACTTGGTTCTTCGGCTTCAACTCGCGCGGCAGGTTCCAGACGATCTTGATCTTTTCGTCTTCCAGGAGGCCGCGCGCCACCTTCTCCGCATCGCCGGTTTCGATCTGCGCCCCCGCCGATCCGGCCGCCCCGAAGGCAAGACGGCAAAACTGCAGCTTGGCCGAAGCCACGTGCGCGCTCTTCTTGATCAAGTCGAGAGCAAATGTTCGCGTTTCTTCGTCCTTGTCCTCGTCGAGAACTTCAAGGCCATTGACGATGGCGCCCACCGGGCTGATCAGATCGTGACAAACGCGCGAGCACAGCAGCGCCGCAAGGTCGAGAGCGCCGAGCGCAAGGGGACCGGAAGTAGTAGGACCGGACATGAAAGGCTCCGCGCAGACGGGATTCACCCCCTGGGTGTCACAGCACGCGCGATTCGGCAACCATACCACTGGCCGGGCGTCACCGGCAAAAGCCGTCGACCCGCCGGCTGCTCCGGGTTGCTAGGAGTGGCCCTTGCCTAAACTGGATACTGCCGCATGCACCGGGCTGATGGAGGCGCTGACCGCGATCGGCGTACACGCAGCGCGTGTAATCCGAGAGGAGGCCAGCAAAGGCGGCGTCCAGCGCAAGGCCGACGGCTCCCCGGTGACCCATGCCGACCTGGCGGCGGAAGCGGCCATCCGCGACGGCCTGATGCGCCTGGCACCAGCGCTGCCGATTATTTCGGAGGAACAGGCGGCGCCGCCGAAGCCGCTGCCCCCGGACGCCGACTATTTCCTCGTCGACCCACTCGACGGTACGCGCGAATTCATCGCTGGCCGTGACGAATATGCCGTCAACATCGCGCTCATGGCGGGCGGCGCGCCGCTCCTCGGCATCATCGCCGCACCCGCCCTTGGGCTGATCTGGCGCGGTATCGTGGACCGCGGCGCCGAGCGCGTCGCTTTCGCGCCCGACGGTACCTGCTCGCCGCCGCAGCCGATCCACACGCGCCCGCGGCCGCAGGGCGAACTGGTCGTGCTGGTCAGCCGCTCGCACCTTGAACCGCGCACCCAGGCGTTCCTCGACAGCTTGCCGAAGGCGCGGGCGACCCCATGCGGTTCGGCGGTAAAATTCTGCCGCGTCGCCGAGGGGTCAGCCGACCTTTATCCGCGGCTGGCGCCGACGCGGGATTGGGACGTCGCGGCGGGTCATGCGCTCGTGGAGGCGGCGGGCGGACAATTGCGTACGCCCGACGGCGCACCGCTGGTCTACGGCACGCCTGACTTGCGAATACCAAGCTTTATCGCGCGGGCGGATCCTACAAAAATTTAGACCGATGACTGGCGATCCGAGGCGGCAGCGCCTTTCAAGATCGGCGCCGCTTTCGTTTTTGCCGTGCTGCCGTCATAGTTTTAGCCAAGTGTGAAACTGATTCGGATCGGCTTCACAAAGCTAGACGCGGCAAAGCGTTACGCCCGGAGATGTCGATGAATTATTTGTTAAGAGTTGCGGCCGCCGTTTTGCTTGTTGCGGGTCTCGCGGTTACGTCCGCCTCGGCCCAGTATACGGGCGCAGTCCCGCCTGCCCCTCCGCCAGCTGACGTGCCGGCTGCCTTGCCACCTGGTCCGCCACCAGCCGCACAGCAGCAGCCGCGGGGCGACGAGTTCTCGCCCGGCGAATTGATCGACGCCGGCCATCACTTCTTCGGTGGCGTATCGCGCGGCCTTGCCTTGGTGGTGCAGAAGGCTGTCAGCCAATGGGGACAGCCGAACGGCTACATCCTCGGCGAGGAAGCCAGCGGCGCTTTCGTCGGCGGCGTACGCTACGGCGACGGCACTCTGTACACCAAGAACGTCGGCGACGTGCGCGTGTTCTGGGAAGGCCCGTCAGTCGGCTTCGACGCCGGCGCCGATGGCGCGCGCACCATGATGCTGGTCTACAATCTGCCGCGCACGCAGGCCATTTTCGACCGCTTCGGCGGCGTCAACGGCTCGGCGTATTTTGTCGGCGGCTTCGGCATGACCGCACTGACCGCCAACGACATCGTGCTGGTGCCGATCCGTACCGGCGTCGGGCTGCGTCTTGGGGCCAACCTCGGCTACCTGAAATTCACCTCGCGGCCGACCTGGAACCCGTTCTAAGCGCGGAACCGCCGGCGTCACCGTCGTGGGGTTGCGCCCGGACGCCAAAGTCGGCTGCCTGAAATTCACCTCGCGGCCGACCTGGAACACATTCTAAGCGCGTACACGCGGCGTTAAGCACGGCCCGAAGGTTTTCGTTGACCCATTGACGCGCCGAGAAAAAGTCAATTTAGGTTAACGAGTCGTGGATGTGCTAGGGTGGGGTTCCGCTCGGGCAGGGCGATCCCGTTCCCCACCCTTCCCTCCCCTGTCCGCACCCGACGGAAAACGATAAATCCTCGCCGGCTCACTGCTGGCCGAGGGAAGGCCGGGGGAGTTGGAGGCGTAGATCATGATCGAACCGATCATGTATTTCAGCATCGGCTTTCTGGCCGCGGCCTTGATCGCGCTCCTGTTCTTTCCGCTCGTGCACAACCGCGCCGTCCGCCTGACCATGCGCCGGCTCGAAGCGGCAACGCCACTGACGATCGCCGAGATCCGCGCCGACAAGGATCAGCTGCGCGCCGAGTTTGCGGTGGCCACCCGGCGCCTGGAAATGAACGTCGAGCACATGAAGGGGAAGACGACGGCGCAACTCGCCGAGCTGGGCAAGAAGACCGACGCCATCAATCAGCTCAAGCGGGAACTCGGCGAAAAGACCGCGACCATCTTCGCGCTGGAAGAGCGCGACAAGACGCTCATCGAGCAGATGCGCACCACCGAAGAGGAACACGAACTCAAGAGCAGCTCGCTGCGCGAAACCGAACGCGCGCTTTCCGAAAAGGAGGCGGAGCTTTCCAAGTTGATCGCCGAGCTCGGCGACCGGTCGATCAGCGCCGACAGCCAGCGCGTCGAACTCGCCGCCATGCGCGCGCAGGTCGAAGCCATGAAGATGAGCATCGCCGAGTACGAGCGCAGCAGCAAGGACACCGAGGAACGGCTCACGCGCGAGCGCAACGCGTCCGCCGCGGCGACGGGCGACTTGAGCGATGCGCGCAGCAAACTCGACGCGCTCAACACGCGCAGCGCCGATCTCGAAAAGCAGCTCGCGGCGCAGACCAGCGCAGCTGAAGCGCTCAACAAGCGTGTTCAGGAACTGGAAGCCAGCCTCGGCGAACAAACCCGACTCCGGACCGAGCGCGAGCAGGAGAACCAGCGGCTGCGCGGCGAAAGCGAAGCCGCGCGCAAGAGCGAGGGAAATCTGCGCGGCGAGCTGGCCGCAGTCAGCAGCAACGTGGCGGACAAGTTCAAGTCCGAGATCGACCAGCTGCAGGCACAGCTTGCCACCGCTGCCATGGAGCGCACCAAGCTGCAGGCCGAGATCGCAAAGCTGCAGCAGGAGGCCGAAACTACCGGGCTCGTGCGTGACCGCGTCAACGATGTGGCCGCCGAGGTCGCCCGCCTCACCGCGGCGCTGGAAGGACCGGACTCGCCGATCGCGACCATGCTCGCCAACGGCGCGGGCGATGCCGGCCACGGCGCAAACGGCAGCGGCGCCGGCGACAAAGCCGGCTCGGCCGGCGGGCAAAAGGGCACACTCGCCGACCGCATCCGCGCGCTGCAGTCGAGCATCTCGCGCCCGGCGCGGTCGAACTGAGCATTATGGGCGCGACCTTGAGCGTATCCTGTCGTCACCCGCGGAGGCGGGTGATCAAGTACTCTCAAGCTTTTGATTTCTTGCGCGGCTGATAATGACTAGATACTCGGCCTTCGCAGAGAATGATCACACATCGCTTGACACCCCGCGGACCCATTCCTTAAACCCGAGCTTGTCGGTGCGGGCGCTTAGCTCAGCGGGAGAGCGTTCCCTTCACACGGGAGAGGTCGTAGGTTCAATCCCTACAGCGCCCACCAGCACTTAGCTATAGCTAGCGATTTTTGGGGACCCTCTGGGGTCCTTTTTGCTATGATGGGGCAAAAGAGAGAGCCCCATCATGCCGTCGATCCTCAAACTAAAAGACAAGCCACGGACGTTGCCTTGGCGCGCGAAAGTAAAAGGCGGTAAAGTGCGCATGTTTGCGAGCAAAGACGAAGCGGCGCGGTGGGCCAACGAATACGAGAGAACACTTCGGCTGACCGGATTGCCGCCCACTATTGACGAGCTAAGGAAGCACACCGTTAGAGAGCTGGTTGAACGCTATCTGAAAGAGAAGACGCCACTCAAAGGTTGCGCCGTCAGCGAAACGACGGTGCTCAAGAAGTTTTTGAAGCGGGATATTTGCTCGGTATCCTTGGCTACAATCAAGAAAGCCGATGCTTACAGATATCGGGATGACCGGCTCAAGGAGGCTTGGCGCGGCAAACCTATCACACCCCGGACCGTGCGGCGTGAGGTCAACACACTGCAACACATATTCGCCACAGCCAAAGAGGAATGGGGGTTTGAGAACCTAGAAAACCCCTTCCGCATCAAGATTGAACGGTCCACCTACAAGCGCAAGCGTCGGCTAAAAGACGGCGAGTTAGAGGAATTGGAAGTGGCCTGTGGGGACTGCAGGGGACTGAATAAAGAGTACGTCTTACTAGCCATCTATTTGGCAATCGAGACAGGGATGCGCCTACAAGAAATATTCAATCTCACTTGGCGGGATGTAGACGTAAAGAACCGTCGCATTGAGATTACGAAAAGTAAGACGGATCATGTGACCGGCCATGAAGGCCGAACAATCGTAATGAACATTCCGGCACGGGGGCTCTTAGCCGTGCTGAGAGTTCAGTTGATAGGCAATTTTAGATATAGCAAGGAAGATCGCATCTTTCCGATGACAAGAGAGGCGTTCAAGCAGTCGTGGGCGGATGTAGTGAAACGCGCTGGAATTACGGACCTGCACTTTCACGATCTGCGAAGAGAGGCCGGATCGAGGTTTGACGAGGCGGGCCTCACCAGGGGAGAGCACGACCTTATGATGGGACACGCCAACAAGGATATGGCGAGCCTCTATGTCTATGCCGATCTCAAATCGATCCAGGACAAGCTAGCCCTTCTTATTCACCCGAATTAGGCAGTTGAGCGACGGATGTAGCGGAAAGCCGCAATTCGATTCATGGTTCTGATTGCGAGCAGAATCATTGTTCGAATGAGGAGCGCCACACCCGTCATG
>JBAUYV010000319.1:0-51332 GCA_049584975.1 Xanthobacteraceae bacterium | reverse complement strand
GCGCAGCAGCGGCGGCGGCAGCAGCGGCAGCGGCCGCAGCAGCCTCGGCGGCTGCCTTTATTTCTTCCGCATAACCCGACGGCGGCACGACGGTGACCAGCGTGATGTCTCTGACTGTCACAACACGCACGCCCTCGGGCAGGGTGATGTCGCTCAGGTGCCTTGAATAGTTGATCTCGAGCTCACTGACGTCGACTTCGATGGCGGCCGGGATGGCATCGGCGCGGCAGCGCACCTCGACGGTGTGGGTGACGATGCTGACCGTGCCGCCGCGCTTCACTCCAGGTGACTGCTCGGCGTTGAGGACGTGGACGGGGATGTTGACGCGGATCGTCGCGCCCTCGCCCAGGCGCATGAAATCCACGTGCAACGGCAGATCGCGCACGGCATCCAGCTGGAAATCGCGGGGAATGACGCGATGCTTCACGCCATCGATTTCGATGTCGTGGATGGTCGTCAGAAAACGACCAGCGTAGATGCGGTGATGCAGATCGGCGTATTCGAGCGAGATCGGCAGCGGCGGCTTGTTGTCGCCGTAGATGATTCCGGGTACGCGGCCAGCACGACGCTCAGCCCGGGCGGCCCCCTTGCCTGCCTGCGGCCGCGCCGTCGCCTTGATGAGATTGACGGTCGCCATGGTGTAATCCTGTCCTAAAGCCTGTCGAAATGTGAGATTTTGTGCGGGCAGCCTCCAGGGGTGGAGCCGCAGCCGCGGCGCTTATAGCCGCAGGGACATTGAAAAACAAGGAAATGAGCCGCCGATTAACGCGGCCGCAAACGGTCTCCAGGGCCGCCGACAGCCCCTCAGGTCGTGGTCCCGGTCTTGCCGAGGGCTGCTTCGAGGGCCGCAACGCGGGCCTTCAGCGCTTCGTTCTCCTCACGCGCGATGCGGGCCATGTCCCTAACCGCTTCGAAATCCTCCCGGCGGACAACATCGAGCTCACGCAGGATACGCTCGGCCTGGGTGCGAAAAAGCGTCTCAACCTCGCGCCGGACCCCTTGCGCGGCCCCGGCCGCGTCATTCATCAACCGCGCAACCTCGTCAAAGAAACGATTCGTCGTCTGCACCATCGTCGCCTCCGAAACTCGCTGACGGAGCCCCGCTTGCTATGCTTCCACACAATGGCAATGGTGCGCCGCAGCCGCAAGGGGGCGGCCCAATGAGCTAAGGGCCAATCGCGCCCGAGGGACATCCACCCGATGCTTGTCTTGCCGGTCCTGCCATATCCCGCCATCAACCCGGTACTTATTCACATTGGGCCGCTGGCCGTGCGCTGGTACGCGCTGGCTTATATTGTCGGCATTCTCGTCGGCTGGTTCTACGCGCGAAGCATTATCGCGTCCGAGCGGCTATGGGGCGGACCAGCACCGCTCACGGTGGTCGATTTCGACGACTTTATTATTTGGATCACGCTCGGCATCATCCTCGGCGGCCGCACCGGATACGTCCTGTTCTACAATCTGCCGGTTTTCATCGCGCACCCGCTGCAGATTTTCGAGCTTTGGAACGGCGGCATGTCGTTTCACGGCGGCGTCATCGGCTGCATCGTCGCCATCGTTGGCTTCGCGCTGAACCGACGCATCCCCATGCTCTCGCTCGGCGACGTGACGACGGCGGTGGCACCGATCGGCTTGTTTCTTGGCCGCATCGCCAATTTCATCAACGGCGAATTATGGGGCCGGCCGACCGATGTGCCTTGGGCCATGATCTTTCCCAACGGCGGTCCGATTCCGCGCCATCCCAGTCAGCTTTATGAAGCCGCGCTGGAGGGGATCGTGCTGTTCACTGTCCTCAACGTGCTGGTGCGTTTGGGCGCGCTCAAGCGGCCTGGCGTGGTCATCGGATGTTTCGGTGTAGGCTACGGGATCGCACGCATCATCTGCGAATTCTTCCGCGAACCAGACGTGCAGCTCGGATTTCTCTGGGGCGGCCTCACTATGGGAATGCTATTGTGCATTCCATTGATGTTGATCGGTATAGCCATACTTGCGTACGCCTTTAGCAGCGAACCCAAGCCGAAAGATGGCTGACGAAATCTCGCCGCTCGAAACTGAAATCCGCAGACTCATCCGCATCGCCGGACCGATGCCGATTGCTGAATACATGCGGCTGTGTCTGACCCATCCGGAGCATGGCTATTACGTCAAGCACGATCCGATCGGAGCGGGCGGCGATTTCATCACCGCGCCCGAGATCAGCCAGATGTTCGGCGAATTGATCGGATTATGGTTGGCGACAGTCTGGCAGCAAATGGGCGCACCTGAAAACGTACGCTTGATCGAGCTCGGTCCCGGGCGCGGCACGATGATGGTCGAC
The DNA here is from genome assembly GCA_049584975.1 of Xanthobacteraceae bacterium. Classification (GTDB taxonomy): domain Bacteria; phylum Pseudomonadota; class Alphaproteobacteria; order Rhizobiales; family Xanthobacteraceae; genus BOG-931. Next base: position 49,015 of record JBAUYV010000319.1, on the reverse strand, counting down.
GCACTGCGAGCGGCGAAAACGGTGCCGGCCTTTCTGGCGGCCGTCGTGTTGCACCTTGTCGAAGTCAGCCCGACGTTGCGGCAGTTGCAGGAGGAGCGGATCGAGCCTCTTGGCCTGCCGGCGCTCTGGCATTCCACGCTGGACGATGTTCCCGGCGGTCCCTGCCTGCTCATGGCCAACGAATTTGTCGATGCCCTGCCGGTCCGGCAGGCCGTCAAACAGGGCGGCGCTTGGCATGAACGCGTCGTCGAGGTCGGCCCCGATGGCAAGCTCGTGATCGGCACCGCGCGAGATCCCCTGCCCAATTTTGAGTCGACGCTGCCGCGCGGATTGCGGCTCTCCCCGGACGGCTCGATCTATGAATGGCGATCGGACAATTTCGCGTTCGAACTCGGACGTCGCGTTCGCGATGGCGGCGCCGCGCTGCTCATCGATTATGGCCACGCCTCGTACGGGCTCGGCGAAACGCTGCAAGCCGTTTCTGGACATGATTACGTCGATCCGCTGACCGCGCCCGGCGACGTCGATCTGACGGCACACGTCGATTTCGAAGCGCTGGCGCAACGGGCTGAAGGTATCGGTGCGCGCGCCCACGGTCCGGTCGCGCAAGGCGATTGGCTGCGCCGTCTCGGCATCGACAAACGGGCGGCCGCGCTCAAAGCGCATGCGCCCTATGGCAAGGCGCTGGAGATTGACCAGACGCTGTCGCGGCTCACCGCGGCCGGCGCCCGCGGCATGGGCGAGCTGTGCAAGGTGATCGCCATCGCCGATCCAAAATTCAATCCGCTTCCGGGATTTGAGCCGTCATGATGGTCAAGGCCGACGCGCTTTTGCTCCCCGGCATCCGCCATGCATTTTTCACGCGCGAAGGCGGCGTTTCGGCCGGACTCTACGAGAGTCTCAACGGCGGCGTCGGTTCGCGCGACAGCGCGTCCCACGTGGCTGAGAATCGCGCTCGCATGGCAGCGTCGCTCGGGGTCGCGCCGCACCGGTTTCTCACCGCCTATCAAATACACTCACCGAATGTTGTCGTTGCCGAGACACCGTGGGCGGGCGAGGCGCGGCCGCGCGCCGACGCCATCGTTACGCGCATGCCGGAACTCGCCATTGGCGTGACCACCGCCGATTGCGGCCCGATCCTTTTTGCTGAGCCGCGAGCGCGTGTCATCGGCGCGGCCCATGCCGGCTGGCGCGGTGCGCTCGCCGGCGTGGCGGAAGCGACTGTCGCCGCGATGGAGCAACTCGGCGCTGACCGCAGCCAAATCCGCGCCGCACTGGGACCCATGATCCGCCAGCACGATTACGAAGTCGGCCCCGATCTCATCGACCGCTTTGCCGTCGAAGACCCAGACAGCACGCCGTTCTTCGTTCCAGCATCGCGGCCCCGGCACGCCCTGTTCGATCTTGGCGGTTACATCGCGGCGCGCTTGCAGCGGGCCGGCGTCGGCCACATCGAAGATGTTGGCCTGTGTACCTACGCGGAGCCGGCGCTGTTTTACAGCTACCGTCGCGCTACCCACCGCGCCGAGGATGATTACGGCCGCCACGTTAACGCGATCGCGCTCCTGGGCGATTAGAGGGGTCGCGAAGGGCGGTTACGAAAAATCTATCCATCATCCGCCAAGCACTGTTCCGCCCTGTGCGAACCCCCCGGGATTACAGCAGAAAATCCCGCTGGAAATGATCCCGATTCATATTGCCAGCCCCCCAGGCGGCTTGTATCAGGTCCGCGTGAAAGCGCAGTAGCGCGCGCAGGAGAGCGGAATGGCGGGCAATAACGGAGCGATGAAGCTCGTCGCCGGCAATTCCAACCCAGTGCTAGCAGGGGCGATCGGCGGCTATCTCGGCATCCCTCTGACCAAAGCAGTTGTCCGCCGCTTTGCAGACATGGAAATCTTCGTCGAGGTCCAGGAAAACGTCCGCGGTGCCGACGTATTTGTAATCCAGTCGACGTCGTTTCCCGCCAACGATCACTTGATGGAGTTGCTCATCATCACCGATGCGTTGCGGCGAGCCTCGGCGCGGCGCATCACGGCGGTGATCCCCTACTACGGCTATGCCCGGCAGGACCGCAAAGTCGGGCCACGCACGCCGATCTCGGCCAAGCTGGTCGCCAATCTCATCGCCCACGCGGGCGCCGACCGCGTGCTGACACTCGATCTGCACGCCGGGCAGATCCAAGGTTTCTTCGACATTCCGACCGACAATCTGTTCGCCGCGCCGGTGATGATGCGCGACATCAGAGAGCGTTTCGACCTCACCAAGGTGATCGTGGTGTCTCCCGACGTGGGCGGCGTGGTCCGCGCGCGCGGCCTCGCCAAGCGCATCAACACGCCGCTTGCCATCATCGACAAGCGGCGCGAGCGCCCCGGCGAGTCTGAAGTGGCAAACGTCATCGGCCAGGTCGCGGGCGGTATCTGCATCCTGGTGGATGACATCGTCGATTCCGGCGGCACGCTGGTCAACGCTGCCGACGCGCTTTTGGAGAAGGGCGCGAGCGAAGTTTACGGCTACATTACCCACGGCGTGCTGTCCGGCGGCGCGGTCGCGCGGATCAACTCCTCGAATCTCAAAGAGCTCGTGATCACCGATTCGATTCAGCCGACTAAGTCAGTGACCGAGTCCAAAAACATCCGCGTGCTGTCGATTGCGAATCTGATCGGCGAGGCGATCAACAGAACCGCCGCCGAAGAATCAGTTTCCAGCCTGTTCGACTGAGTTTCTTCCCCCCAATTTTTCTCCGCAGCGCTGTGGATTCGATTCGTTGCCTGCAATAGCGGCACGCAAAGCGGCCGCGGCGTCGGCGAATCACCCCCGAGTCAACTTGTCGCAGCCTCTGCTGTGGACGGAGTCACCTTCACCATTGTGCAGCGGGGGCAAATCACTTCATGAGTGCAAACATTGTTTGCCGTAGCGGCGCTTGCACCAAATTGGCGGGAGGAATCCGAACGACTATAGTCGGCGTCACTGCTGATTCGCGGTGTCCGGTCAATCTGCAGGCGCGACTCGTTCCTGCGTCAAATCGCAGCCGGCGCTAAGCGTGGTCATAAGTGGCGTGCGCATTTCCACTCTTTGGAATCTGTGGAGGCGGCATGTCCATCATCGAAATCGTACCCGAAGACAGAACCAATGCCCTCGAAGTCGTCGAGCACTTGGCGGTAACCAATAGCTGGCCGTTCGAGCGCACGGGCGAAGACGAGATCACGCTCAGCGTCACCAGTCACTGGACCAACTACCAAATCTCATTCACCTGGATGAGCGACCTTGAGGCGCTGCATCTGGCCTGCGCCTTCGACATGAAGGTGCCGGAGCCGCGGCTGAACGAAGTCCAGGCGCTCATCGCGATGATCAATGAGCAAATGTGGATCGGACACTTCGAGGTCTGGTTGCATGACGGCGTCGTCATGTTCCGCCACGCGCTCGTGCTCGCAGGCGGAGTCATCGCGTCAGAGCGGCAATGCGAAGCGGTCCTCGGTAGCGCGCTCGATTCCTGCGAGCGCTACTTCCCGGCATTTCAGTTCGTGATTTGGGCGGGCAAAACCGCGCGCGAGGCCATGGATTCCGCCATGTTCGAGACCTCCGGGGAGGCGTAACGCCGCGAATGGCGATATGATCTCGCCATGAAGCGAGCCATGAAGCGAGCCAAGAAGCGAGCCAAGAAGCGGCCCAAGGTTGGCGACAAACCTCTACGCAGTTTTCGCGGCCGTCTCGTCTTGCTCGGCGCCGGCAAGATGGGCTCGGCCATGCTCGAAGGCTGGCTGGCGCGCGGACTCGATCCGCGCAAGCTCACGGTGCTCGAGCCGCAGCCCGCAAAGAGCGTGAAAGCGCTGACGCGACGCGGCGTTGCGCTCAATCCGAAGAGCAAACCTCTCGCCGCCAGCGCCGTCGTCATCGCCGTCAAGCCGCAAAGCGCGCCGGAGGCCGTCTGGGCGCTCAAGCCGTTCGTAAACAACGCGACGCTGTCGCTGTCGATTATGGCCGGCCGCACGCTCGGCTTTCTTCAGGAGGCTTTGCCGCCGCAAACCGCAATCGTGCGCGCCATGCCCAATACGCCGGCAGCGATCGGCCGGGGCATTACCGTCGCCTGCCCGAACCGCAAGGTGTCGGCACGCCAGCGCAGGCTCGCTTCCGATCTGCTCGCCGCCATGGGCACCGTCGAATGGGTGAGCGACGAGGGCCTGATGGACGCGGTGACCGCGGTGTCAGGCTCCGGTCCGGCCTATGTGTTTCTCCTCGCCGAAGCATTGGCGCAAGCCGGCGTCGCAGCCGGATTGCCCCCCAATCTGGCGCAGCAGCTCGCGCGGGAAACCATCGCCGGCTCCGGCGAATTGCTGCACCGCTCGCCGCTCGAGGCTGCCGTCTTGCGCGAAAACGTGACCTCGCCAGGGGGCACCACAGCCGCAGCACTCGGCGTGCTGATGAGCCACAGCGGCCTGGCGGCGCTGATGCGAAATGCGGTCGCCGCAGCAACCGCACGTTCACGTGAACTCGCGGGTTAGTAACCGCTGCCTTGGAACCGTCCGGCGGCGACCTTACATTGCTTTTTAGTGCCGCGTTTGAGCCACCCGTCCGAGGAGTTCGGTTATGGCCCGCAAATCCTCCCGCCCTGCCCGCACCGCCCGCAGATCGGCCCGGTCCTCATCCTCATCTAGCGCGCGCCCGGCCGCGCCGGCCGGTGAACGTGAAAAAATCATAGCGGCGCTCATGGCGCTTCTGGCCGAAAAGCCCATCGAGCAGATCGGGCTTGCAGAGGTCGCCAAAGAGGCCGGCGTATCCCTCGTGCAGCTACGCGGCTTGTTCTCCTCGCCTCTGGCCATCGTGGCCGCCCACTTCAAGGACACCGATCGCGCGGTGTTGGCGGCGGATTTGAGCGACATGGAGGAAGAGTCGCCGCGCGAGCGGCTGTTCGATGTCCTGATGCGCCGGCTCGAAGCGCTGGCGCCCCATCGCCAAGCCATCCGTTCATTGTTGCGTTCGGCGCGCCGCAATGTGCCGCTCGCGCTGGCGCTCAACGCCCTTACGGCCCGGTCGCAGAAATGGATGCTGACCGCGGCCGGGATCGGCGCATCGGGACCGCGCGGCGCGTTGCGCGCACAGGGGCTCACGTTGCTGTTCGGCTCGGTGCTGCGCACCTGGGTCCGCGACGACGATCCAGGTTTGGCGCGCACCATGGCGGCGCTCGACCGCGCCCTCGGCCGGGGTCAACGCCTCTCCGGCTTCCTCGATGATTTGTGCTTTATTCCCTCGCGGCTTTGCCGCCTTCGCGCACGCTGGCGCCGCCGGCCGGATGATTTCGAGGACGAAGAAGAGTCAGTCGCAGCCTGACCGCCGGCTGGTTTACCCACAGGCGCTTCGCTTGCTTCGGCGCCAAGCTTTACTGAGGTTAACTGGGGATTTGGTGGAGCCTGATTGAGCGATATTAATAGCTAGCAGGCACGTTACTGAGGCTCACTAGTAATCGATCAAAAAACTATTTCGAAGCGCAATGATTAGAATTGTTATAAAGAGTATTTTTTCTTTGCAAGGCGTTTTGGCCCGCGCTACTGATAGTTTCAGAACGTACCAATTCCGCCGGACTCGCCTGCGATGATCGTCTGCTCTTGCAACGTGCTCTCCGATCACGACGTGCGCGCGACGCTCACGGAGCGAGAGAAGGCGCCGCGCACGACCGGGCAAGTCTATCATTGCCTTGGTTGCAGCGCCCAATGTGGCCGCTGCGCCCGTACTATCCGCCGCATCATGGATGAAGCGCTGGCCACCGCCGAGCCGGGCTGTTGCCAGCGCGATCCGTCCGGCTCCTGAGCTGTCCCCAGCGCGACAAAGGCGCACCGCACAAGGTGCCGTCGTACCTTTCGCTACGCAAAAACTAGGTTATAATAATTCTAATCAACGAGCGCCCGCCGCGTGGGGGTGCGGGCGCCAACGCAGGAGCACGGTCAATGAGAGGCGAGCCAGGAGTCCTGGATTACCTGAACAAGGGGCTACGCCACGAGCTCACAGCCATCAACCAATACTGGCTGCATTACCGGCTGCTCGACAACTGGGGCTACAAGGCCCTGGCCAAGCAATGGCGCAAGGAGTCAATCGAGGAGATGCAGCACGCGGACAAGCTCGTCGAGCGCATCATCTTTCTCGACGGCTTTCCCAACATGCAGGTGCTCGATCCGCTGCACATCGGCCAGAACGTCAAAGAGGTGCTGGACTGCGATCTCGCTTCGGAAATGTCGGCCCGCGCCCTGTACGAGGAGGCCGCCACCCACTGTCACGCGGTGAAAGATTACGTGAGCCGTGATCTGTTCGAGAAACTGATGCACGACGAGGAGGAGCACATCGATTTCCTCGAAACCCAACTCGACCTCGTCGCCAAGCTTGGAGTGCAGCTCTACGCTCAGCACCACATCGGCGAGCTTGAAGAGGACAAAGACTGAGCGGCGACGAGAACCGTCTACCCCTCGCTCCTCTGGCTACATCATAAACAGAACCTTAGCGCTTCCGTTCGGCAGGCCTTGCGCCTGCGCGCGCTAAGCAATGTGGCGCAAGAAACGCGATTTTTTGGCCTGTTTCAGATAGATACGGATGATTAGGGTTAAGGATTAAGGTTAAGAGCCGCTTAAGAAATAGCTGCCATCTTCGTTCCAAACTCACCGCTCGCAAACGCGCCGAGCCGAGGACGAAGTGATGGTCAGCTCCAAATCTCTTATCCGCGCCTTCGCAGCAGCCACGATTTGCATGGGCAGTGCGGCGTACGCCGCCGACATGACCCCGCCTCCGTATCTGCCTCCTCCTCCCCTACCGGAGCAAAGCCCCTGGTACCTGCGCGGCGACATCGGTCTTGGTCTGGAAAGTTCGAATCTTCAGTTCCTGCAAAACCCGCTCAACGCGACCAACTCCGCTTTCGATCACTCCTCGCTGGCCAATACGCCGTTCATCAGCGGCGGCCTCGGCTACGAGGTGAACAATTGGCTCCGCTTCGACACGACGGCCGAATATCGCTTCAAGAGTGCGATCAATGCCCTCGGTCAGTACACATCCGTTGGCACCACATTCACCGAGGCCTATCAGGGCTATTTGACGTCCTTGGTCTTCCTTGAAAACGCCTATGTGGATCTCGGCACCTGGGCCTATCTCACGCCATTCGTGGGCGCCGGCGTCGGCGGCGCATACAATAGCGTCTATGATTTCACCGAGAACGGATCTAGCAGCGGCAGCATCAACGGCATCGGTCCGACCGCCAACAAGTGGAGTCTGGCTTGGGCGGCGTACGCAGGCGTGGCTTATAACGTCACCAGCAATTTCAAGGTCGAACTGACCTATCGCTATCTCAGTTTGGGGTCGGTCACCGACACCATCGATTGCATCAGCGGCTGTAATCCGAACTCCTACAAGTGGAACAACCTCACCTCGCAAGATTTCATGATCGGCTTTCGAGGGCAGCTGTAGCCCGCGGCGCGCACCGGTTCGCCCCGCTTGCGGTCGTGACGATTCGCCAATTTCCAGCATCGGCTCGGCGCCGGGCTCAAATTCCGATAACGAAAAACACAACAGACGATCGTCCATCCTTCAGCCGTCTGACTTGACGGTTTTAGTTCTCTGGCCTATTTCCAGCGGTGGGACACCCCTCCCCAACGAGGGGCGACTATCTGGAAGGATAGGATGATGACAACTGCCATGCCCGCCGTGCGGCCGCTTGTGCCGCATTTCTCCTCCGGCCCCTGTGCCAAGCGCCCCGGCTGGAACCCGCAAGCCCTCCGCGACGCCGTCCTCGGACGCTCTCACCGCTCGAAAGCCGGCAAAGCCAAGCTCAAGCGCGCCATCGATCTCACCCGCGAGGTTCTTCAGGTCCCCGCGGCGTATCGCATCGGCATCGTGCCTGCGTCCGACACCGGCGCCGTCGAAATGGCGCTTTGGTCGCTGCTCGGACCTCGTCCGGTAACCATGCTCGCCTGGGAATCCTTCGGCGAAGGTTGGGTGACCGACATCGTCAAGGAGCTCAAGCTCAAGGACGCCACCGTGCGCCGCGGCGCGTACGGTGAGCTGCCGGATCTCACCGGCATCGATCCAGCGCACGACATCATTTTCACCTGGAACGGCACGACCTCTGGGGTGCGCGTAGCCAACGCCGACTGGATCGCCGCCGACCGGACGGGGCTTTCCATTTGCGACGCCACGTCGGGCGCGTTCGCGCAACCGCTCGACTGGCCAAAGCTCGACGTGGTGACGTTCTCCTGGCAGAAGGCGCTAGGCGGGGAGGCTGCTCACGGCATGCTCATCCTCTCCCCGCACGCGGTGGCACGGCTCGAAAGCTACACGCCCCCTTGGCCGGTGCCGAAGATCTTTCGCATGACCAAGAGCGGCAAGCTGATCGAGGGCATCTTTGCCGGCGAAACCATCAACACGCCGTCGATGCTGTGCGTGGAGGATTACCTGGACGCGCTGGAATGGGCGAAGTCGGTCGGCGGGCTGCCCGCGCTGCACGCCCGCGCCGATGCCAACGCGCGGATCATCGCCGATTGGGTCGCGCGTACACCTTGGATCGATTTTCTGGCGCGCGATCCGGCGCTGCGCTCCAACACGTCGGTGTGCTTGAAAGTCGTCGATCCGGCCGTAAGCCGTCTTCCCGCCGACGCTCAAGCAACTTTCGTGAAAGGCATTGCGGCAGCGCTCGAGCGCGAGGGCATCGCTTACGACATCGACGCCTATCGCGACGCTCCGACCGGTCTGCGTATCTGGTGCGGCTCGACCGTGGAGCGTGGCGACGTTGAGGCCCTCACGCTTTGGCTCGATTGGGCCTACGCCAACGCCAAGGAAGCGCTGGCAAAAGCGGCCTGATGAAACCCGCCATCCGCTCGCTTGGTGTCATACCCCGCGAAGGCGGGGTATCCAGTAACCGCAAGGCTTCGATCTAAGTACGAACGGCCGAGGTTACTGGATCATCCGCTTTCGCGGATGATGACCAAGCAGAGAGCGGAGGCACAACTTTGGAGCAATTCATGCCTCCCCGAGTTCTCATTTCCGACGCGCTGTCGCCTGCTGCCGTCCAGATTTTCAAGGACCGTGGTGTCGAGGTCGATTTCCAGCCCAGTCTCGGCAAGGACAAAGAAAAGCTTGCGGCTGCGATCAACGGCTTCGATGGGCTCGCCATCCGTTCGGCGACCAAAGTCACCTCGAAAATGCTCGAACAAGCCAAAAACCTCAAAGTCATCGGCCGCGCCGGCATCGGGGTCGACAACGTCGACATCCCAGCAGCCACAGCGCGCGGCATCATCGTCATGAACACGCCGTTCGGCAACTCGATCACCACCGCCGAACACGCCATCACGCTCATGCTGGCACTCGCGCGGCAGATCCCCGAGGCCGATGCTTCGACGCGGGCAGGCAAATGGGAAAAGAACAAGTTTCTCGGCGTCGAGATTTTCAGCAAGACGCTGGGCGTGATCGGCTGCGGCAATGTTGGTTCGATCGTGGCCGACCGGGCGATCGGCCTGAAGATGAAAGTCATCGCCTACGATCCGTATTTGTCGGCCGAGCGCTCGCTCGATCTTGGCGTGGAGAAGGTCGAGCTCGACGAGTTGTGGCGCCGCGCCGACTTCATCACGCTGCACACGCCGCTGACCGACCGGACCCGCGACATCATCAATGCGGAAACGCTGAAGCTGACCAAAAAGGGCGTGCGGCTGATCAATTGCGCGCGCGGCGAACTCATCGACGAGGCGGCCCTGGTGGCGGCGCTGAAATCGGGCCACGTCGCCGGGGCGGCCATCGACGTGTTCGCCGAGGAACCCGCAACGCAAAGCCCGCTGTTCAGTTTGCCCAATGTGGTCTGCACGCCGCACCTCGGGGCTTCGACGCTGGAGGCGCAGGAGAACGTCGCGCTTCAGGTGGCCGAGCAAATGTCGGACTATTTGCTTCGCGGCGCCATTTCCAACGCAGTCAACTTTCCGTCGATCAGTGCCGAGGAGGCGCCGAAGCTGAAGCCCTTCGTGGCGCTGGCGGAAAAGCTCGGCTCGTTCGCGGGCCAGCTCACCGACACCGGAATCCAGCGCTGCCAGATCACTTACGAAGGCCTGGTGGCGCAGATGAACACCAAGGCGCTGACGTCGGCGGCCCTTGCCGGCCTGCTTCGCCCCATGCTGCAGAACGTCAATGTGGTCTCGGCGCCGATCCTCGCCAAGGAGCGCGGCATCGTGGTCGAGGAAACACGGCGCGAGGCCGCGGGCGACTATGAGAGCCTGATGACCGTGACGGTGACCACCGACCGCCAGTCGCGACATGTGTCCGGCACTGTCTACGCGGACGGCCGCCCGCGCATCGTCAACATCAAGGGCATTCGCATGGATGCCGAGTTCGGCCCGTCGATGATCTACATCACGAACTTGGACAAGCCGGGTTTCATCGGCAAATTCTCCTCGACCTTGGGCGATGCCGGCATCAACATCGCGACCTTCCACGTCGGCCGTGAAGCGGCGGGCGGCAGCGCCATCGCGCTGATCGAGATCGACGGCGAATTACCGCCCGACGTGCTCGCCAAAGTGCGCGCACTGCCGCAAGTGCAGCAAGCCAGACCGCTGCGGTTTTGAGGCTCTACTTCCGCGTCGCCACCGTAATCCCGGCGAACACGAGTCCGTAGCCGATGGCGTGATAAAGCTGGAATTGTTCGCTTAGGAACACGATCGCCATGACCGAGCCGAATACGGGAGCGAGGTGCATGAACGGGGCGGCGCGATTGGCGCCGATCAACTCGATGCCGCGATTGAGAAAGAGATAGCCGAGCAAAGACGGAAATATGCAGACGTAGACGAAGGTCAGGAGACTCTCGCGGTCGACGACCATCGTGTGCCCGGTGGCAATCTCCGCCGCCACCGCCGGAAGCAGCAATAACGCGCCAATGCCCATGATGGCGGCGAGAAAAGACAGCGGATGCATCGGCGGTCGCTTGCGCAGCATCGCGGTGTAATAGCCGTAGATAAGCAGGGCGACGATGAACCACAGATCGCCCTGGTTGAAATTGATGCCGATGAGAGCCGCAAGGCTGCCGCGGCAGATAATGACAATCACGCCGGTGAGCGACACGCATATGCCGCCTGCTTGCCGCAGTGTGAGGCGGTCGCCGAACAGCGCAAAGGTCCACAGTGCGACGCACAGCGGCCCTATCGATTGCAGCAGCAGTCCGTTGATCGCCGTCGTGTACTGCAGGCCGTAATAGGCCATTGTGTTGTAGGCGGAGATGCCGGTGAGCGCGAGCACAATCATTAGGCCGGCGTGTTTGCCGATCACCGGCCAATCGCGCGCAAGATGCCGGGCGGCAAACGGCAGCAGCACCACAAAGGCGCCGCCCCACCGAATGAAAGCGAGCGTGATCGGCGGAACATGTCCGACGATGAAGCGGCCCAGAACCGTATTGCCGGCCCAGAACAATGAAGTGAGCGAAAGCATCAGATAAGGCTGGTCGAGCAGCCAACCGCCAGTGCGGCTTGCGCCGGTGTCACGCGCCCACGCCATGATGAATTTCCCGGTAACGGCAGCTGCGGCGCGAGGAGCTACCTTAGGTCGCGACAGACCACCAGTGCCGCGGCCGCATGACTGATCCGGCCAACACGAACCTGCAAAGGCGACCTGCGACAATCCGCGCCCCGCCCGCGCTGCCGTCGCATCTGCAAAATGAGCCTCTTTTTCGGTGAGGCGGCCTGATCTGACCAAAATTGACCGCGAAACCAATGATTTGGCGCAGATCGCGGTGGCCCAGGGAGCCATTCTGCCTTGCTTCGCGTGGCATCATCCATTATCCGAGGCAATCGGCGGCGGCCGATTTCCTGTCCATGCGAGCGCTGAGGGGGCTCTGGGGGACGATTCCTCATGGCAAATGTTGTCGTGGTCGGCTCCCAGTGGGGCGACGAGGGTAAAGGTAAGATCGTCGACTGGTTGTCCGAGCAGGCCGACATCGTCGTCCGCTTCCAAGGCGGACACAATGCCGGCCACACGCTGGTGATCAACGGCATCACCTATAAGCTTTCGCTGCTACCCTCCGGCGTGGTGCGGCCGGGGAAACTGTCGGTCATCGGCAACGGCGTGGTGCTCGATCCGCAAGCGCTGCTGAGCGAGATCGCCACGCTCAAGAAGCAGAACGTAACGGTCACGCCGGATAATCTGCGGATCGCCGAGAACGTCACGCTTATCCTGCCGCTGCACCGCGAGCTCGACGGTATTCGCGAGTCGGCGAGCGCGGCGCTGCGCATCGGCACGACGCGGCGCGGAATCGGTCCCGCCTACGAAGACAAGGTTGGGCGGCGCGCGATCCGCCTGATGGATCTCGCCGACGGCGCAACTCTCGAACGCAAGATCGAGCGCCTGCTGACGCACCACAATGCGCTGCGCAAGGGTCTCGGGCTCGATCCGATCGACGGGAACGTCGTGCGCAAGGAATTAGAGAGCGTGGCGCCGCTCGTCCTGCCCTATATGGACTCGGTGTGGTCGCTGCTGGAGCAGAAGCGCCGCGAGGGCAAGCGCATCCTGTTCGAGGGTGCGCAGGGCGCGCTCCTCGACGTCGATCACGGCACCTACCCGTTCGTCACCTCGTCGAACACAGTATCGGCGCAGGCCGCGACCGGATCGGGGCTCGGCCCCGGGGCAATCGGCTACGTGCTTGGGATTTGCAAAGCCTATACCACCCGGGTCGGCGAAGGTCCGTTTCCGACCGAGCAGAACAACGAAATCGGACGCACACTGGGCGAGCGCGGCAAGGAATTCGGCGTCGTGACCGGCCGGCCGCGACGTTGCGGCTGGTTCGACGCGGTGCTGGTCCGGCAGACCGTACGGATCTGCGGCATCGACGGCCTCGCCCTGACCAAGCTCGACATCCTCGACGGCTTTGACGAGATCAAGGTGTGCGTCGGCTATAAGCTCGACGGCCGCGAGATCGACTATCTGCCCGCCGGGGAACACATTCAGGCGCGGGTCGCGCCCATCTACGAGACGATCGCCGGCTGGCGCGAGAAAACCGCGCACGCGCGCTCATGGGCTGATTTGCCCGCGCAGGCAATCAAATACGTGCGCCGGATCGAGGAACTGATCGGCTGTTCCGCCGCGGTCCTCTCGACCAGCCCGGAGCGCGAGGACACGATCCTCATGCGCAACCCGTTTGAAGGTTAATAATTTCGCAAGGTTAAGTTAGGATGAAAATTAACGGAGCGGGCGTAAGCTGGAACGATGACCGACTATCACCCCCTCATCGCACGTGCCGTAGACGGGCTCGCCAAGAATACCGGGGACGCGCGCCGCGCGCTCTACGAGCGGGCGCGTTCGGCTCTGGTCGCCCAATTGCGCGGGGTCCAGCCGGCGCTGTCCGAATCGGACATCACCAAGGAGCGGCTGGCGCTCGAAGAGGCAATCCGCAAGGTAGAGGCCGAGGCCGCCCGCAAGGCTATCACCGAGCCGAAGGGGTCGGCACGCACCGAGCCGCGCTTTGAGATGCGCTCGCCGCCGCCGCGGCCCGCCGAACCGTCGCTGTCGCTTCCTCGCGTGGATGTGACGGCTGACAGCGAAAACTCGAAGTCCACGGCACGGAGCCGGATCCTACAAGCGCGCACGTCGCCGCTGAACAAACCCTCGCTGAGGAGATCCCGCGAGACGGAAGACGAGCCAGACGTTCTTAGCGCCGCAATCGCTAAGGCGGCGCAAACGGCTCGCGACACCCACGACTCCTACGAGCCCTTATCACGGTCGCGAGAGCCGCGGACCGACGACGACTACTCTTCGCTGTCTCCCTCGGAACAGCGGATGGAGCCGCAGTTCGAGGATGACCTGCGGCCAATGGACGACAATTCGCTGGAAGTGAACAGCCTTGAGCCGTCTTACGGGCTCGAGGACGAACACGACGCACCACCGCGGCGCACCGCGCGTCCGCATCCGCCGCGCCCCATGGAAGAAGAGGCGTACGAAGAGCGGCGTCCGCGACGCTCGCTTTGGGACTGGGCCAGAATAGCGGTAACACTGATTATCATTCTGGGCGTCGCCGCCACGGCTTGGGAGTATCGCAGCAGCATCGCGGGCATTTATCAATTCTTCTCCCAGCTGAAATCGCGGCAACCGGCGCAGACGACGCAGGCGCCCGCAACGCCAAACAAATTCTCCGGCCGGGTGCCCCAGGAACTCGTGCCGGGTCAAGCGCCCGCCGCAGCAGCCGCGCCAAGCACACAGGCGGGCCCGGCGGTCGCGCAGCGCGCCGTGCTCTACGAAGCGGATCCCAACGATCCGCAGGGCAAGCGCTTCTCCGGCACAGTGACCTGGCGCACCGAAACGGTCTCTCCTGGTCCGGGCATGGCACCCGAACTTGTGGTGCGCGCCGATATCCAAATTCCCGAGCGGCATATGGCGGTGACCTGGTCACTTCGCCGCAACACCGACAAAGCGCTGCCGGCAAGTCATACGATCGAAGTGATGTTCAATCTCCCGCCTGATTTCCCCGGCGGCGGCATTTCCAACGTACCGGGAATCCTGATGAAGGATTCCGAGGAGGTGCGCGGCATGCCCCTGGCGGGGCTTGCCGTGAAGGTCACAAACGGCTTCTTCCTGATCGGCCTCAACGCCGCGGACGCCGAGATGCAGCGCAACGTACAGTTGCTCAAGGAGCGCACCTGGTTCGACATTCTTGTCGTGTACGCCAACGGCGGCCGCGCTATCCTGACCATGGAAAAGGGCCCGCCCGGCGAACGCGCCTTTGCCGACGCGTTTGCGGCTTGGGGCAACTGAGCGCGATCCTCGGACTTTTCGCGGACCCCGCGGAACGTTGCTTGGGGTGACCACGATGGGAATCACAAGGCAGCATGAGTTCGTCTGAAGCCAAGGCCTTCGATACGGTGACAAGCTCTTACATCGCGTCAGCGCTGCGCACACTCGATGCCGAGCGCGAGGGCGTCGCCGCGCTCGCGGCGGCCATGTGCGACACGCTTGGCGCGTCGTTCGTCGCCGCCGTTGAGAAAATTCGCAGCGCCCGCGGCCGCGTGATCGTCACCGGCATGGGCAAATCCGGTCACATCGCGCGCAAAATCGCCGCCACGCTCGCCTCCACGGGAAGTCCCGCCTTCTTCGTCCACGCCGCCGAGGCCAGTCACGGCGACCTCGGCATGATCACCTCGGACGACGTAATGCTGGCGCTGTCTTGGTCGGGCGAGACCGAAGAACTGAAGGATTTGACCAACTATTCGCGGCGCTTCCGCATCGGGCTTATCGCCGTGACGGGCAACGCCGAAAGCACGTTGGGCAAAGCCGCGGACGTCGTGCTGGCGCTGCCGACGGCGCGGGAAGCGTGCCCGCACAATCTCGCACCAACCACCTCATCGCTGATGCAGCTTGCGCTCGGCGATGCCCTGGCGATCGCACTCCTGGAGAGCCGCGGCTTCACCGCGATCGATTTCGGCGTCTTTCATCCGCGCGGCAAGCTCGGCGCCGCGCTGAAATTCGTGCGCGACGTCATGCATCCGAGTGCCGCCGTTCCGCTGATCGAGCGGGGATCGCCGATGTCGGAGGCGATCGTGGAAATGTCCGCTAAGGGCTTTGGCTGCGTCGCCGTCACCGGCCGCGACGGCAAGCTCGCCGGCGTCATCACCGATGGCGATTTGCGCCGCCACATGCGCGCCGATCTGCTGCAAGCGCCGGTCGACAAGATCATGACGGTATCGCCGAAGACCGTACGGCCCGATCAGTTGGCGGGCGAGGCGCTGCAAATCCTCAATTCATCGAAAATCACGGCCCTGATCGTCGTGGAGTCGGATCGGCCGGTCGGCATCGTGCACTTCCACGATCTGCTTCGCGCCGGCGTCGCCTGACGCTAGATTCTTCGTTGGAACATGATCTTTTCGGAAAACCGGTATCCACCCTCGGATCAAGTCCGAGGGCAGGCTTTTTCCGGATCATGCTCTAATAGAGTCCGCCGCGAAGGACGCTTCCATCATCGCCGGCGCCACCGGATACGGGTGGCGATTGCGCACTTGACTGTGCATTCGGCTGCGCACTTGGTCTTGGCGCCGCAACCTGTGGGCCGCCGAAGATGCTCGTCTTCTGCACTGTCCCGGTGGGCTTTTGGCTTGCGACTTGCGTCGTCTCATCTGCAGCCGGATGTTGCGCGTCGCCGGCGGCGGCGTCAGGATTTTGCGGCGGCTGCCCGTGCGCGATGTATTCAGCATAGCCGGGTGTGCCCGGCCGCGGCGGCAGGCCCGAGGGCTCGCCTCCGGCCCAATGCGGCCAGCTATCGGCTAGATAGCCGGAAAATGGGCTGCACGCCCCAAGCGCCAAGGCGAGACAGAGCACAACAGCGGCCCCTGCGCACCGCTTGGCTCTCATGCCGGACGCCGGTCGCGGCGTTGATCCATTCGCAAATCGCATCGCGCCTTTATAGGCAAAGGATTCCTGGCGAGTTTACCAGCGGATCGCACCGGAATGGAGGGAGTTCGTGGCCAGACTGTGGTCTGGCCTGTGGGTCGGTTCCATCGATTCGGCTTCTATGGTCCGGACGTCAACGATTACCTAACTCGCCTCACGCCGCCTGTCGCACCGCCAGCGCGCGATCGACCGCCGCAACGACCTGCGCCACCGGCAGCTCATCGAGACATTGGCTGTAACTGTCGAGGTGGCGTTCGCAACCTTCCTTTTGGCAGGGCAGGCAGGGCAGCGGATTCTGCACCAGCCAGACGTTGCGGCGATTTTGGATCGTCCCAGCCGCAGCCCACGGCCGTTCAAGCCCGCCAAGCGGCCACGGCCCCCAGATGCGAGGATCCGTCGGTCCGTACAGTGCTACCGTCTGCGCGCCCGTGGCTGCGGCAAGATGCGTGACGGCGGTATCGGGGCCAACGTAGACGCGCGCGGCACCGATGAGTGCGGAAAGCTCCGGCCATGTCAGCGCGCCGTCGAGTCGCGCGACATCGCATTGACGCCAAACCTCATCAAGATAGGCGCGATCGGCCTTGGCGCCGATGACCATCGTGGCGAGTCCACGGGCGCGCAGCTCCGCTGCAAGCTGCCGCCAGCCTTCGTTGGTCCAGCGCTTGTATCTGTATTTTGGCACCGCATGCACGACCGCATAAGCGTGCGCGGGTATGAGATCAGGCCGCACATCTCCGCGCGGGCAGACGACTTCGGCGGACACAGGAATGTCCAACAGCTCCGCAAGATGCAGGAGATCGACGATGCGGTGTCGCGCCCGGTCCGTCGCGTAGGAACGGGTCAGCGCGAAACCCTTGATGGCGGCGGATAATCCATTCGCCTCAATCGGCCCGGCGCTTTGCCGCCCAGCAAAGACGGCCAAAGCCGTCGGACGGTCGCCGGTCTGCGTCGTAAGCGCCAAGTCATAGCGGCGGCCGAACCCTCGCAGCAACGTCAGAGATTCACCGAGGCTCGGCCGCTCGGGGATAGTCGTGATGCCGGCGAGATCCGGGTTTCCCGACAGGATTCCTTCGGTTCCAGCGAACACCAGAGCGTCGATCGAGGCGGCAGGAAATGCGCGTTTCACACTGTGAATGAGGGGCGTCGTCAGCAGCACGTCGCCCAGCCGCCGCATGGCGACAACCAGCACGCGAGGGTCAGGCGGTAGTTTGATTGGTTTCATGACTTCTCGACTGCCACTCCCGCTCGCGCAGCGCCATGCCGCCTGCAACGCCCACACCAAAGACGTACAGCCAGCTCTGTGTGAAGTCGAACAGATGCGAGTTGACGAGCGAGGACACCACGTTCTGGGTCACAATCACAATGCCGATCCAGGCAGTGAGGCCGGAGCCACCAAACAGCATGAAATGCGCAATCCACATCGCCATCAACACCACGGCGCCGACAAGACCGAGTTGGACGGCAACGTTAAGTATCTGATTATGTGGATTTACCGAAACAATCGCTTCGACGCCGGACTTGCCGACGACCGAGTTGCGGAACTGTTCGCCGATGGAACCGGTGCCGTGACCGATGATAGGAGCCGTTCGCACAAAGGAAACGGCTTTCTTCATCAACTCGAGATGCTCGCTGGTGGAGTTCGCGGCATCGCTCGATTCCCACACCTCTAATTCTTGGACAGACTTCTTCAACCGCTCGTATAGGTAGGGCGACTCGACCGCTGCTGCAGCGCCGAGGATGCTGAACAGAAGGACGGCACCCAGCGCTCCCTTCCAGCCTAACTCCCGCCAGCCGAGCAAGAGAACCAGCACTGGCGCGACCAGCAGCGTGGTGCGGCCGGTAGCGACGAACGCGATATTGGCGAGAAACACGACCGCGAGCGCAATGAGCCAGGCCCCCGAGCGCCATCGGCCGGCGCGGCCGTCGTCAAACGCCAGAGCAAAAAGCACAAATGCGCACATCAAAAAATCCGTGCTCTGAAGAATGTAGTCCTTGGCCGGCACGCCGAAATAAACCGTGTGCCATGGCAGCGAGGGAAACAGCACGAGCGCCCAGGAACAGAAAAGCACGGCCGATACAGATAAGAAAAATCCGAACAGCACCCGGAACCCGTGCTCGGATCGCCGAAACTGCGCCAGCAGCAACGGGACGGCCAGAAACCGATGGAATGAGTCAAAGCCGCCGAGGCGTTCGTGCCAGCTGACGTCGGCCCACAGCATACCGAGCGCCGCGAGCACGCAGAACAAGACCGGCAGGCCCCCCGCAGCGCTCAAAAGCTCGCGCCTGACGGCGGCAACGTCCAGTGTCGGCAGGAGGGCAAGCAACCAGAGCACGACGAGGATTCCAGTCGCCGATGTCGACCACGGCAGCGAGACGGCAACCCCGACAGCGAGCCAATCGGCGAGCTGTTCCAAGCCCTGCCGATCAAGCGCCCTGGCGCGGAGATTCGTGATTAATGTCATCGATGTAGAAGCCTGCCCGCCGCCTGCGGCCAAATTATAACCGCTAACCATCCGGAAAGACATGATGGCGTTTACTCACGCCTCGGATACCGGTTTTCCGTCAGTTGACAAATTGGCCGTCATTCACGATACGGCGGGACCAATCAGATCGACAGGTCATGGCCCAAGGCACGCGAATGTTTGATTCGCTGAAAAGCACGCACGCATATCAGGTGTACCGGCATAGTTTGCTGTACGACACCGTCCGGCGTCACGGCAAGGTGATCAAGCGCGCTATCAAGCTGCCGCGCTATCTAGGCACCGAGTATCAGTGTCCGGTCTGCGGCGTCGGCCTGCGCGCCTTCATGCCGATGTGGAAATCCTATTGGCGAGACGCCGCGAAATTTGGTCCGGTCCATCCGGCATCGAAGATGGAGACGCTCAATCTGGAGGCATTCACTTGTCCGCGCTGTGACGCATTCGACCGCGAACGGCTGATGGCGCTTTATCTGGACAAAGTCTTTGCCACCTTCGATCCCAACCGCGCCTACCGCTTGATTGAATTTGCTCCGGGCGACGCGCTGCAAAAGAAACTTAGGCGCTATCCCTTCATCGCGTATCGCAGCGCCGACCTGTCACGTAAGACCGTCGACGAGAACGTCGATATGACTCTAATGGTGCGCTACGGCGACGCCTCGATCGATATCATTTTATGTTCGCACGTCCTTGAGCACATCCCGGAAGACCGCCAGGCCATGAGCGAGATTCGCCGTGTGCTCCGCGCGGATGGTTTTGCGCTCATTCTGGTTCCGCTTGTTGTTGGAGTCGATGAGACCCACGAGGATCCGAGCATCGAGAGCGAGGAACTCCGCTGGAAGTATTTCGGAATGGGCGACCACGTCCGCCAATACGGCAAACGCGATTTCCTCGCGCGGCTCAAGAGCGCCGGATTGCGCGTCGAACAACTCGGCGTCGAGCACTTCGGCGCGGAGGTCTTTCGGCGCGCCGGGATCGCCGAGAACTCGGTGCTCTACGTCGCCCGTCCGCGTTAGAGCATGATCCGGAAAAGTGGATACCGGTTTTCCGAAAAGATCATGCTCCAGCGAAGAATCTAGACCGTGATCCGATTCAATCTGATCGGATCATGGTCTAGCGGATCAGTGCACCGTCGTCGGCGCCTTTATTTCGGCGCGTAGCGCCGAGAGGCCTTTCGCCGGCTGAACACGATCGCCAGACAAGACCTCGTCGAGCCGGCGCTCGTTCTCGGGCAAGAGCCCCCGATCTGCCTCGGGATGCCACAGGTGCAACACGCCGGTCCCCCAGCGACCATCCTTGCGACGCACGCCCGCCCGGATAAGGCGGACGAATAGATCGGAATCCTCCCGTCCCCAGCCGGCAAAGCCGCTATCGAAACCGTCAACGGCGATAAGGTCTGAGCGCCAAATGCCGATGTTGGCACCGCGCGCGCCGCGCCATATCCGCGGGTACAATTTGCGCAGCGGCCCAAGCGGCAGCGAAAACAGCGGCGCGACACGATTGATGTTGCGGCTGAGGTACTCCGCCTGCCAGCGCGAGATATTCCACTGCTCTGCCGTCAGCTGCTCGCGCAGGATGCGTTGTGTCAGCTCGCTCGAGAGGAGGACGCGGTTACCGGTCACGAACCATCCGCGCTCCGCAAGCGCCCGATGAGCGACAATAAAATTCGAACGCACCAGACAGTCGCCGTCGACAAAGAGGCAATACTCGCCTGCCGCCGCCAGGATGGCGCGGTTGCGAATCTCGGCGAGCCGGAACCCTTCGTCCGGATGCCACACGTGCACCAACCGGCGGCCGATGCGTCCCTTCCAGCCGTCAACGACGGCGGCGGTGTCAGGCCGCGAGCCGTCATCGGCCACCAGGACTTCGAACTCGGCGTCGCTCTGGCGGGCAAGCGAGCGCAACACCGCGTCGAGCGCGTCCGGACGGTTATAAGTGGCGACGATGACGGAGATGAGATCAGACACGACGACGCCCCATCAGACCGGCGAGGCCGTTTCGCGACCGAGCATTCTCCATAACTGCTCGCGCAATTTGCGCTTGGTTTCGCGAATGTGACGGAACGGCGTGCCAAGATAATGTTTGCGAAAGAATTGCCACTGGCCGAAGGCACTCGCCTGCATGGGGGAGGCCTCTGGAACGTACCAGCCGTTAAGCCCGGTCCGCCGTACCCATCTGTAGCCGCGCGAGCGCAGATGCCAATGCAGCCGCGTGTTGAACGCCAAATCCTCGATCACGATCAGCCGCGGCCGCCAGCGCGTGAGCGTCACGCCGTTCAGCACTTCGATCTCGTGACTTTCCACGTCGATGGCCAGGAGGTCGATCGGGACCGGTGCTTTCGCCTCGGTGAGGATATCGTCGAGCGTGCGCGCCGGCACTTCTATGATCTCCTCCTTGCGCATACCGGCGACAAAAAAATTCAGATCCAGCGAGGAATGAATGCCGGAAACCTGAAACTTCAAAGTTTTGCCGGCGTTTTCCGGTGACGAACACACGCAGGCGAATACCTTGGCCCGTCGCTGCTCCCTGAGCTTCTGCGCCAACACGGGTTGCGGTTCGATCAGCACCCCTTGCCAACCCTTTTGCTCCAATTGCCAGCTCTGCGACATATTCTTCGGATCGTTGGCGCCGACATCGACAAAATATCCGCTGCGCGCGCCGCCAAAGAATTCGTCCTTGAGTTCGTCCTCGACGTCAGGCGGAAAAACAGCCCGTTCCATCAACCGCAAGGTCATGACAAGAATTCTCTAGGATGCGACGGGCTTGCCGGCGCGAACGGCCGGTCCGGCCACGCGGCGAACGATATTCGTCGTCGAATGGCCCGGCACCAGGTCGACAAGTACGACCTGCCCGCCCGCGGCCTCGACCACCTCGTGGCCAACCACGTCCTCGCGGGCGTAGTCGGCACCTTTGACCAGCACATTCGGGCGCACCAGCTTTATCAGTTCAAGCGGCGTGTCCTGTTCGAAAACGACCACGAGGTCGACGGCCTCGAGCGCTGCGAGGACTTCCGCACGGCCCTCGGCTGGATTGATCGGCCGGCTGTTGCCCTTCAGGCGCCTCGTCGAGGCGTCACTGTTGAGACCGACCACTAGCCGGTCGCAGGCGGCGCGGGCCTCGGCCATCAATCGGATGTGACCCCGATGCAAGAGATCGAAGCAGCCATTGGTGAAGCCGATGCGCAGACCTTGCCGCCGCCATTCGGCGAGCCGCTCATCGATCACCGACCAGTCGAAAACGATCTTCTCCTCGGGCGCGAGCGACGCCGCGGGCAGAATGCGGTGGCGCAGTTCCGCG
The DNA here is from genome assembly GCA_049584975.1 of Xanthobacteraceae bacterium. GTDB lineage: Bacteria > Pseudomonadota > Alphaproteobacteria > Rhizobiales > Xanthobacteraceae > BOG-931. Next base: position 26,867 of record JBAUYV010000319.1, on the reverse strand, counting down.
AGCGAAACAGTGGCGGTGCCGCGCTTGCCGACCACCACGGCAGCTGCGGCATTGGCGGCGCGCATGGCCGACTCGAACGGCGTTTTCATCGCCAGCAGCACAGTCATTACCGCCGCGACCGTATCGCCGGCGCCGGACACGTCGCGCACCTTGACTGGATAAGCGGGAACATGGACGGCCATCTCGCCCGCCACCTGCAATGTCATGCCAGCCTCGCTGCGAGTGACAAGAACCGCATCGCAGGCGATGGTTTGCGCCAGGTCGGCAGCCGCGTCCGCGATGTCCTGTTCGCTCGCGAGCGGACGGTGCACGGCGGCGGCCAATTCCTTCGCGTTGGGCGTGACCAGGCTCGCCCCGCGATAGATGCTGTAATCGTGGTTCTTCGGATCGACGACCACCGGTTTACCCAGCCGTTTCGCAGCGTCTATGACCGCACGCACGACGCGTGGCGTCAGCACGCCTTTGGCATAATCCGACAGCACCACGGCGCCGACCTGCGGTAGCGCCGCTTCCGCACGGGCGATCAACGCCGCTTCGCTCTCGGCGCTGACCGGCGCCGTCGTCTCCCAATCGGCGCGCATGAGATGCGTCGAGTGGTGCTCGGAAACGAACCGCACCTTGCGTGTGGTCTGGCGCGCACGATCGACCACTAGATCAGGGACAATGCTGCCCTTGAGCTTGGCCAGGGCACCGGTCAAGACCTGGCCCGCGTCATCGTCCCCGATCAGAGCGACGAAAATGCAGTGTGCGCCAAGGGCTGCGATATTGCGCGCCACGTTGCCGGCGCCGCCGATATCGATCGCGTTGTGCCTGACGGCGAGCACGGGGGTCGGCGCCTCGGGCGATATGCGCGTGACATCGCCATAGACGAAATCGTCGAGCATGAGATCGCCGATGCAGAGAACGGTCTGCTTGCCGACGAGCTTGAGTGCGTCCTCGAAATCGAACATACGCGTTTGCCGCTGGCCTGCCTCTGACATGCTCACCGATAGCGGTCGGCGCGATCCAGGTAAGACGTCACGTAGCGCCGCACGGCTTCTTCGAGCGCCGTGAAGTGCGCATTATACCCGGCCCGGCGCAGATTTTCGGTCTCCGCTTGGGTGAAATACTGGTAGCTGTCGCGGATTGAAAGCGGCATGTCGATGTACTCGATCGCCGGTTCGCGGCCGAGTGCCGCGAACATAGCGGTGATCAAATCGCGAAAGCTGCGCGCCTCGCCGGTGCCAACGTTGAAAATCCCGGAAACCGTCGGCGTGTCGAGCAACCAGCGCACGACGGCGACCGCGTCATCCACGTAGATGAAGTCGCGCTTTTGCTCGCCATCGGCGATGCCGGCACGGTGCGACTTGAACAGCCGCACCGGCGTGCCCGATCGCGCCTCGTCGAAGCGCTTGGCCACAAGACTCATCATCTCGCCTTTGTGGTATTCGTTGGGCCCGAACACGTTGAAGAACTTGAGCCCCGCCCATTGCGGCGGCAATTTCTCCTTGCGGGCGGCGCGCTCAATGACGGCCTGGTCGAACAAATGCTTGCTCCAGCCATACAGGTTCATCGGCTTGAGCCGCTTGAGCGCGGCAAGCGAATAGTCGTCGGAAAAGCCTTCGCCGCCGTCCCCATAGGTCGCGGCCGATGAGGCGTAGATGAAGGGCGTTCGTGTCGATGCACACCATTCCAATAGGCGTAGCGAGAGCCGGAAATTGGTCTCAATGAGGGCGTCGCCATCCGTCGCGGTCGTGGACGAAATGGCGCCAAGGTGCACCACCGCGTCGAGCTTGCGGCCGTCCAGCCATTGCAGCAGGTCCGATGGCGGCACGAAGTCGGCGAGCTGGCGCTTGCCGAGGTTGCGCCACCGGCCGTCACTGCCGAGAAAATCGTTAACCACAATGTCGGTCCGCCCAGCCTCATTGAGGCTCGCAACGACATTCGATCCTATGAACCCGGCTCCGCCGGTGACCAGTAACATCGACGCCGTAAGACCGGTTGGAGTTGGATCGGCCGTGCCCGACTACGCGCTCCTTTGCCCCACTCTGGCGCGCTGGGCAACTGGACTGGCGACCATAGGCGGGCTAGCGAACACTCGCGATAGAGTCATAAAGTGAACTTTGGTTCATAACTATAGAATGAACAGCGATTCGGACAATCATCGCCGGAGAACGGATGCAAGTCCGGACGACAGTCCTATCCTCATCGTCCCCTACATGTGGATCGGCGACTTCGTCCGCTGCCATTCCGTCGTCAAACTTCTGCGGACGCGCTTTCCCAACAGACCCGTGGACGTGCTGGCGACAACGCTTTGTGCGCCGCTTGCCGATTACATGCCGGGAGTGCGGCAGGCCATCGTTGCCGACCTGCCCCGCGGCCGGATTGCGTTGGCGAAGCAGACCGCAGTCGCCGAGCGGCTCAAGCGTGAGGGCTACGGAACGGCGCTTGTCATGCCGAGCACCTGGAAATCGACGCTGGCCCCGTTCCTGGCAGGGATACCGGAGCGTATCGGGTGGGTCGGCGAAGTCCGTTTCATCCTGCTCAACGATGCACGCTGGGGCAGGCTCAAGCTGCCGCGGATGGTCGACCAATGTGTGGCGCTGGCGCTACCTCGCGGCGCCAAGCTGCCGGCCGAGTGGCCGAAACCGGAACTGAAAGTGCCAAGCGATGAGATCGCCGCCTGGCGGCGGAAACACGGCCTGACGACGCAGCCTGCCATCGCGCTGGCTCCCGGTGCTGTCGGCCCGGCCAAACGCTGGACGACCGACGGATACGCCACCCTGACCCGCCGCCTCCTCGCCGACGGGTTCGCGGTCTGGGTGCTGGGCGGCCCGGGCGAGAAGGCCGCCGCGCAGGCGATCGTCGGCGATACGCAGGCCCGTGATCTGACCGGAACGGACCTGCGCGAGGCCATTCTGGCGCTGGCGGCCGCGACAGCCGCGGTGTCAAACGATTCCGGGCTTCTGCACGTAGCGGCGGCCGTCGGGACACCCACCGTCGGAATATTTGGGCCCACCAGCCCATGGCATTGGGCGCCGCTCAATCCGCTGGCTGCCAAGATTCAAGCGAAGAACGAACTGCCCTGCCGGCCGTGCCACAAACCCGTCTGCCGCTATGGCCATCATCGCTGCATGACGGAGATCACGCCCGATGACGTTTACTCGGCCACAAGCCGCGCGCTCGCGGCCGTAGCTCGATAAACCCGCAAATCCGATATAACGCGGTATTCATCAAATCCGTGTAGGGCCGAAGCAGCAAACAGGTCCACTGACATGACGACCCTGGTTACCGGCGGAGCCGGCTACATCGGCAGCCACATGGTGTACGCGCTGGCCGATGCCGGCGAGCGCGTGGTCGTGCTCGACAATCTCTCGACCGGCTTTGACTGGGCGGTTGCGAAGGGCGTTCCACTGATTGTCGGCGAGAGCGGCGATCAGGCGCTCGTTGCAGAAATCATCCGCGACCACGGCGTCGAGGCAATTATCCATTTCGCCGCTTCCATCGTCGTTCCCGATTCCGTCAGAGATCCACTCAGCTATTACCGCAACAACACGGTCAATTCTCGCGCCCTGATCGAATGCGCGATCAAAAACGGCGTGCGGCATTTCATCTTTTCTTCGACCGCCGCGGTCTACGGCAATCCGGCGCAAATTCCCGTGCGGGAAGATTCGCCTACGCAGCCGATCTCGCCATACGGATGGTCGAAGTTGATGACCGAGATCATGCTGCGCGACGCGAGCAACGCGCACGGACTCAACCACGTCATTCTGCGTTATTTCAACGTCGCCGGCGCCGACCCAAAGGGCCGAACCGGACAATCAACCAACGGCGCGACCCACCTGATCAAGGTCGCGGTCGAGACGGCGCTCGGGTTACGGCCGAAGCTTGATGTTTTCGGGACCGATTATCAGACACCCGACGGCACCTGCATCCGCGACTACATTCACGTCAGCGATCTGGCGCTGGCGCACTGCGACGCGCTACGCCATCTGCGTTCCGGCGCGCCATCGCTGACGCTCAATTGCGGTTACGGTCGCGGGTTCTCGGTGCGCGAGGTGATCGAAGCCGTCAAGCACGCGTCAGGCGTTGATTTCAAGGTCGAAAACGCGGCGCGGCGCGAGGGCGATCCCGCGCAGATCGTGGCAGACAACACGCAAATCCGTAAAACGCTGCAGTGGCAACCGCGCTTCGCCGACCTCCCGACCATTGTGAACCATGCGCTGGCTTGGGAACGCGAACTCATGGGGCGGCGCGCCGCGCGGGCCGATCGCACCCAGTTTGCGCGCGCCTAAGGCGCGGAACTCACGCAGCCTATTGAAGACGCCGCGACCGGCAGCCGGGCAGTCGTCATTTCACTTGAAATTTCCGTCACTTCCGGGCATGGAACGGTCGTCGTCGCCGGCCCCGCCGACCCAGACCGCCGTGGGCCGAAACGGATCGTTGCATGACCCTTTCCAAGGCCGCATCGTCAACGTCAGATCAATATTCGATGTACCCACTGCTGCGGCGTCTGCTGGTCGACGAGGCGCTCGGCTATTGGCCGCGGTATGCCCTGGCCCTGGTGCTTGCGGCAGTCATCGCCGGAACGACAACGCTGAGCGTGTTGTTGCTCGGCAAGATCATCAACGCGGCGTATGTCGACAAGAATTATCACGAGATCATAGCAGTCGGCCTGCTCTCGATGCTGATCTTCATGATCAAGGCGCTTGCCACCTACGGTTCCACCGTCATGCTTTCTTGGATCGGCAACAGCATTGTCGCCAAGAATCAGCGGCGCTTCTTCGACAAGCTCCTGCACGAGAACATCGGCTTTTTCGCCGACCGGCATTCATCCGAATTTGTTTCGCGGCTCACCACCGGCGCACAGGCGGTCAGTCAGGTGATCAACATTTTGGTCACGGCTTTCGGCCGCGATCTGATGTCGCTGATCGGCCTGACCGTTGTCATGGTGATTGAGGACCCGATCATGTCGATTGCCGCGCTGGTCATCGCTCCGCCTGCTTTGTTCACCTTGCGCAAGATGATCCGCCGAATCCGCAACATCGCGCGAATGCAGTTCACCGGTGGTTTGCTCATTGCCGAGACGGTGCTCGAAGCGCTGCAAGGCATGCGCATGGTCAAAGCCTTCGGCCTGGAAGACGAGATGCAGCGGCGACTCAACGAGAGCGTGGCTGCGGTCGAGAGCGAGTCGAACAAAATGGCGCGGGTCGGCAGCCGCACCGCTCCGATTATGGACGCGCTGGCCGGCGTCTCGATCTTCTTGGCGATCATGTACGGCGGCTATCGCGTGATAGAGGTAGGAGCGACGCCCGGCCAGTTCTTCGCCTTTCTGGCCGCATTCTTGCTAGCCTATGAGCCCGCCAAACGGCTAGCTCGGCTCAACCTCGACCTCAACAGCAACCTCGTAGGCGTGCGCATGCTCTATGAGGTGATCGATAGCCCGGCAGGCGAGCCAAACGATAACGACCAGCCCACGCTCAAATTGAACGCTGCCCGCCTCGAGTTCACCGACGTGCACTTCGCCTACAGCCCCGGAACGCCAGTGCTGCGGGGCATAAGCTTCGTTGCCGAACGAGGAAAGCTTGTTGCGCTTGTCGGCCCGTCTGGCGGCGGCAAATCCACGGTGCTCAACCTGATCCTGCGTCTCTACGACATCGATTCAGGACGTATTGTGATCGACGGCCAGGATATCACCACGGTCTCACGCCGGTCGTTGCGCCAGCACATCGCTTATGTGGGGCAGATCGTGCACCTGTTTCGCGGCACCATCCGCGAGAATATCGCGCTCGGCAGGCTCAGTGCGAGCGAGGCGGAAATCGTCGCCGCCGCAAAGGCCGCCCACGCCCACGATTTCATCGAAAGCTTCCAGGCGGGCTACGACAGCCCGGTTGGCGAGCATGGCTTGCAGCTTTCCGGCGGCCAGCGCCAGCGCATCGCCATAGCGCGCGCTTTGATCAAGGACGCACCCATCATCCTGCTCGATGAAGCCACCGCGTCACTTGATTCGGAATCGGAGCGCAACGTGCAGGAGGCGATCGCCAAACTGTGCGCGGGCCGCACGACGATTGCCATCGCGCACCGCCTCTCCACGATCATGCATGCGGATTGCATCCTGGTGATCGAAGACGGCATGATCGTCGAGTCCGGCCGCCACGAGGAGTTGCTGCGCAAGGGCGGCCGCTATGCGTCATTTTTCCGGCTGCAACTCAAAGACCATGCCTCCGATCACGCGCCGGTCGCCGCTCTCGGTTGACAGCTGCGGGACGACAGGCGACAGAGATAGGTGTAGATCGTTGACGGCGGCCGGTTGTTTTGTTGTCTACAGTTCGTCCGTCAGTCGCTATCTGCGTCTTTAAGCCTCCATCACATCACTCCCGATCTCCATGAGCCCTTATGAGCACCGACGCCAAAAGCTACGTCATTGCCCCGCCGCCCCAGGCCGCCCTCGCGGTTTCCGGTACCGATAAGCTCTTTCCCGTGCGGCGCCTGTGGTGCGTCGGCCGCAATTACGTCGAGCACATCAAAGAGATGGGGCAGGACGTCCGCGAGCCGCCGTTCTTCTTCGCCAAGCCGGCCGACGCGATCGTCCCGGACGGCGGCACGGTACCCTATCCGTCGCTCACCAACGACATGCATCACGAGGTCGAGCTCGTGGTGGCGCTCAAGAGCGGCGGACGCAACATTCCGACCGAGCGGGCGCTCGCCTGCATCTATGGCTACGGCGTCGGCATCGATCTCACCCGGCGCGACCTGCAGATCGCTTCGCGCGACATCAAGCGGCCGTGGGAGATCGGCAAGGCCTTCGACCATTCCGCCCCATGCGGCCCGCTCAAGCCCGCCGCGGAGATCGGGCATCTGTCGAAAGGGCGCATTGTGCTCAAGGTCAACGGCAAGGTGCGCCAGGACGGCGACCTCAATCAGATGATCTGGAACGTGCCGGAGATCATCTCGAAGCTTTCCGAGATGGTCGAGCTTGCGCCGGGGGACATCATCATGACGGGCACCCCCTCGGGCGTCGCCGCCACTGTCGCCGGCGACAAGATCGAATGCGAGGTCGAGGGCGTGGGGAAGCTCAACGTGACGATTGGGCCGCCGTTGAAATAACAGGCGTCATTCCGGACTCCGGGGAGCGGGTTTTGCCCGCGCCCCGGAACGACGGCTACAGCAACCCTTCCGCCTTCAGTGCCTCCTGCACCTTCGGCCGCGCCGCCACGCGATCCATGTAGGCTTTGATGTTCGGCCACTTGCTCAGATCAACGTCGATGCGCGGCGACCAGCGCAGAACCGTAAACAGATAAGCATCGGCGACGGTGAACTTGTCACCCATGAGGTACTGTTTGCCGGCGAGTTGCTTGTCGATCCAATCGAACCTCTTGCCGAGATTTTCCTTTGAAATCTTTTTGAATTCGTCAGGCGTGGTGGGCCGGAAAATCGGCCCATAGGTCTTGTGCAGCTCCGATGTGACAAAGTTTAGCCACTCCTGCACGCGGTAGCGCTCGATCGATCCCGGTGCCGGCAAAAGACCCGAAGCGGGCTTCTGATCGGCGAGGTATTGCACGATCACCGGGCCCTCGGTCAGTCGCTGGCCGTTATCCAGCTCCAGCACCGGGACCTGACCCTTGGCATTGATGCCCCAGTAGTCCTTGCCGCTCTTGGTCTTCTTTTCGCGGTTGTCCACCTGTTCGAGATCGAGATTGATGCCGGCTTCGCGCGACACAATGTGCGGCGAGAGCGAGCAGGCGCCGGGCGCGTAATACAGTTTCATGACATGGGTCTCCTTCCATCCACGGGCTTAAGCGGCCCGTTCACATCGCTGCAATGCGGCGCATATAGCACGCCGCAAAAGCCCGATAACAGGCCTATAAGCGGCCTTGTGGAACTCGAATCAGCCTGGCGCGTTGCTTAGCCACTGCGATCTGAATTGGAGCTCACCATGGGCGCTCGCTTTGTCATCCGCGTGCAACCTCCCGTCCCGCTCGGCGACGTCACGATGGTCCCGGCTGCATTGCTGGCGCGTCCCGAGGCTGACATGGCGCGCGCCATGGCCGAAGCGCTTGCCGAGTTTGAAGTACCGAGCGCAGCCGATGTGTTGAGCCGCCTGCGCCAAGCCTTTCCGCTCGCGCCGCTGAGAGCGCGGGTGGCGGCGCTCGGATTGTTGATGGAGCGCAGCTGGGGTCCCAACTGAACGGCTCACCTACAGCCCCAAGTAAGCGCTGCGGACACGATCGTCGGACAACAGCTCGCTGCCGCTGCCGCTCAAGGTGATGCGGCCGTTTTCCAGAACATAAGCTCGGCTCGCAAGCTTAAGCGACAACGCCACGTTCTGCTCGACCAGCAAACACGTGAGTCCCTCACGGTTGAGATCGCGGATGGTGTCGAGCACGTGGTGGGCGACAGCAGGTGCAAGCCCGAGCGAAGGTTCATCGAACATGATCAGATCGGGCGCGCCCATCAGACAGCGCGCGATCGCCAGCATCTGCTGCTCGCCGCCAGAGAGCGTCCCGGCCGCCTGCCGCTCGCGCTCCGCCAGCACCGGAAAGAGCGCCAGCGCGCGTTTGCGATTCTCTTTGCGCCGGGCCCGCGCGCGCGGCAACAAAGCGCCCATTTCAAGATTCTCGGCAACTGAAAGGGTCGGAAAAATCTGCCGGCCTTCCGCCACCTGGCCGATCCCGAGATCGCAGACACGATAGCTCGGCCAGCCCGCAATATCGGTCTTGCCAAACACGATGCGTCCAGCGCGTGGACGCAGCATGCCGGCGACGGCGCGGATCAGCGAAGTCTTACCGGCGCCATTGGCGCCGACGATGGCAACGGTCGCGCCCTGCTCGACGTCGAGCGATACCGCGTTGAGCGCCTGCGCGTCGCCGTAGAACACGTCGAGATTTTCCACGTGCAGCATCACACCGCCTCGGCGCCGAGATAGGACTGTATGACCGCCGGATTGTGCACGATCGTATCCGGCGTGCCCTCAGCGACCACGGTGCCGTGGTCGAGGACTAGCACGCGCGACGCGAGCGCCATCACCGCCCGCATCACGTGCTCGATCATGAGGATGCTCAACCCGGTCTCACGATTGAGATCTTTCAAGATCGTGACCAAGCGGTCGACCTCGGTCGGCCGTAATCCAGCCACCACTTCGTCGAGCAGCAGGAGCTTCGGCTCGGTGGCGAGCGCACGGACGACTTCGAGCCGCTTGCGGTCCGGCAGTGTTAGCGCCGATGCCGGCCGGTGACGCCGGTCGAAAAGGTCGAAGCGCCGCAACAGCGCTTGCGCCCGCTCGCGCGCCACGCCCACGTCGCGCCGATGCAGCAACGCGCCAATAACGACGTTGTCCTCCACGCTGAGCGCCGGAAACGGCCTCACCAGCTGAAACGTGCGCGCGATGCCGCGCCGGCACACCTCATCGGCGGAAAAACCGTGGATCGGTTCGCGATCGAAGATGATCCTGCCCTGGTCTGGCGCCATCCCGCCGGCGATCAAGTTGAACAGAGTCGTCTTGCCGGCGCCGTTCGGCCCTATCACGGCGAAGATCGTGCCCTCCGGCACGTCGAAGCTGACATTGTCGAGGGCGACGAGACCGCGAAACCGCTTGCTGACGCGTCCCACCGAAAGGAGCCCGGTCATGACTGCTCCTTCGTGATGCCGAGCAGGCGCGCCAGCGGCGGCCACACGCCTTCCGGCACCGCCACGATTACAAGCAGAAGACAAATGCCGTAGAAGACCTGCTTGGCGCCGGGCAGATCGAGCCCGATCATGCTCATCATCGAATTGAGCGCCTCCGCAAGGCCGGTCAGCACGAACGCGCCGAGGATCGGTCCAAACAAAGTGCCAACGCCGCCGATGACTGGGCCGAGGATGATTTCGATCGAGCGGCCGATGCTGAAAACCTGCTCGGGGAACAGATTGTTGTATAAGAATGCATAGAACACGCCCGCGAACGATGTGACCGCGGCCGAGATCATTATGGCGTACATCTTATAGCGGAAAGTTTCGATGCCGACGGCGAGGGCGGCCTGCTCGTCCTCACGGATTGCGAGCCAAATGTAGCCCACGCGGCTGCGCAGCAGCAGGCGGCAGAGCAAAAAAGCCAGCACGGTGGCGGTGAGGATGACGTAATAAAACATCGTCGGATTGCCGCGCAGCCGCCACAGATTGTTATGCGCATATTGGGAAACCGGCAGAAACAAACCAGCGGAGGCGTGCACGATCGGCAGATGATCGAAACCGATCCGCGTGAACTCGGCAAACGCAATGGTCAGGATGGCGAAATAGACGCCCGCAACGCCGAAGCGGAAGGCGAGAAAGCCAATGATCGCCCCACACGCCACCGCCACCGGTATGGCCACGAGAAATCCAATCCAGGGAACAACCCCGAAATCGGTGAACAGCACCGCCGCCACATAGGCGCCCAGCCCTGCATAGATCGCATGGCCCAGCGAGAGCTGGCCAGTGAAGCCCATCAGGATATTCCAGGCCTGCCCGGTATACGCCGAATAGAGAATAACGATCAGCACGGTGAGCAAATAATCGTTGACGTACCAGGGCGCGTACAGCAACCCCGCGAGAATGATCGCGAGCAGGATGCAGGCCCGTCGCGAGGCGCCGCCTACCACACGCGCGAACATAGTGGACAGGAACCTCACGACACCCTCTTACCGAGGATGCCTTGCGGCCGGAACAACAGCACCAATACCAGAATGCCGAACGCGAACATGCTCTTGGCGGACGGCGTGAACAGCAGCCCGGCCATCGCTTCGGTGAGCCCGATGAGGATACCGCCCACAAGCGCGCCGGCCATCGAACCGAGACCACCGGTGATGACGATGACGAAGGCGAGCAACGTATAGGCCGGCCCGATATTCGGCGTCACATCGACGATCAACGTCATCATAGAGCCCGCGGCGCCGACGCAGGCTGCGCCAAGCCCAAAGGTCAGCGCATAAAGCTTCTTGACATTGAGGCCGACCACCAGCGCGCCGGTGTAATTGTCGGCGCAGGCGCGTATGGCCTTGCCGAACAGGCTGAAGCGGAAGAATACAAACAAAGCCGTGGCGAAAGCGATTGCGGCCGCACCCGCGTAGAGCTTGGAGGCGTCCACCAACACTGGGCCGATCTGAAAACTGTCGTAGGCGTACGAAGTCTGCACGGTGCGGGCGTCCGGGCCGAACACGATCAACAAGACGTTGACGATGATGATCGCCAGCGCCACCACCAGCAGAAACTGGCTATGCTCCGGCCGCGTGATGAACGGATTGATCAAGCGGGCCTGCAGCACATAGCCGAACACGAACATCACCGCCGCAATCGGCACCAGCATGATCAACGGGTCGAGATGAAAGGTGGAGAACAGCACGACCGCGAGATACATCGCGATCGACATCATCTCGCCATGGGCAAAATTGACGATCCGCACCACGCCGAAAATGACCGATAGCCCGAGCGCCATAAGGCCGTAGACCAGACCGGTCAAAACCCCGGCGACGGCGACATTCAGGTAGACGCCCAGAGTCATCCGCCACCGTGAGGCGCGAGCCCAGAGCCGCCCCATCCCGCCCCGTGCGATGAGGACCCGGTAGCGCGCCCGGACGGGCGGCTGTCAGTGCCCCGTGGCTGATCATCCCGCGAGGCACGCACTGCGCGCAAGCACCTCGGTGTGACGGTGTGAATTACCCGCCGCGGCACCTGTGCAACTTCACGCGCGATCCTGGTACGGCTTAAGAGGCCATTCCGGCTTAGCGTTGGCCGCGTCCTTGGGCGCGAGCGTCACCGGCTTGCCATCGCGGTTCTGGATGGCGCTGTCCTTGACCTTGTCGTTCTGCCCCTTGGCATTGAACTGAATACCCGGTCCGACGCTGACGTTGTCAGTGATGTTGGTCTTGCGGATGGCGTCGGCGAGGGCCTTTGGATCGGCCGAGCCAGCGCGCTTGTAGGCGTCGGCCGCAACCAGCAACGCCTCGAAGGTGAAGATCTGGTTGGTATTCATGTTGGCGTCCGGGTAGGCCTTCTTAAAGGCCGCCTCGAGCGTCTGGGCGAGCTTTTTGTTCGGGTCGTACCAGGGAACGAAGCTGATCGGCCCGTTGGCCATCTTATTCAGCGTCTTGAAGTACTGGTCCTCGTACCACCCCGGACCCATGCTGAGGATCGCCTGCGGCGTCCAGCGCTGCTTGATCAGTTCCTTGGTGATCAGCATCGCGTCATTGAGGCGACCGACCACGAGCAGAACCTCGGCGTTAGTCGCCTTGGCTTTGGACACCTCGACCGAAAGATCACGTGCCGCCGGGTCGTAGGAAATCTCGTCGGCGATCTTGTAAGGCATGTTGAACTTCGGCATCAGCGCGGCGACGCCCTTCGACATGGCCGTGCCATAGGTGTCGTTGACGCGCATAAACACGGCGGTCTTCGGCTCGACGCCGGCAATCGCGAAGATCTCCTTCTGATTGGCGAAAGCGTCCGCCGTGATCGTCACCGCGGTCGGGAAATTCCGGAATACGAACTTGTAGCCCTGCTCGGTGATGTCGGGGGCCCCGGCGATGTTGATGACGAGCGGGATGCCCTTCTGTTCGGCGATCTGGGCAATGGCCGTGGTCTGGCCGGAATCGAAAGCGCCGACCAGGAGCTGCGCGCCGTCGCTGATCAGCTTTTCGGCGTGCTCGCGCGCTACGTCGACGTTCGATTCGGTATCGCCGTTCATGATGGTCAGCTCAGGCAGACCCAGGGACTTGAGAATCCCGGGGGTAATGTCGACACCGCGCTGGCAATCCTGGCCGATGGCGGCCTCGAAGCCCGAGCGCGGCAGCAACACGCCGACCTTCAGGGGACCGCTTTGGGCGCGCACGATGGCGGGCGCGGCGAAGGTGGCAGCCGTAGCGGCACCGCCGGCGAGTACACGGCGACGATTGGGGTGCGATCGGGTAAAAGTCATGGTTCGTCCTCCCAGGTTTGGCGAAATGCTAGGGAACTGCCGGGCCCAGGGCAAGCGGCGATCACGCCGCAAAAAGCTGTTCCGTTGCCGCAGCAATGTTCAACAGCCGATGGTCCTTGCCATTGCGCGCGACCAGCATCAGGCCGACCGGCAGCGCCGGGGCGACCGAAATCGGCAGCGAGACGGCGCAGAGATCGAAGAAATTGATAATGGCCGTGTTGCGTAACAACGCCGCATTCCGTGCCGCAAAGACTTTCGAATCCGCCACTTCGGCGATGGTGGGCGCGACTATGGACGTGGTCGGCATCAGCAGCACGTCGAGCGCGACGAGCCGCGCATCCATGGCACGGACGAGCCGGTCGCGCTCACGCACCATTTGGACGTAATCCGCGGCTGATACCGCGCCGCCGCGCTCGATGCGCACCAGAACGTTGGGATCGATGTCCTTGGCGCGCCGCTGCAGGCGGTCGCGATGAATGGCGTAAGCCTCCGGCGGCGAGATGCCACCCTTGGCGTTGACCTCAGACATGCCGTCGAACAGCGACAGCGCCTCGCGCGTCATGCGCACGCCGGCGCCATCGAGCCGCTTGATGGCCGCGTTGAACGCTGCGGCGACGGTATCGTCCAGGCGGTCGAGAGGCAGGCCCTCGGCGATGCCGAAACGCAGGCCGGCCAGCGCCGCCGGCTCGAGCGGTGAAAACTCTTCGCCGGCCATAACGGCGTCGGCCTTGGCGCAGTCGGCGACGTTGCGCGCCATCGGCCCGACGGAATCGAGCGAATAGCTCAGCGGAAACGCGCCGTCGGTTGGAACACGGTGCCGGCTTGGCTTGAAGCCGACCAGCCCGCACAGTGACGCCGGAATCCGCACCGAACCTCCCGTATCGGTGCCGATGGAGATCTCGCACATGCCGTCGGCGACGGCGACCGGCGCGCCCGCCGACGAACCGCCGGGCACCCGGGCGCGGTCCCGTGGATTTCCCGGCGTGCCAAAATGCGGATTGGCGCCAATGCCCGAGAAGGCAAACTCGGTCATGTTGGTCTTGGCGACAATCATTGCTCCGCCCTGCCGCAACCGGCGCACGATCGCGGCATCGGTGGCGGCCGGCCCCGCCTCCTCGGCGAGGATTTTCGAGCCGGCGCGCGTCGGCTCACCGGCCACGTCAAACAAATCCTTGATGCTCACAATCGCGCCGTCGAGCGGCCCGAGCGAGACACCGGCGCGCGCGCGGGCGTCGGCCGCGTCGGCGGCCGCACGCGCGGCATCGTGATAGACCGTAAGGCAGGTACGCGCCCCCTCCCCCTTCGGGTCGGCGATGCGCGCGAGAGCCCGTTCGAGCCGATCGCGGCTTGAGGCTTGTTTCATGTTCATTTTGCGATCAAGCACGCACCACCATGGAGGGCTTTAGGTCCTTGAGCGAAGGCGCTCCAGCCTGCTGCATAGCGACTTTTAGTTCCGTTCGCAGGATTTGCAGCACGCGCTCCACGCCCGGCTGCCCGAAGGCACCGAGCCCCCACAGATACGGCCGGCCGATGGCGACGCCCTTGGCGCCCATGCACAGCGCTTTGACGAAATCGGTGCCGCGGCGGAAACCGGAATCAATCAAAACCGGCATCTTGCCCGAGGCCTGAATGATTTCCGGCAGGGATTCGATGGTCGAGCGCCCGGCTTCATCGGCGCGGCCGCCATGATTGGAGACGATGATAGCGTCAATGCCGGTCTGCGCGGCAATCTTGGCATCTTCCCAAGCCAGAATGCCCTTGATCACCATTTTCATCTTGGTCACGTCGCGCAGCCGCTTGATGTAATCCCAGGACATGGCGGACGATTGAATGTTCTCCAGCCCGCTGAGATCGGCGCCTTCGTACATGGGATCGTTGCGCATCGCGGCCGCAAGGCTGGAGCGGTCGTGACACGACGAGCATTGCCGCGTGTCCGTTCGCGCCATGCGGATCGCAGTCTCCTGATTGCGGCCGCCGTTGCGATCCACGGTGACGGCCACCGCGATCGACCCCTGGCCTTCCATGCTCTCGACGTGGTGCTTGGCGACTTCGAATTTGTTAGTGGCGTAGAGCTGCGACCAGATCGGCCGGCCGCGCGCGGCGATCACATCGGCGACCGACGTGGTGGCTTGGGTGGATAGGATCATCAGATGGTCGCCGATTTTCGCCGCCCGCGCGACGCCCGCCTCGCCGTCAGGATGATAGGCTTTGTGTCCGCCGGTCGGGTCGATGATGATCGGCGTCTCGTATTTCTGGCCGAGAATTTCTGTGCTCATGTCGACCTTGCTGACGTCGACGAGCCGGCGCGGACGCAGCTGGAATTTCAAAAAGCCGGCGCGGTTGGCGCGCAGTGTGACGTCGTCGTCGACGCCGGACGCCATGTAGCCAAAATGGGCGGGCGGCACGTTCTTGTGCATCACCGGCTCAAAATCGAAGACGTCGAGCGCCTCCTTCGGATCCGAAATCAGGTGGTTGTAGTCGCGCGGCGCCCACACAAAGGGATCGGCCGGCCACTGCGGAAACTGACCCTCCTCGGCCAAAGCCGAAATCGCGGTGCCGGCAAACAGCGGGCTTGCGGCGAGATATTTGATGAAACGGCGGCGGCTCGTGGCCTGATCGACGACACGCGTCATGACCGATGGTCCTCCCTCAGTGCTTTATGGTGCATTGCCGGCATCCTATCGGCCACCCGCACCGTTGCAAACCGCGCGCCGAACCTGCCATCATCCGCCCGTTGCAACGACTCTCAAGGGAACCACCGCGATGCACAACCAGAAGCCCGCAATCTGTTTCATCGGCTTCGGTGAGGCCGGTCAAGCCATCGCTTCCGGGTTGCGCGAGGCGGGCGTGGAGACGATGTCAGCCTGGGACATTTTGTTTCCGCAACGCGAAGGCGAAAAACTGCGGCAGGCCGCCGAAGCGATCGGCGTGCGCCGCTCCGGCTCGGCGGCCGAAGCGATCCGTGGGGCGGATATGATCATCTCGGCCGTCACGGCGGCGTCGAGCGTCGAAGCGGCGCAATCGGTCAAGCCGCATCTTTCGGGTCAGCCATATTTCCTCGACATCAACTCGGTATCGCCCGGCCGCAAGCAGGAGACCGCCAAACTCCTCGGCAGCGCCGCACGCTACGTCGATGTCGCGGTGCTCGCGCCGATTTACCCGGCGCGCCATCAGACGCCGATGCTGCTTGCCGGGGCGCATGCGGAAGCCGTCGCTCCCGAGCTTGGCGAACTGACCATGCGCGTGAGCGTCGCCGGCAGCGAAATCGGCGCCGCCGCCGCCATCAAGATGGTGCGTAGCGTGATGATCAAGGGCATCGAGGCGCTGACTCTGGAATGCTTTCTCGCGGCGTCGCGTGCCGGCGTCATCGACGATGTCGCCACCTCCATGAAGAACAATTATCCGGGGCTCGATTGGACGAAAATCGTTCCCTACAACCTCGAACGCATGGCGGCTCACGGCGAGCGTCGCGCCGCCGAAATGGAAGAAGTCGCCGACACGCTGCGCGAACTCGGCGTCGAGCCGTTGATGACCATGGCCACAATCAAACGCCAGCGCGAAATGGGACAAATCGGCAACCAACAGTCTGTTCGCAGCTCGTTGCCTCAGGGCCGCGCGGCGATCTTAAGCGCGATTAGCGCAGCGGCGCACGACCGGCACTAAGCTCGAGCCGATAGCAAATAGCGGAAGGTTTAGGGCCGCCGCATCATGGGGCGACGTAAGGGGGAACTGAGATGCTAATTCCGAGAACGGTCTCATCACTCGCGCTGCTGATCGGGCTCGCCGCCGTCCTGACCTTGGTCCCGACCGGCAATCGTGCGGCAGCTGCGATCTGTCCGCAGTTCTTGGCCAAATATTGCATCGTCGAGAAAGACGGCTTCAGACATACTGCGTGGACCAACGGGTGCTTTGCCAAGGAGCGGGGCGCGAAGGTCCTTCACATGGGAGAATGCAAAGGCAAATAGCGGTCGAGCGCCCTTAAGCGCGCCGCATGATCTTGGCAAGAAAAGCGTACGACCACTTCGGCGTACGTTTCAGCGTCGTATAATCGACGCGAACTACGCCCAAGCGCCTGCTGTAGCCTTCCGCCCATTCGAAATTATTGCCGCCGCCAGCCCATTTTCGCCTGACATTTTCAGTATCCGGCGAAGGCGCGCGTCATCACTTTCGGCCGCCCTTGCGGCGCGGGCGCGCTGTCGCACGCGCAGCCTTGCTGCTGCGCCGTGGCGCAGGCTCGCCGCCACGCGCTACAACCCGGGCACTCCAGTATTCCCAGGTCCGCGAGACCACAGTCGGCATCAGGCTGAGCGCACCCGCGAGCTTGGTCTCGCCGGGATGCAAGGGCGCCGTGGCGGAAAGCGCCTGCGCACGTAGCTGATATTCGGCGTTCTGACACATGAATATGGAGCGCGATGCGAGCTCCTTCACTCCACCGCCGACGACCGTGGCGCCGTGGCGGTTCATCATCACCGCCGAGTGAGCGCCTAACGCGCGCGCAAGCGACCGGCCTTCCTCCGGCTTCACCACCAGAAGATTGGTGTCGCCGAATTCGTCATACTGATCCCAGAACGGCGCTTCCTCACCCATGGCCGCGCCAAGGTGAAAGACCGGTATGATGGGCACACCGGCGATGGCAAACGGCATAATCGCCGGCGCATGGTGATGACAAACCGCCATGACATCGGCGCGCGCCTGATAGATGCAGCCGTGAATGACGCGTTCGGCGTAGAGATGCACTTTCGGAGGTTTTACCGGCTTGGAATCGAGCGTGTATTCCAGGATGTCATCCGGTTCGATCAACAGCGGTGAGCGCGAGCGCGACAACAAATAGCGCTTCGGATCGCGCGGGTGACGCACGCTGACATGGCCAAAGGCGTCGAGCACGCCTTCGTTGGCGAGAATACGGTTGGCGAGCGCCAATTCTGCAATGACATCGTTCAGGGTATCGGCCACGATCGGTCCTCGTAATGTGGGAACGGTCGCAGTAATAGCATCCTTGGATTAAAGCAATTGTCTTGGCGCCGTGCGGTCACGGACGGACCTCGATGAGCGGCGCAGCGGCCCCGATCCAATCGGCCCGCGCGGACCGGTCAGCTTGGTGACGGCAAGGCGGCCGCCGAATCAGCCTGTCATTAGCGGCCGTTTTACGCGATAATGTTCTATCGATTGCGCGTCACCGGCCGATGGGCTGGAAGAAGCGCGTTGAAAATGGGGAGAGCGCACGTGGTTGCATTTACCCTCAACGGAAAACAGCAAGAGGTGGAAGTCGGGCCCAATGCGCCGTTGCTCTGGGTCTTGCGCGAGCACCTGAAACTCACCGGCACCAAATTCGGTTGCGGCATTGCTGCGTGCGGCGCGTGCACCGTGCATATCGACGGCGAGCCGATGCGCTCCTGCGCCATGCCGATCTCACTTGTGGCGGGAAAGTCCGTCACCACCATCGAGGGATTGTCGGCTGACGGCAGTCACCCGCTGCAGAAGGCCTGGGTCACCGAACAAGTGCCGCAATGCGGCTACTGCCAGTCCGGCCAGATCATGCAGGCCGCCGCGCTGCTCACCGCCAACAAAAATCCGACGCGCGAAGAGATCGTCGCGCACATGGACGGCAATATCTGCCGCTGCGGCACGTATCTGCGAATCATCAGCGCCATCCAACGCGCGGCGCGGGAGGGCTGAGCCATGACCAAGCACACCACACTTGGCTCAGTGAACCGCCGCAACCTGCTCAAGGCCACCGCCGGCCTTACATTCGCGCTGGCCATTGCGCCCGATGCGCTTTCGTTCACCGGCGAGGCGTTGGCCGAAGCGCCGTATGCGCCGAACGTCTGGCTGACCATCGCGACCGACGGCACGATCACGATCGTGTCGCCGGCGGCGGAAATGGGCCAGGGCTCGTTCACCACCCTGCCGTTGATCCTGGCCGAAGAACTCGACGCCGACTGGGCCAAGGTCAAGCCGGTGTTCCCGTCCAATTGGGACGACAAGAAGTACGGCAATCCCGCATACAATTACACCTTCCAGACCTCGGCGAGCGCTTCGGTCACCGGCTATTTCACGTCGCTGCGTATCGCCGGCGCGCAGGCGCGCCGCGTCTTGCTCGATACGGTCGCGGTCCATTGGTCGGTGCCGGTCAACGAACTCACGACCGAGCCGAGTGTCGTGCTCCACAAGAATTCGGCAAGGCGCATCAGCTACGGCGAGATCGCCGCCTTCGCCACAGTGCCCGCTGAGCTGCCGAAGATCGAAGAGAAGGATTTGAAACCAGCCTCAAGCTTCCGGCTTATCGGCAAGGACGTTGGGCGCATCGATGTGCCGCTCAAGGTCACCGGCGCGGCCAAGTACGGCATGGACGTCCAGGTGCTCGGCATGGTGTACGCCGCGGTGCTGCAATCGCCCTACGCGGGCGGCGCGCCGCTCGAAGTGGACGACGCCCGCGCGCGAAAAGTGGCAGGCGTGACCGACATCGTAAAGCTGCCCGAGGGCGTCGGCGTGATCGCAACGACCGTCGAGGGGGCGCAGGCCGGGAAGAATCTGCTTAAGGTGACCTGGGGTAACGCAGCCGGCGCGCATCTCGACAGCGAGCGCGCGCTTGATGACCTTGCGGCGATCGGCCGGGATGCGAGCCGCGAGGGCGTGCCTTATGAGAAGGTCGGCGACGCCAAGGCGGCGATGGCAACCGCAAAACGCGTGTTCCGCGGCGAGTACCGCACGCGTTACGTCTATCACGCGCAGATGGAGCCGATGAACGCCACCGCCGCTGTCAGCGCCGACGGCAAATCGGCTGAACTGTGGGTCGGCACTCAAGCTGCCAGCAATCTCCTCAACAGCGTGGCGCGGCTGCTCGAGACCGATCGGACAAAAATCACGCTCCACCAGCAATTCATCGGTGGCGGCTTCGGACGCCGCAGCAGCAACGAAACTCCTTTCGACGCCGTGCGGCTTTCCAAGGCGGTCGGCAAGCCGGTGAAGCTCATCTGGACGCGAGAGGACGACATCGCCTTCGGGAAATTCCGCCCCATGACGGCGCATCACATCGAGGCGGGCTTCGACGGAGCTGGCAAGCTCGTCGCCTGGCATCACCGCGTCGTCGCCGAGTCGGTCGTGGCCTACATGTCCGGCGATGCCAAACCGCGGCAGGATCGCATCGTGATGAAAGGCTCGCCGGTCCCGCAATATCCGGTCCCCAACAAGCTTGCGGAGCACGTGATCGAAAACCGCGGGGCTCGGCTATCGCCCTGGCGTGGCGTCGGCAACGGCCACAATGCGTTCGCGGTCGAGAGCTTTCTCGACGAGATCGCAACCGAACTTGGCAAGGACCCGCTCGCGATCCGTCTGCAGCTCACCGAAGGCGTGCCGCGCATGCAGCATCTCTTGCGCGTCGTGTCCGAGATGTCGGAGTGGACGCGCCAACGCGAGGGCACGGCGCTTGGCGTCGGCACGATGGTGAAGGACGACACGCTGGCGGCCGGCGTCGCCGAAGTGTCGCTCGACCGCAAGACCGGCAAGATCAAAGTGCTCAATTTCTGGGCCGCGCTCGATGCCGGCATCGCCGTACAGCCGAGGAATCTCGCGGCGCAGACCGAGGGCAGCATCATCTACGCGCTGGGCCACGTGCTGCGCGAGAAAATCGATATCGAGGACGGGCACGTGCTGCAGTCGAACTACAGCGATTACCAGGTCGCGCGCATGTCGGACGTACCCCACATCGAGATCAAGGTGGTGTCCACCGACAACCATCCGACCGGCGGTGGTGAGGAAGGCGTGCCGCTGGTCGCCTGCGCGGTCGGCAACGCCATCGCCAAGCTCACCGGCGTGCGGCTGCGCGAGCTGCCGTTCTCGCCCGACCGGGTGCGCGGAGCACTAGGGGCCTAGCCATCCGGCCGCGCCTCCGGTGCGGCGAAGGTGCTACTGGATTGCTGTGGCCGAGGCCGCCGCAGCGTTCAGCCGCGCCACTTCCGCTTCGAGCCGCGAAATATTGTCGAACAACCGCGCCGTCGCCAGGCGCAGGAAATAGAAACCGAACGTCGGGTTCTGGTAGTAGAGCTGTTCGACCTGCTCGTAGGTAATCGACAGCGCCTGGCCGGACTCGATGCATTCCAGCGTCGCTGTCCGCCGATTGTCCGGCGCCAGCATCGCCAGTTCGCCGACCACTTCGCCCGGCTTGATCTCGATGCCGAGTTCGCGCAAACGAAAGCGCCCCGTCACCGTGCAGAACATTCTGTCCGCAGGTTCGCCCTTGGTGAACAGGATGTCGCCCGTTTTGAAGGAACGCCTGGTCATGAACGGCTTAAGCCACTCCATGGAAGAGTCACCGCCAATCGCCGCACGCACGTTCTTGATCAGATCCAGCATCTGATACAGGCGATAACCGTTGAGCGGCAGCGCAAGGACTTGCAGCGCCATCGGCAGCCACAAGTGCAGAACGGCAAATACGAGGGCAAAAAAGACATTGGCGGCGATGGTGAGGATACGCAGCGGGACCATGGTCTTGGTTGTGGCGGTCGCCACAATGAAAAGCGAAGCCCCGCTGGTGAAAAGCTCGGCCCAATGCATGCTTGCTTCTCCGCTACGTGCCGCCATCCGATGCGGCCATGCAACGATGAATTCTCGCGAAAGCCCGCATCCGGTCAACCGGAGAAGGATGGCCGGCGGCCGGGACGGCTGGATTATGCGTCAATCGTACGACGGATCGATGAGCAGGCTCGCCGCTTCACCCTGCGCCCCGAGTAACACCGGCGCGCCGACCAACACCGTGGAACCATCGACGGCCAGCGCGCCCTGCACCGAGACGAGGGATTCAGGCGGCGGCGGATTGGCCGCGCCAAAGCGCGATCCCATCAACGGCTCGAGCGGCTGCGCCACGCGGCAGCCTTCGACCAGCCAAGCGGTAAGGCCAGCGAAGCCGCGATCGGACGGCAATTGCGCGACCCCTTGCGCAAAGCGCGCCGTAGCTTTGCGGAAGATCTCGGCGTCGCAGAATGTGCGTACCAGGCGCACCCACACTCCCTTGTAGGCGACGGTAGCCCGGAGCGCGAAGCTATTGCCCAATGCGGCCTCGCCCTCAATCCGCTTGAAGCGCAAATCGCGGGCGAGATTGGGCGCCGCCGCCACATAAATTTCTTCGGCGCCGAGGAGCCGCGCCTGCCGCTCGGCATTGGCGATCATGTCGTTGAGCGACGCGCCACGGGCTTGGACTAGAGCCTGATAGGCGATCGCGACGGCTTTGCCGGCGAGGGCAATGTCCGCCGGGTCAGCTTTGGCGCGCAGATTTGCAAACAACGTCCCGGCTTCGCTGAACGCGAGGCTTGGGCCGCCCTCGCCCATGTCGTCGGCAATGCCGGCGGGCAGTCCGTCGAAATCGACAACGCCGACGGCGGCATTCTTCTGCAGGGAAGCGATCTGCTGCGCGGCTTTCAGCCCGACGCGCGGATTGTGCAACACTTCGCCGATACGGCTGACGCGCTCGATCCAGCTTTTGACGCGGAAGCTCAGCGCCACAACCAGAAACGGCGCGCTCTCGCGCGGGACCACCAGCAGCGCTTCCGACCAATACGGCACGAAGCCGACGAGCCAGGACACGCCGGCGGTGCGCGTATTGTTGGTGTAGATAACGAGCGCATCGAGCTTTGCGCTGTGCATGGCCGCGCGCACGCGATCCAGCCGCGCATCGAATACCGCGTCGGGCAGTTCCACCTCAGAACGCGCAATCAGGCCGCGGCGCATCTGATTCTCAATTCCTTAAGCGGCGACTTCGAACAATTGACGCGGCGTCTTGCACAAGACCTCGGCGCCGCGTTCGGTCACCACGATGGCATCACCGAGCACGATGTAGCCGGCCTCCGGATGATAGGTGTTGGGATGCACGATAAGCGCCATGCCTGGTTCGAGCACGGTATTCACGTCTTCAAGAATATGCGGCTTGGAATCGGCGAACATGCCCATTCCATGGCCGCGCACGCGCGTCCATTGGCTGGTGGTGTATTCGCCGAGACCGTGTTTGCGGAACACGTCGTTCTCGGCTCGCGCCACGTCGGCGGCGCGGACGCCCGGCCGCACCGCAGCGATGCCGGCCTCCAACGCCTCGACGAACACCGCAAAGGCGCGGCATTGCGCGTCGTTCGCTTTGCCGACCACCAGCGTGCGGCAAATCTGGGCGAAGTAGCCTTCAACGGCAGGCGTAAGCTCCGTGGTCACGAGATCGCCAACGGCGATCCGGCGCTCGGACGGCGGCGTCATGCCCAGAACATCCTTGCCGCCCGAGCCGATGATCATGAAATTGTCCGGGCAGCCACGGGCGCGCAGATGCGCCTCCATGTCGGCGACGATTTCATACTGGCGCCGGCCAGGCCTGACGGCTTTCAGAAACTCCGCGTACGCCTCGTCGGCGATCTTGGCGGCGCGCCGCACCGCTGCGATCTCTCCCTCGCTCTTGTGCACGAGCAGTTTGTCCACGAGCGCGGTCGCATCGTCCAGGGCGAAACTGCGCGCCGGGTCGGCAAGCCAGCGCGGCAGGAAGCGGCGCGGCGCGGCGGCGAGCCGCGCATTGGCGACGCGATCGAGGCGTGCGCCCACCGCGCGCGAAATATCGGGCGCAAAATGGATGCGCACGGAAGGCACTTCCACCTCCGCGCGCTCGGCGTCGGTAGCGCTATCGAGATAAAGCTCGGCTGCGCCATCGGCCGTGATGAGCGCTATGCCGTGACCTTCGAGAATGCCGAAATCGGCGCCGTAGCGCAGGTAATCGCCCTGCCAAGCGTTACCGTAAAGCACGAGGTGATCGACGCCGGCCTCCCGCATCGCCGCAGCGAGCCGCTGCCGCCGCTCCTCGCCGAGTTTTTGGTTCATGTTTTTGCGCCCAGTGTGCCGCCGCGATCTGCGCCCGCGAATGCCGTAACGAGCCTTTGGCAATCGGCGCGCCCGTGGAGCGCGCCGTGACACATCGTCAGCCATTCGTCAACGCGCGCGGCGCTGATAAGGCCATCGAGCACACGGTGCGCCTTTTCGTCGACCGCGGCGCGGCCAAGCGGGTGTTCGGGATCGCCGGCGGCGGCAACGACGCGACGCTTGAGTATTTTGCCGCCGGCTTCGACCTCCACCTCGGCCGGCCAGTGCTGCGGATAGAAACTCTCCAGCGCCGCCTCCGGGACAACCTCGACCTTCGCGGCAAACTGCATCACGTCCGTGTCCGCTGCCGGCGTGCTGCGGTCAACGTCGTAGAGACGTTCAGGTGCCAGCGCCGCCAGTGCGATCTGGTAAGCGACGCTCACCAGCGTCGATTGGCGCGCACCCGGCTCGGCGCGTGTCGCGATCATGCCCGCATAGGCGGGCGGCACATGCACACGGATCTTGGCGATTGCGTCGCGCTGCACATTCTCCTCGTGCACGATGGCGCGGAACGCTTGCACGGCGGCAATCGCCTGCTTCGCAGAGCAAAACGGCTTCATGCTCAGTGTCCCGTAGACTGAGCCACGTCCCAGTCCGTCGGTCAGCCGAGCGCGGTCGAGCGCGATGCCGTGAGTGTCCGCGAGCCAATTCTTGTCCAGGAGTTGCGGATCGCCGCGATAATCCGCACGCGCGGCTTCGGCGGCGGCAACGCCACCCGCCACGGCGTTGGCGTAGAGGAACCAGCGGCCGGACGGCGCACCATGAATGCGGCCGACGCCGCCCGCCATCAGCATGAAGGCCAGCGACAGCGCGTGGCTGGTGCGCGCTTCATCCAGTCCAAACAGACGCGACGCTGTTGCAGCCGCCGCCACGGGCGCCGCGAGGTAGGTCGGCCAGATGCCGCGATAGAGGATTTGAGGCCCGCCGGCCGCGACGCCGATTCGCGTCATGATTTCGGTGCCGGCCCAGATCGCGCTTGCGATGTCATCCGCGTCGAAGTTTTGCGAGGAAGCAGCGAGCGCGAGCGCCACCGGAACGATTCCGGCGCTCGGCGTGGTGCACGACGGCAAATGAATGTCATCGATCTCGGTCAGCCGGATCGCCGCCGCCCGCCGCCCGATCCTGTCGGCGAGAGCGTGGGCGTCGCCGAAATTTTGCAGCGCCTTGCCCTCGGGAATGCACGCCCCCGCGAGCGCAGCGACCACCGTATCGGTGAGGTGCAGCGCAAGCCGCTCGCGCTCGGCCGCCGGCAAGGCCGACGCCTTTGCGCCGGTGACAAAGGACGCAAGCTCGCCGATCACGCTCACGACACGCCATCCGCCCCCGCGAAGCGGGGGAGGGGGACCGCCGGAAGGGCGGTGGAGGGGGCGTGGGCCGCGACGTTTAGCAGGCGCACGACACAAACCTCATCGCCGCACGCCCCCTCCACCACGCTTCGCGTGGTCCCCCTCCCCCGCTCCGTTTCACTGCGCGGGGGCGGATAAGAAGCGCGGGCTCGGCTTCATGGCAGAAACGCAGTACCATAAGCATATGCCACATTCCCTCAACGAAACACACGATCCCGCGCGCCGAAGTTTTATCGAAAGCGCCAACGCGCCCGGCACCGACTTCCCGATTCAGAATCTGCCCTTCGGCGTCTTTCGCCCGGGTCCGGGATTGCCGCCGCGGGTGGGCGTGGCGATCGGCGACCAAATCCTCGACGTGGCGGCGGCCGGTACTTCGTTCGACGGCGTTGCCGCGGAGGCGGCGCGAATGTGCGCGGCGCCTCGGATCAATCATCTCATGGCGCTCGGGCCGCAAGCGTGGTCGGCGCTCCGCCTGGTGCTGTCGCGCGCCTTGAGCGCCGATCACGGCGATCAGAGCTTGCGTCAGCATCTCACGCCCATGGCGCAAGCGGAGGTCGGCCTGCCGGCAGTCATCCCCGACTTCACCGATTTCTTCGCCTCGATCTTCCACGCCACCAACGCCGGCCGCATGTTTCGGCCAGACAATCCGCTGATGCCGAACTACAAATACGTGCCCGTCGCTTATCACAGCCGGACCTCGTCGATCATTCCGAGCGGCGTGCCGTTCAAGCGCCCGCGCGGTCAGCGCAAGGGCCCGGACGACCCAGCGCCGACCTATGGTCCCTCGCGCAATCTCGATTTCGAACTTGAGCTCGGCATGTATATCGGCACGGCGTCCGAACTCGGCGACCCCGTCCCAGTGGACAAGGCATCGGAGCATATTTTCGGCTTCTGCCTGCTCAACGACTGGTCCGCACGCGATGTGCAGGCGTGGGAATATCAGCCGCTCGGTCCGTTCCTCGGAAAGAATTTCGCCACCAGTGTCTCGCCGTGGGTGGTGACCGCGGAGGCGCTGGCACCCTTCCGCACCGCGGCGTTCACCCGGCCGCCGGGCGATCCCGCCCCCCTCCCCCACCTCGACGATGCGGACGACCGCGCCCACGGCGGCCTCGACATCACGCTTGAAGCCTACATGGCAACCGAGGCGATGCGGCGCGCCGGGACTGCACCGCATCGCATCACGCAGACATCATTTGCGCTGATGTATTGGACCGTGGCGCAAATGGTCGCGCACCACACCAGCAACGGCTGCAATCTCTCGATCGGCGATCTGATCGGCTCGGGCACCGTCTCGGGCCCGGAGAAATCGAGCTGGGGCAGCCTGCTCGAACTCACCGCGCGCGGCCGCGAGCCGCTCGCGCTGCCCGGCGGCGAGCAACGCGGCTTCATCGAAGACAACGACGAAATCATCTTCCGCGGCTTTTGCACGAAGCCCGGCCACGTTCGCATCGGCTTCGGCGAATGCCGCGCGGTAGTGCTCCCGGCAGGCTGAAGCCGCCTGGGTCAGCCCAGTACTCGTAAAACCAGTTCACAGGCGCGTCGGCTTTACGTAAGCTCATCCCCTCTCAAAGCAGACATCCGCCGGCACGAGTGTAAGGCCCGCTATGGGCCAACGCACAAAGTCGCTGCGCGACAGCCCGCTGAGGCGGGTGCTTGAGCCGATAGGTTGGTAGGCAGATTGAGAGAATGACGATAGCGGAGACGCGTGCGGCGTCCTGAGATTGAGGTCCCAG
>JBAUYV010000318.1:0-3278 GCA_049584975.1 Xanthobacteraceae bacterium | reverse complement strand
TCATGACGGGTGTGGCGCTCCTCATTCGAACAATGATTCTGCTCGCAATCAGAACCATGAATCGAATTGCGGCTTTCCGCTACATCCGTCGCTCAACTGCCTAATTCGGGTGAATAAGAAGGGCTAGGTTGGTGCGACGATCGGCGGCGCGTGGGGACGGTCGGATTATACCGGCACCCCGACCGGGGATTTTACGACTCCTGAACCGGTTGGTGAACCGACGATCATTCCCAATCTCAGCGCGATCTCGTCGGGCACCCTCGACCCGGCCAGCATGATCGGTGGCGGGGACATTGGATGTAACTGGCAGACCGGTGTGTTCGTTTTCGGTCTTGAGGTCGATCTGAGCGGTTGGGATCTTTCGAAACAGTCGGCCGGGACAGGGGCTGGGGATCCGGAGGCCCCAGGTTCCACATTGACGGCAACGACTTCAGAAAGCTCGCATTGGCTAGCCACTGTGCGGCCGCGACTCGGCTACGCGCGGAACAATTGGCTGTTCTACGTGACCGGCGGCGCCGCGTTCACACAGGCCACATTTGCGCAATCGGTATTTTTTAGCGCCAGCAGTTCGGGACAATCCGGGTCGGCGACGAGTACTCTGACAGGTTGGACCGTCGGCGGCGGGATTGAAGTTGGCGTTACTGCGAACTGGCTCCTCAAAGCCGAGTATCTCTACGTCGGTTTCCCGACACAGACCGTAAACGAGTTCAATCCAGCCTTCCCGACTTTTACCGAGACAGCGACAAACCGCTTGAGCGGTTCAATCTTTCGTGTCGGTGTGGACTATAAGTTTCATGGTCTCTTCTGACCGAAATACTGATTTGTGCGCGGTCATTCAGCGTCTCGCTTTTGTGCGCGAGCGATCGCGGACATTATCTCGAGCCCCAAACGCGGAGAGGGCAGCCGATCACGCTGTTGCGCGGCGCCGCCTAGTCAGATGCGGACGGAGTCCTGGTGTACACCGCGCCGGCTGGTATACCGCCCAAAATGGTCGTCTTTCCGCTCCCATTGCTGCACGTCCGGCTCAGCTGCATTACGTAAGTGCCGTTGTTGAAGGCCGTGTGAAAGATGATGGTGAGCGTATGGCCCGAGAGGGACGCGTGGCCTTGTGCGTTGCCCAAACCCCGCTCAATCGCGGTACCATCTGAAGAAATTGTCCAAACCGACGAACCGACGCCAGCAACCTCGCCAGCCCAGACCGACGCTAATTTGCAGGGCCCTTCGGCAGATTCTCTCGGCGGCGACACAGCATGGTGTTGGTTGCGCTGCGATTTTGGTTCGGCCGGTTCTTCGCTGCCCGAGACAGATTTATCCTGTTTGCCTACGGTACCGCCCGTGCTGCCCGCTTGCGCCATCGCTGGCGGATTAACCTGCGCAAAGCAATAAATTAGTGACGCAACGGCGAGCACGAACAACTGCGTTTTCATGACGGCCCTCGGAGTCCGGAATGCAGTTGAATATAACCTAATTTGGCGGTCCCGGCCAACTCTTAGAAGCGAGTTCCCGAGAAGGTCATGCCGATATTGTTGTTCCCGGCTATGCTGTCGCCATCGGTCGAAACAGAAATATGATCAGTGATGCCGTTTGACCAGACAAAGACATATTGGCCGTCATCGCATTTCCATGTGCCGTTGCCGGCAAAATCGTGGTGTGCTGTACCGTCCCTTTTTATAACGACAAGAAAACCAGCGCCCCATTTCCAAGTGCCTACGATCCTTCCGCAAGATGAGTTTGCCTTCTTAGCTGAAGAATCGTCTTGCGAATTTACGACTGACTGATGAGGCTTCTGCTTTCGTGTAGCAGGGACAGAGTCCGGCGAATTGCCGCCGGACGCGGATTTGTCCTGTTTGCCTACGGTACCGCCCGTGCTGCCTGCTTGCGCCATCGCTGGCGGATAAACCTGCGCAAAGCAATAAATTAGTGACGCAATGGTGAGTACAAACAACTGCGTTTTCATGACGGCCCTCGGAGTCCGGAATGCAGTTGAATGTAGCCTAATGCGGCGGTCCCAGCCAATCTCCCACGCGTCCCGGCTAAGTCACTCCGCTGTTGGCCTCCAGACCGGCGGTCGCCCGTGTCGCAGGACCCATTGCGAAAATAACGAGCGAATAATCCTGAATGTATCTGAATTGAATGGCCCGCAGCGGACGGCGAACAGCCTGTTCGCTTCAACATTCGCCCGGCGCCGCGGTCTTCTCAATGATTGCAACCATCGCAGCATTTGGTAATCTTGGGCCTCCGGGGGTGCGCGCGCCGGCGAATCGAGGAAATCGCGGAATGACAGGACTGCGGTCTCGGTTTCTTCTACTCTTCGCGTTGCTTTGTTTGACTGTTGCCGCACCGGCACACGCCGAAAAGCGCGTGGCGCTGGTCATCGGCAATTCCGCCTATAAGTCTGCTGCCCCGCTCGACAATCCAAAGAACGATGCGCGCTTGATGGCCGATACCCTCAAGGAGGCAGGCTTCGTGCTTGTCGGCGGTGGTGCGCAGATTGATCTCGACGGAGCCCAATTCCGCGACGCAGTGAAGGAGTTTGGAAAAAGCCTGCAGGACGCCGATGTGGGCCTTTTTTATTATGCCGGGCACGGCATCCAGGTCCGGGGCAGCAATTATCTCGTCCCGATCGATGCAAACTCGATCAAAGAAGCGGACGTCGATCTCGATATGATCGATACCGACGTGGTGCTGCGCCAGATGCAGGGGGGCGGCACGAACCTCAACATTATTATCCTCGATGCCTGCCGCAACGATCCATTTGGCGGACGCTCGCTTGCTTTCGGCCGAGGCCGTGACACGGTACAGCTGCGTGGCCCGAATACACAAAATGGCCTCGCGGAGATGAAAGCGCCGGCCGGCACATTGATTGCTTTTGCCACCCAACCTGGTAGCGCTGCACAGGATGGTGCAGAGGCCAACAGCCCCTTTACCAGGGCGTTGGCCGAAGACATTCGCAAGCCGGGGCTCTCTCTCTACGACACCTTCAGGATGGTCCAAGAGAACGTGTACCGCGTAACCCATACGGCGCAACTGCCTTACTTTTCGACGAACTTAATTCCGGAATTCTATTTCATTCCCCCTACGGACGCGGACGATAGCCGCGCGCGCGCATCACCTGCTCCGCCCGTCGTGGTCGGCCCCGGTGAAGCAGAACGCCTCTGGGGTTACGTAAAGGACACAACCAGCCAAGAGGTGCTGGAGGAATTCATCCGCCGCTTTGGCGACACCTTTTACGGAGCGCTGGCCCGCGAGAAACTCGAAGAATTGAAAAAGAAAACGGC
>JBAUYV010000317.1:0-44024 GCA_049584975.1 Xanthobacteraceae bacterium | reverse complement strand
TCATGACGGGTGTGGCGCTCCTCATTCGAACAATGATTCTGCTCGCAATCAGAACCATGAATCGAATTGCGGCTTTCCGCTACATCCGTCGCTCAACTGCCTAATTCGGGTGAATAAGAAGGGCTAGTGACAGGGGGAGGGACTTGTTCCAACGGATTGGCGCTTGGAGAAGGGCTCGTCGACCCTCGTCTCACTCACTTTGAAGAGTCTGCATCATCGGCGCCGTACAAGTGCCGCTCTGCGCGTCGCCGGCGCCCGGATCATCGCAACTTCGTGGTCAGCTCGAACAGGCGGTTCGGGCTCAATGGAATTTCGTTGAGCTCGATCTTCTTTTCCCCGAGGCCAAGCGCATTCTCGATGGCCTGGGCGAACAGGGGGCCGACCGGAATGGCGCCCGCCTCGCCGGCGCCCTTGATGCCGAGAGGATTGAGCGGCGAAGCGGTCACCATGTGCGCAATTTCCATGCGCGGCACTTCCAGTGCGGTCGGCAG
This sequence comes from Xanthobacteraceae bacterium, assembly GCA_049584975.1. GTDB lineage: Bacteria > Pseudomonadota > Alphaproteobacteria > Rhizobiales > Xanthobacteraceae > BOG-931. The sequence continues at coordinate 43,533 of JBAUYV010000317.1, read as the reverse complement.
CAGATAGTCGGCCAGCGATGCGTTGATCAATTGGCCTTGTTCGTCAAATACCAGCTGCTCATAGAAGGCATTGCCGATCCCCTGCGCGACGCCACCGTGGATCTGGCCGGCCAGGATCAGCGGATTGATGATGGTGCCGCAGTCGTGCACGACCACGTATTTGAGCACTTGGAGCATGAAGGTCTGCGGGTCGACCTCCACGATCATGGCATGCACGCCGCTCGCAGTCGCGCCGCTCGGCGGGCCGAAATATTGCGTTGATTCCAGCCCCGGCTCCGTCCCGGGCCGCACAGCGCCGCGCATCGGATTGGCCTTGAGCGCCAGCTCGCCGATCCTCACCGATTTGCCGGGAACGCCAACTACGGAAATCTCGCCGTCGCCGATTTCCAGATCCTCCTCGTCGCATTCAAAATGCTCCGCGGCGAGCCGCAGCATTTTCTGTCGCACCGCTTTGGCCGCCTCGTTGACGGCGTTGCCCGCGACCACCGCGCCGCGGCTCGCAAAGGTGCCGGCGCCCCAGTAAAACTGGTCGGTGTCGCCGGTCACGACGTCAACGTTGCGCACATCGACGCCGATCTGGTCGGCGGCGATCTGGGCGAAGACGGTGAAATGGCCTTGTCCCTGCGTGCCAATGCCGGTCGCGACACTCACCTTGCCGTTCGCCTGGACTTGGACCTTGGCGCCTTCGTAAGGACCTATGCCCGTGCCTTCGACGTAGCAGGCGATGCCGACGCCGACGTGGCGGCCTTCGGCACGCAAACGCGGCTGCTCTTTGCTGAGAAATTCGCGATAGCCGATCAGCTCAACGGCCTTGTCGAGGACCGGTTCGTAATTGCCGCTGTCATAGGAGAGCTGGGTAAAATCCTGATAGATGATCTCGTTGTTGTAGGGAAACGCATCGGCGGGAATGAGATTACGGCGCCTGATCTCGACCGGATCGATGCCGAGTTCGCGCGCCGCAATATCGAGGAGGCGTTCGATGACAAAAACGCCGTGCTGACGGCCGGCGCCCCGGTACGGCGTGACGATCGGTTTGTTGGTGAAAACCGCCGTGAAGGTGCTGTCGTAGTTCGGCACCACATACGGACCGAGTAACGTGCACTGGCTATTGATCGGCACCGTCAGCCCATAGGGATTGTAGGCGCCGGTGTCGTGCAGAAACACGTCCTTGATGCCGAGGATTTTGCCGTCGCGGGTCAGCGCGATCTCGGCATCGTGGGTCTGGCCACGCTCGTGCGTCGTCGCAAAGAAATGTTCGAGCCGGTCTTCGATCCATTTGACCGGGCGATTGAGGTTGCGTGCCGCCCACGGAATCACGACCTCTTCGGGATAAAACAACATGATCTTGGGCCCGAAGCCGCCGCCAACAAACGGCGCGATAACCCGCACCTGCCGCTCGCTCAGGCCCATCATTCCCGCAAGGCCGTTGCGCAGAAAAACCGGCGCCTGGGTGGTGTCCCACACCGTGAGGTGCGTGGCGCGCGCATCCCAATTGGCGACGACGCCGCGCGTCTCGATCGGTGACGATGCGCCGTGGTCGTAGCTGAACCGGCGGGCGATGATCCGCTCGGCGCGGGCGCGGGCGGCCGCGTAATTGCCGCGCTGCTGCCGGACATAAGCGGCAACGTTACAGCGCACATCGTCATGCACGCATGCTGACGAATCTTCGAGCGCTTTCTCGAGGTCGACCACTGCAGCAAGTTGTTCAAGCTCGACCGCAATGTCGGCGAGGGCGTCCTCAGCCAGATAACGGCTCTCGGCGAATACAACGGCCAGGGGTTCGCCGACGTGACGCACTTTGTCCTTGGCAAGGGGAACCTGCGTGCGCGCATTGAAGGTTATGCCCTGTATGGGCGGCGGCGGCACCAGAAGCGGTCCGGGCGACCAGTATTTGCCCAAGTCTTCGGCGGTGTAGACCGCAACCACGCCTGGCCGTGCGCGTGCCGCTGCGGCATCAATAGAGACGATCCGCGCGTGGGCGACATTGCTGCGCAGAAAGGCCGCATACAGCATGCCGGGGAGTTCGACATCGTCAACAAACAATGCTTGGCCGCTCAGGAGACGCGCATCCTCGTTGCGGGTGATCGGAGCACCAAAGCTGCGCGTCGCCATGGCGATCAATTCCCGATGCGCTGCGCGGCAAGCATCACCGCGTCAACGATATGCTGATAGCCGGTACAACGGCAAAGGTTGCCGGAAAGGGCCTCACGCACCTGCGCTTCGCTCGGCTGCGGGCACTCGTCGAGAAAGACCTTCATGGTCATCAGTATGCCGGGCGTACAGTACCCGCATTGCAGTCCATGGCAGTCACGCATGGACTCCTGTAGCGGATGTAGATGTTTGCGGTCAGACGCCAGCCCCTCGACGGTCATGATGGCGCGCCCATCGGCCTGCACCGCCAGCATGAGGCAAGAGCGGACAGGGGCTCCGTCGAAGATCACTGTGCAGGCGCCACAGACGCCGTGTTCGCAGCCTACGTGAGTGCCGGCGAGCAACAAATCGTGGCGCAAGAAATCGCTCAATAAGAGGCGCGATTCGACGCTGCGCCGGTACCGCGTGCCATTGACCGTAACGGTGATCTGGTGAGTGTCAGTGGTCACGGCGCGCCCGTTCGCTTGCCGTTGTCAGGGCGCGCTTGGTGAGGACGCCAGCCAGGTGGCGCTGGAATTCCTTGCTGGCATGCACGTTGCCGCCCGGATCTATGGCGCGCTGGACCAGATCGGCTGACTGATCGATCGCTGAGGGACTCATCAGTTCGCCGGTAAGCGATGCGCCGGCGTCTTCGGCCAGGATTGGGGTGTCGCCTGCGTTGCACAGGGCAACCCGCGCGGCCACACATCGTCCACCTTCATCGAGTTGCACGGTGCACGCGACGCCGATGAGTGCGAAATCGCCGCGACGGCGCGCAACTTCCATGAAACTCATGCCCGAACGCGGCGGCGCGAGAGGCAGCTCCACTTCGGTCAGCATCTCATCAGGTTCGAGCGCGGTTGTGAGCGCGCCGACAAAGAAATCGCAAGCGGCTATCCACCGTTCGCTATGCTGCGATTGCGCCCGCAGCTTGCCGGTGAGCGCCAGCACGACGGCGGGCATCTCGGAGGCCGGGTCGGCGTGCGCCAGGTTACCGCCGATGGTGCCGCGGTTGCGGATTTGCGGGTGCGCTATGTGGGGCAGCGCCTCGTGCATGAGGGGCAGGTCGCGCGCTGTGGTTGGATCGCGCTCAAGCTCCCGATACCGGGTGAGGGCGCCGATCCGCAGACCTCCCGATTGCGCGTGCTGCACGCCAGTGCACATCGTCAGCGGATTGATGTCGATCAACACCGCCGGCTGGGTCAGCCGGAAATTGAGCGTCGGAACAAGACTTTGGCCGCCGGCGAGAAAGCGTCCATCCTCGCCATATTCGGCCTTGAGCGCCAATGCCTGCTCGAGCGAGCGAGCTGCTATGTATTTAAACGGCGCAGGTTTCATGTGGGGAAATAATGATCCAACCGGGCAGGGCGCTTCATCAAAGTATGGAAAGCTTTCCCCGGATAAGTCAAAGTGTTCCCATCAGCTTTGCGCGCGAAAGCCCAGCAATCGACGAGGTCCGGCGAGTTCCCTGCTCATTATTCTCTCAGCGCTAGCACAAACATTGGGCGCGGAATCCTTGCGAAGGTCTGTCAGTATTTCGCAATGATCCCACTGAGAACACGACAGGATGGGCCGAGCAGGCAAAGCATGGCTTTTGCATCGGCGGTTGTCAGCCCGTTGCGCGCGGATGGAAGTATGCGAGCACCCGATCCTGCCGTCTCTGTCGACCCGACTGCGAAAAAATCAGCCGCTTCAGCGGTACAGGCGCGCGGCGTCTCGTTGACCTTTCAGACTGCGGACGGCGAGGTTCAAGCCTTGGCAAACGTCGACCTCGACGTGGCCGAAGGCGACTTCGTGTCCTTCATTGGACCTTCTGGCTGCGGCAAGACAACCTTGCTGCGTATCATTGCCGACCTCGAGCAGCCGACCGCGGGTTCCATCCTGATCAATGGCGTAACGCCCGAACAGGCGCGCTTGCAGCGCCATTACGGATATATCTTCCAGGCCGCCGCGCTTTATCCGTGGCGGACCATCGAGCGCAATGTCGCGTTGCCGCTGGAGATCATGGGCTATGACGCAGCGCAGCGGCGCGAGCGCGTCGAACACTATCTGAAGCTCGTCAACCTTTCCGGCTTCGAGCGTAAGTTCCCATGGCAGCTTTCAGGCGGCATGCAGCAGCGCGCTTCGATCGCGCGCGCCTTGTCTTTTGAACCGGCAATGTTGTTGATGGACGAGCCCTTCGGTGCGCTCGACGAGATCGTACGCGATCACCTCAACGAGCAGCTGTTGCGGTTGTGGGATCAAACCGGAAAGACGGTAGCGTTTGTCACTCACTCGATTCCGGAGGCGGTGTTCCTGTCCACCAAGATCGTGGTGATGTCGCCGCGGCCCGGACGGATCATCGACGTCATCACTTGCGATTTTCCGCGTCAACGGACGCTGGAGATTCGCGAGACACCGGAATTCCTGAAAATCGCTCAACGCGTGCGCGCCGGGCTGCGCTCGGGTCACTCCTACGATGAGTAGCATTTCGTATACGGCGCGCCCGGCGGTCATCCGGTGGCATCCGCTCGTCATCCGTTATTCGCCGGTTGTTGTCGTCGTAGCAGCCATAGTGGCGATCTGGTATGTCGCGGCGGTGCTCATGAATCTCAGCATCGTGCGCGATCAGTTCGAACGCGATGAAACTCCCTACACAGCCGCGCAATTGATCGAAGGCACCTTGACCGCTGAGCGGCCGCTCCTGCCCGCGCCGCATCAGATCGTGGAGACATTCGCCGACGACGTTTTTGGCTGGCCGGTGACTTCACCGCGAAGTCTTGTCTATCACAGTTGGGTCACGCTCTCGGCGACCTTCCTTGGCTTCCTGCTTGGCGCCACCTTCGGCATTATTCTCGCGGTCCTGATCGTGCATGCGCGGACTCTGCAGAAGAGCCTGTTGCCCTGGATCATCTGCTCGCAAATGGTGCCGATTCTCGCCGTTGCGCCTATCGTCATCGTGGTGCTGGGCTCGATCGGGCTGCGGGGTCTGCTGCCCAAGGCCATCATTTCCGCCTACTTGTGCTTTTTCCCTGTCACCATCGGCGTGGTGAAAGGCCTGACATCGCCCGATCCGATCCAGCGCGATCTGATGCGGACGTGGTCGGCGACGCCCGCGCAAATCTTCTGGAAGCTGCGCTGGCCGGCGTCGTTGCCTTTCCTGTTCACCAGCCTGAAGGTCTCGATAACGATCTCGCTGATCGGTGCGATTGTTGCCGAGCTTCCAACCGGAGCGCAGGCCGGGATCGGCGCGCGGTTGCTCGCCGGCTCCTACTACGGACAAACGATTCAGATCTGGGCGGCGCTGGTGGCCGCCTCAGTGCTGGCCGTTGGCCTCATCGGCCTCGTCAGTTTCTTTGAACGCTGGATAGCCCAGACCATGGGAGCGCGCGCATGACCCTGCGCTGGCGGCAGATCGCTTTCCTGGCCGCCGCGCTCGGCGTTTTGGCGACAATCGTCGTACCGCTCTCCAGCGAAGCCGCCGATGGTCTGTTTGCCCGACCATTGCTGCTGACCGGAACTCTGTTGACGGCAGCGCTCTATATCGGAGCCGCGTTCGTCTCTCCGTGGCTGTCGATCGCGGCGACATTCGCCGGCGTGGTACTTGGTTGTGCCGTGACGCTCGCACTTCTGCACGATCCCGTTGTTGCGGGTTACGCGGCTTCGGGCTTTTGGCTGTTCGTGCTGGCGAATTGGGGCGCCGCGTGGCTCGGTGTCGCCGGACTCGCCGCCGTAAGGCCGCACGACAAGACCGCCTCGCGGATCGTCGATCTCGCTATTCCGCTGCTGTTCGGCGCCTTCGTGTTCTATCTGTGGGAAGTCGCGGTGCGCGGCTTCGGGGTTCCGTCTGTCCTGCTTCCACCGCCGAGCTTGATCGCCGTGCGATTTGTCGGCTCGCTGTGGATGCTCTGGCAGGACTTTTTCCAGACTTTCATTCTCGGCGTCCTGTCAGGATACATCATCGGCTGCGGCGCCGGTTTTCTCGTCGCCCTTGTGGCCCATCGCTATACTTTCCTGGGGCGCGGACTTTTGCCGATCGGTAATTTCGTGTCGGCGCTGCCGATCGTCGGCGTCGCACCGATCATGGTGATGTGGTTCGGCTTTGACTGGCCGTCGAAGGCCGCGGTTGTGGTCGTCATCACGTTTTTTCCGATGCTGGTGAACACGCTGGCGGGGCTGAACGCCGCGGGGCACATCGAGCGCGACCTGATGCGCTCGTACGCGGCGGGACACGGGCAAACGCTGCAGAAGCTTTATTTGCCTGCCGCGATGCCCTTCATCTTCAATGCGCTGAAGATCAATTCGACGCTTGCTTTCATTGGCGCGATCGTCGCCGAGTTCTTCGGCACGCCCACCCAGGGGATAGGCTTTCGCATCTCGATCGAGGCAGGCCGTATGGCGCTCGACGTTGTCTGGGCTGAAATCGCGTTAGCTGCTATTGCCGGCATGGCGTTCTACGGAATTGTCGCGCTCGCCGAGCGCGCGACGACTTTCTGGCATCCGTCCTATCGGACCTGACTCGGCGGTTCGCATATCGTCTTGGAGCATGACATGAGAAAAATCACGATGTATGCGGCGGCTGCGGCCCTCGGACTGCCGTTCGCCACCGCTCAGGCCGCCGAACCGGTCACGATCCAGCTCAAATGGGTCGCGCAGGCTCAGTTCGCCGGTTACTTCGTCGCCAAAGACAAGGGCTTCTACAAGGAAGCCGGGCTCGACGTGACCATCAATCCCGGCGGTCCGGACGTTGCCCCGCCGCAAGTGATTGCCGGCGGCGGCGCCGACGTGGTGGTCGACTGGATGCCATCGGCGTTGGCCTCGCGCGAGAAAGGCGTCCCCCTGGTCAATATCTCGCAGACGTTCAAGCACTCGGGTCTGGAACTGGTCTGCCGCAAGGACACCGGCATCAAGAAGCCGGAAGACTTCAGAGGCAAGAAGATCGGTATCTGGTACGGCGGAAACGAGTACCCGTTCCTGAACTGGATGTCCAAGCTCGATATTCCGGTCGATGGCGGCCCGAAAGGCGTCACCGTGATCAAACAGGGCTTCAACGTCGACCCGATTCTGCAGAAACAGGCCGACTGCGTCTCGGCGATGACCTACAACGAATATTGGCAGGTGATCGACGGTGGCTACAAACCCAGCGATCTGGTTGTCTTCAACTATGAAAAGGAAGGCGTTAACACGCTCGAAGACGGCCTTTATGCCATGGAGCCGAAGCTGAAGGACCCGGCCTTCGTCGCCAAGATGGCCAAGTTCGTCAAAGCGTCGGTGAAGGGCTGGGAGTTCGCCAGGGCCCACGAGGACGAAGCGGTGAAGATCATCCTCGCCACCGACACGACCGGCTCGAAGACCGAGAAGGATCAGAAGCGCATGATGGGCGAGATCGGCAAGCTGCTCGCCGCGGGCAATGAAGAGCTGGACCCGAAGGACTACGATCGGACCGTCGAGGTTCTGATAAACGGCAAGTCCGATCCCGTCATCACCAAGAAGCCTGTAGGCGCCTGGACCCATGCGGTTTACGAAGCCATGAAGTAAACACGGTTCACTTATCGAACTCTGCGAATGCCGGCCTCGCTTGGCCGGCATTCGTTCGTTGACTCACCGGCCGGAGCATGCCGATGTTGGCGGGCGGGGCGTAATCGATGACCGGGAAAAGCCCAAATCTACGTATCGGGATCGACACCGGCGGTACCTTCACGGATATCGTCTGCGTCGATGCGCTGACCGGCGCCATGCGCGTGACCAAGGTTGCGTCCACGCCGTCAAATCCGGCGATAGGGCTGGTCCGCGGCGTCAAAGCCATCCTGGGCGACGCGCCATCGGATGACCTCGCCGGTTTGGCGCACGGAACAACTGTCGCAACGAATGCGCTGTTGCAGGGCGAGATCGCGGGCCTCGGTTTGATCGTCACCGAGGGGTTTCGCCACATCCTTGAGATTGCCCGCCAGGCCGTTCCGGAGGGCTACGGAAATTCGTATTTCTGGGTGAAGCCCGACCGCATCGTGCCATTGCGCTACGTATGCGAAGTCGGTGGCCGGCTGAACTTTCTCGGACAAGAGCTGCGGCCGCTTGATGAAAAGTCGGCGCGTGAGGCGGCGCGCTTTTTCCACCGGCAGGGCATCACCACGATCGGCGTTTGTCTTCTCCACTCCTACGCCAACGCCGTCCACGAACGCAGGGTCGCCGCAATCCTGGCCGAGGAATATCCGGACAGCGTCGTCTCCCTCTCGTGCGACGTGTTGCCGGAATATCGCGAATACGAACGCGCCGTGACCACATTGGTCGACGCATTCGTCAAGCCGCATATGGGACGCTATCTGCAGCGCATCCGCGAGGAGCTTGGTCCGGGTCTGCGCGAGAAGCCGTTTCTCGTGATGCAGTCGAGCGGCGGCGTTGCCAGCCCCGATCAAGTGATGCGCAAGCCGATCACGACGGCGCTATCGGGACCGGCAGCCGGCGCAATCGGCAGCGCGGTTATTGCTGAGATCGCTGGGTTTCCCGATCTTGTGACGCTGGATGCAGGCGGAACATCGACGGATCTTTGCCTGATCGAAAACGCCCGGCCGAACGTCACCAATGGCGGCGCGGTCGGCCGCTTTCCAGTGCGCGTCCCGATGATCGACATCAAGACCATCGGCACCGGCGGAGGTTCCATTGCGTGGATCACGCGCGAGGGACACCTGAAAGTCGGACCGCGGAGCGCCGGCGCCGAGCCCGGCCCGATGTGCTATCCGAACGGCGGCAACGAACCGACAATTACAGATGCCAACCTCGTCCTTGGCCGCCTGCCGCCAGCCTTGATCGGCGGCGGCATCCCGCTGAATGTTGCTCGCGCCCGCGAAGGCATTGGGGAGCTTGCCCAAAGACTTCCGGGCCAAATGAGCGCGGAAAAACTCGCGGAGGGCATCATCGAGATCGCCAACTGGGACCAGGCCAACGCAATCCGGCAGATGACGATCCAGCGCGGCATCGACCCACGCAAATTCGCGCTGTTGTCCTTCGGCGGCTCGGGCCCAGCACAATCGCCCGCAGTGATGGATCTGGTAGGCATGAAGGCATGCCTCGTGCCGCCCAATCCCGGAAACCTTTCGGCTTTCGGCTTGCTCGCCGTCGATTGGCGCACCGATCATATCCTCACCAAGGTCACGCATGAGGACGCGATCGACACAAAGACTGTCGCCGGCATCTATGCGGGCCTCGAGAGCGATGCGGCAGCGACGATCGAGCGCGACGGCATCGAACGCGTCCGCATCAGGCTCGCGCGCGAAGCCGATATCCGTTACGTCGGCCAGTCCATGGAAGTTCGCGTACCAGCGCCTTCAGGCGCGATTGACGCCGCTTTCGTGGCGCGCACCGTTGAAGCCTTCCACGCCGCGCATCTCAAATCGTTCGGATACAACTATGCGGGCAAGCAGAAGGTGGAGATCGTCAATTATTGCGTTTCGGGATTTGGGGTCATCGATCGTCCTTCCATTCCGAAGCTCGGCAACGCCAGCGGCGCAAAGCCCGTTCCTGGTACGCGCCCGGTCTATTTCGGCGGCAGCTTCCGCGACACGCCGATCTATCAGCGCTCGACGCTGTCGGCAGGATTTCGCCTCGACGGCCCCGCGGTCGTGGAGGAGTTCGGCTCAACGACCGTGGTGTTCCCGGACCAGTCGCTGCAAGTCGATCCGCACGGTATCCTGATCGTGCAGCGCGGTGGCGTTGCTGGCGAGGGCAAGCCATGAACGTCCAGCCAAATCCCTGGCCGTGGCCCACGGCGCCGCGGCTGCGTACCCGCGAAGTCGATCCCATCGTCCTGCAAATCGTCGAAGGCACTCTCAACTCGATCGAGGCTGAGATCGAATACGCCATCGAGCGCACAGCGCGCTCGCCGATGATCCGCGAAGCCCACGATTATCGCGTCGGGCTGTTCGATCGCTATTGCCGTAAGCTGACGGGGCGATCCTATTCGGCCATGCCCAACGCGGTTGTGCGCGACTTCCCGCCCGAAACCATGAAACCGGGCGACGTATTCCTGATGAACGACACCTACCTGACGGAAGGCTCGATCGGTCACTTGCCGGATTTGTGCAGCACCGTTCCGGTGTTCCATGACGGTGAGGTTGTCGCCTACATCCAGGCCTTCGGCCATCACGATGACATCGGCGGGCGTGTGCCCGGATCGATGCCCGGTACCGCGGCGACCGTGTTCGAGGAAGGTCTCGCCGTACCGCCGATCAAGCTTTACGACGCGGGTGTACGCAACGAATCCGTCTTCACCATCATCAAGCGCAATACCCGCGTGCCCGATATGCTGGCGGCCGATCTCGACAGCGAGGTGCAGGCCTGCCTGATGGGGGCGCGCCGCATGGCGGAGCTGTTCGAGCGCTTCGGCCGCGAGACCGTGGAATATTGCTTCCAGGCCATACTGGACCAATGCCGCGACATCTTCAGACGCGAGCTGCTGCCGCGCATCGCCGACGGCACCTATCGCTGGGAGGACTATGTCGAGCACGACGGACTGACCGATCCGAAGCTGCACAAGCTTGCAATCACCATGATCAAGACGGCGGACCGCATCACGCTCGATTTCACCGGCACCGATCCGCAATCCGTGGGCCCGATCAACTGGCCGGCCGATTATGCCGGCGGCGCCTTTCTGATCAAATGGATCGCACCGATCCTGCGCAATCTCGCCGACACGCCCGAGCGCGCGGCGGAAATTCACGTCAACGAGGGCGTTTGCGAAGTCTTCGACGTGATCTTCCCGCCGAAAGGAACGCTGATCACACCCGAATGGCCGGCGGCGACGAATGCACGATCGTTTGTATTGCTGCGTTGCTTGGGCTTGCTCGCCGGCGTCGTCGCGCAAGCCGTCGATGGGCACATGCCGGCGGACCAGGAAACTATCCGCTACACGGGCTTCTATGGCACCGACCTCAACGGCAAATCGTTTCTGTCGCGCGAAGTGCTCGGTGGCGGCTCGGGCGGGCGCTATTACGCCGATGGCAACGACGCCATCCACATCGTACCCGACTCGCGCAATCAGCCGGCCGAGTTCACCGAGACCCGCTTCCCGCTGCTGGTCGAGAAACTGGCGCTGCGCACGGACTCCGGCGGCGCCGGCAAACGGCGCGGCGGGCTCGGCTACGAGAAGCATTATCGAGCGCTGGTCGACTGCCGCACCATCGTCACCGCCGATCGCGTGCGGCTTGGCTGCTACGGCGTCAACGGTGGCAATGCGGGGCTGCCATTCTGTGTGACAATCGACATTGAGGGCACGCCGCGCGACCTCGGCGGCCTGGTCGACGGCGAGCCGGTCCTCGCGGGACAGATCGTGCGCGTACGCACCACCGGGGGCGGCGGCTGGGGCGACCCGCTGGAGCGTGAGCCTGACTGGGTGCTGCGCGACGTGACCGACGGCAAAGTCTCGGCAGCAGCGGCGCGCGATGATTACGGGGTCGTGCTCACCGGTACTGGCTCCGAAATGGTAGTCGATGAGCAGGCGACCAAGACGCTGCGCGATCAACTGCGCGGCGAGGGGAAGGCAACGCGCCCCGTCATCGACCGCGGTGAAGGGTTCGAGAAAATGCTGCGCGGCGAATTCAAACCGTGGGTACGCTCGGCGTGAATGGCCGAAAACAAGGGATGAGACGCGATGGCCATTGAGGTCGCAAAAGTTGAGCTGAAAACCGTTCAGGACGCTTCGGGGCTTGAAGGCTGCATCAAGAGCGGCCAATTCACCGCCGATCAAGTCATCGCCGTGGTCGGCAAGACTGAGGGCAATGGCGGCGTCAATGATTTTACCCGCATCCTGGCCGACCAAGCGTTCCGCCGCGTGCTGATGAAGCTTGGACATCGTTCCGAAAAAGAGGTCGGACAGATACCGATGGTCTGGTCCGGCGGCTGCGACGGCGTCATCACGCCGCACGCGACAGTCTTTGCCCGCAACGACAAGACCGGGCCAGCATCGAAATCTCGCCTCGCTATCGGTACAGCCATGAGCGCGGTGCTGCTTCCTGAGGACATTGGCCGGCCTGCCATGGTGCAGAAAGTCGCCGACGCAGTGAAGGCGGCGATGCGCGACGCCGGCATCGAAAATCCAGCCGACGTCCATTATGTACAGACCAAGACGCCTCTTCTCACCATCGACTCAGTGCAGGACGCGGAATCGCGCGGCCACACGGCCGCTTGCGAGGTGCATAATTCGATGGGCGTATCCAACGGTACGACAGGGCTCGGCATCGCCGTCGCGCTTGGCGAAATCGCCATGCCGAAAGCGGAAGATATCTGCCACAACCTCGATCTCTATTCGTCGGTCGCATCCTGCTCGTCGGGCGTCGAGCTGACGCAGGCGCAGATTGTTCTTCTTGGCAACAAGCCTGGCGCCGGCGGCCGCTATCGCATCGGCCATTCGGTGATGAAGGACGCGCTGGATGTCGACGGCATCTATGGAGCCATACGCAACGCCGGTCTCGATCTTCCGGAGCGGCCGCGCGCCGAAGATTTGGGCGGACGGGTCGTGAATTGCTTCATGAAATGCGAAGCCGACCGCCGCGGCACGCTGCGATCGCGGCGTCAGATCATGATGGACGATTCCGATGTGCCCTGGCATCGTCACATCAAGGCCGCGGTCGGCGGCATTGCGGCGATGGCGATTGGCGACCCGGCCGTATTTGTTTCCGTGGATGCCATGCATCAGGGCCCGCAGGGTGGCGGTCCGGTCGTTGCGATCGTCGATGCCGGCGAGTAACGCGGGCACGAAATTTGCAAGAATTTGCCGGAAGCACTCGGCGGTGTCCGGTTCGAACGGCAATCTGGAGATGATGACATGAGAATCGTTGGCGCAATCTCGCGGAGGCTTATTCTTGTCGCGGCATGCTGTGTATTGGTGAGCGCTCCGGCGCTGGCCCAGGACAAGGTCAAGGTCGGCGTTTTCCCAATCAGCTCGTCTTTGCCCTATTTCGTCGCCATCGATCTCGGCTACTTCAAGGAATTCAACATCGAGCCGGAGACCAGCATCCTGATGGGTGGCCCGCCCAACGTTGCGGCGCTGATAACCAATCAGATCGAGGTCTCCGCCGTGCTGGTGACGCTTGAAGGTCTCAACGCCGACGTCAAGAAACCCGGCGTCGCCATGTACATCGCGATGCACAGCCAGAATGAGACCTACAAGATGGAGCAGTTCGTTGTGCGCGAAGGCCTTGCCGACAAGGTCAAGACGCTGGCGGACTTCAAGGACCTGAAACTGATGTCGGCGCCGGGACCGGCGAACCTCAACACCGCCAAGGGCATTCTCGCCAAGGTTGGGCTGAAGGACGGCGACTACACCATCGACCAGCTCGACATGGGCCAGCACGTCAATGCCATGAAGGCCGGCACCTTCGACGGCGGCTATACGCTCGAGCCCAGCGCCACCATCATGCACAATCTGGGAGTCGCCAAAACCGTCGAAGCCGGCGTAATCGCGAAGTACATTCTCGGCAGCCCCGACGCCGACGCTTACGCCGCCGGTTGCGCCTTCACCACCGACTTCATCAACAAGCGCCCCGACGTCGCCAAGCGCTTCGCACAAGCGTGGGCCAAGGCGATCGACTATATCCACGCCAATCCGGAAGCCGCGCGCAAATACCTCGCCAAGAACACGATGACGCCTGACAACATCGTCGATTCGGTGCCGATGCTGGGCTACGTCATGACCAAAGACATGAGCCCCAAGCAGCTCGAATATCTCCAGAAATTCGCCGATTTTGGCCAGACCGTCGGCGTCGTGCCGGAAAAGATCGACGTAAAACAGGACCTCAAATCGTTCTGACGGGCCGGCGCGGATGAGTAGCGCTCGATGAACGTCGCCCCCAACGCCGTTCGAGCGCAATCGGCGAGCGCGCCGCCGGGCTCGTCGGCATCCGGGGCTCGCAAACGCCCGCACGTCACCGTCCGCGGCCTTAGCAAGCGCTTCGACAACACCGTCATCTACGACAATTTCGATCTCGATATCCCACGCGGCGAGCTGATCTCGGTGTTCGGGCCGAACGGCTGCGGCAAGAGCACGCTCATCAACATGATCGCCGGCCTGATCCAGCCCGACGCCGGGCAGATTTTGTTCGATGGCATGCGGCTCGATGAGATCAAGTTCGGCTATGTGTTCCAGAATTACCGCGAGGCATTGTTTCCCTGGCTGACCGCCTTCGACAACATCGCCTATCCGTTGCAGATCATGAAGGTGCCGGCGCGCGACTGCGTCAGCCGCACCGAGAAGCTCGTCGATCATCTCGGCATCAAGCTCGACCTGAAACTTTTCCCCTATCAGATGTCAGGCGGGCAGCAGCAGCTCGTCTCGATCCTGCGCGCGCTCGTCGTCGAGCCGGAAATTCTGTTTCTCGACGAGCCGTTTTCCGCCCTCGATTATGAGATGACGCTGTTCATGCGCGAGCAGCTGCAGCGCATCTTCATGGAGACGGGGACAACCACGGTGCTGGTCTCGCACGACCTCGAAGAGGCGGTTTATCTGGCCGACCGTGTGCTGCTGCTGTCGCGGCATCCGGCGCGCGTCGCCGATTTCACGCCGGTGCCGGTGGGCCGGCCGCGCACCGATGCCACTCTGTCCGATTTGGATTTCGTGCGCATCAAGGCGCACTGTCTGGAAATCTTCCAGCGCGAGGTGAGGCGCGCGTGAAAGCCGAAAGCCTCAAGGGTTTCCTGCCGCTGGTCGGCATCGCCGGCCTCCTCGCCATCTGGTCGCTGACCACGTGGCAGGGGTGGGTCGATCCGGTGCTGCTGCCGTCGCCGGTGTCGACCTTCCAGGCCCTGTGGAAGGGAATGGATGGTGGCGCGCTCGGCTTCGACTTTATCAAGACCGTCTACCGTACGGCCGTTTCGACCGCGATCGCCGCAGTGATCGGCATTCCGCTCGGCATCGTGCTCGGCTCGGCGGAATGGCTCTATCGATCGCTCGAATTTGTTATCGATTTTTTCCGGTCGACGCCGGCGTCCGCGATGTTTCCGCTGTTCCTGGTGCTGTTCGGGGTTGGTGATGAGACCAAGATTTCCGTCGCCGCCTTTGGTGCTGCGCTGGTTATACTCTTTAATGTCGCTTACGGCGTGATGAACGCACGCAAGACGCGGCTATTGGCGGCGAAGGTCATGGGCGCGTCGCGGCTGCGCGTGCTGTTCGATGTGATGCTGCGCGAATCGCTGCCGCAGACGTTCGTGGGATTGCGGAACGGAGTCTCGCTCGCCCTTGTCATCATCGTCGTCGCCGAAATGTTCATCGGTTCGCAGGACGGATTGGGCCACAGCGTGTTCGAGGCGCAGCAACTGTTCGAAATGCCCAGGATGTATGCGGCGATATTCGCGGCCGGCGCACTCGGGTATGGCCTGAATCTGCTCTTCCTCCTGATCGAACGGCGCTTCGTACACTGGTCCGGCAAGTAGGCGCGGCCCGTGGCAGACTTAAGTCTCACACGGAAATCGGCGCGTGAATTGACTGCACTCATTCGTGAGCGGGCGGTGAGCCCGGTCGAAGTGCTCGATGCCCATTTTGCAGTGATTGAGAAAATCAACCCGAAGCTCAATGCGATTGTGACGCTGGCCGCCGAACAGGCGCGGGAAGCCGCGCGCGCTGCGGAGAACGCAGTTATGCGCAAAGAGCCGCTCGGCCCATTGCACGGCATCCCGGTTGCGATCAAGGACATCACACCGACCGCAGGCATCCGCACGACCTATGGGTCGCCGCTCTACGAGGAGAATATCCCGATCGAGGACGCCGAAGTGGTACGCCGGCTGAAAACGGCGGGCGCGATTGTCATTGGCAAGACCAACACGCCGGAGTTTGCTTGCGGCGCCTACACCCACAACGTCGTCTTCGGCGCGACCCGCAATCCGTGGGACCCGAAGCTTAGTCCCGCGGGATCGTCTGGCGGCTCGGCGGTTGCCGTTGCAACCGGCATGGTGCCGATCGCCCAAGCCACCGATTTCGGCGGTTCGATCCGCGTGCCGGCGGCCTTCTGTGGCATCGTGGGTATCCGGCCGACGCCGGGCCTGGTGCCGAGTTATCCGATGCCGCTTGCCTGGGATCCGGGGCAAACGAACGGGCCTCTGGCGCGCAATGCTGACGATGCGGCCCTCATGCTCGACGCGATGGTCGGCTTCAGCCGACTGTCGCCGATTTCGGTCTCGCCGCCGTGGCAGAGCGCGCTCAAGGAAGTCGAGCGTCGCATCGGCGCCAACGGGTTACGTATCGCCTACGCGTCCGACATCGCCGGGATCGGCGTCGATGCCGAGGTCGAGGCGCTCTGCCGCAAAGCCGCGCTGCAGCTACGCGACGAAGGCGCCACCGTCGAAGAGATCGATTTCAGCGCGTCCGATGGCCGCGCGCCCTATCAGGTTTGGCGCGGCCTCTGGATGGTCGGCCAGCAATACCAACGCCTGAGTGAACTGGAACAGTTCGGCGAAGCGCTGAAAGGCAATGTACGTGCAGGGCTGAAGATGACGGCGCTGGATTTTGCGGCGGCCGAGCAGAAGCGGCAGGAAGTGTTTCATCGCTTTCGCACGCTGTTCGAGCGTTTTGACGCCTTGCTCACTCCCGTGGCGCCGGTAAAGCCGTTTCCGGTTGAAAAGAATTTTCCCGATCAGATCAACGGCAAAAAGTTCGACAACTATATCGACTGGATCGCGCCGGCGTTCCTGGTCACGCTCGTCAGCTTGCCCGCCGCGAGCGCTCCCGCAGGCCTGACGTCCGATGGACTGCCGGTCGGAATCCAAATCGTGGCGCCGCGCTTCGAGGAGCCAATGATTCTAAATCTCGCGGGCCTCATTCACAGACAAAGTGGAGTGGGGTGGCCACCGTTGTCAGCGCACTGAGCCGAGGAACTGCTGCAACTCGGCCGTCTTCGGCGCGGCAAACAGGCTCTTTGGGTCGCCTTGCTCATGCACCTTGCCGTGGTGCATGAATACGACGGATGTCCCGACGTCGCGGGCGAAGCGCATCTCATGGGTGACGAGCATCAGCGTCATGCCTTCGCGCGCAAGCTGCTCGACGACTCTCAGCACCTCACTCACCAACTCCGGATCGAGGGCCGAAGTGATTTCGTCGCACAGCAGAACCTTGGGCCGCATCGCCAGCGCCCGGGCGATGGCCACGCGCTGCTGCTGTCCTCCCGACAATTGACTCGGATAAGCGTCGATCTTGTCCGACAGTCCCACCTTGGCCAGCATTTCGGCGGCGAGGTCACGCGCGGTCTTCTTGCCAGCCTTGTTCACCACCGTGGGCGCCAGCGCCACATTTTCGGCGGCTGTCAGGTGAGGAAACAGATTGAACTGCTGGAAGACCATGCCGACGTGTCGGCGCAGCTCGCGCAAATCCATCTTCGGGCTTCCGACCTCGATGCCGTCCGCGAAGATCGCGCCGGACTGAAACGTCTCCAGGCCGTTGATGCAGCGGAGCAGGGTGCTTTTGCCCGAGCCGGAGCGGCCGATGATGGCGAATACGTCACCTTTCGCCACCTCCAGCGAGACGCCCTTGAGCACCTCGAGCGGACCGTAGCTCTTTCTGATGTCCCGAATGCTAACGAGCGACATTGAGCCGGCCCTCGAGTTTCTTGGCGCACCAGGACAGCGGGAAGCACAGGCAGAAATAAATCAGTGCGACCAGCGAATAGACCAGAAATGGGCGAAACGTCGCGTTGTTCAGTTCGGTGCCGGCCTTGGTCAGTTCGACGAATCCGATGATCGAGGCGAGCGCGGTGCCCTTGATCACCTGCACCGAGAAGCCGACGGTCGGCGCCACCGCGATGCGCGTGGCTTGCGGCAAGATCACATAGCGCATCTGTTCGATATAGGAGAGCGCGAGGCTCGATGACGCCTCCCATTGGCCGCGCGGGACGGCCTCCACGCAACCCCGCCAGATCTCGGTCAGAAACGCGCTGGTCCAGAACATGAGCGCGAGCCCGGCGGCCAAGAGGGGGCTGACGTCGATACCGAACAGCGCGACGCCGAAGAAGAACAGAAACAGCTGCATCAGCAGCGGCGTGCCCTGGAAGAACTCGATGTAGAGTTTGGTAAACCACTCCAACGGCGCAATGCCGGACGTGCGCATGAACAAAAGGATCAGCCCGACAATGCCGCCGCTGACGAAGGCGATCGCTGAAAGCACGAGCGTCCACTGCGTGGCGATCAGCAGATTGGACAAAATGTCCCAGAAGCTGAATTGCAGCATGGTCTAGGCCGCCGATCGGAACAGGAAGCGGCCAAGCCGTCTCAACACGGCGCGCATAACGATCGCCAAGAGGAGATAGATCACTGCCGCGACCAGATAGACCTCGAATGCGCGGAATGTGCGCGACTGCACGAAATTAGCCGCATAGGTCAGGTCTTCGGCCGAGATCTGCGACACCACTGCCGAGCCGAGCATGACAATGATGATCTGCGAAGACAGCGCCGGATAGATTTTGCGGAAAGCCTGCTTGAGCACGACATGGCGCAACACTTCCCATTTGCTCATGGCCAGGCTCGTGCCCGCCTCGATGTGTCCCTTCGGCACCGCTTCGATGCCGGCACGGATGATCTCGGTCGAGTAGGCGCCGAGATTGATGGTCATGGCGAGGAAGGCGGCAACGGTTTCCGAAAGTTTCAGGCCCAAAGCCGGCAGGCCGAAGAAGATGAAGAACAATTGTACGATGAACGGCGTGTTGCGGATGAGTTCGACATAGACGACGACGCAGCGGCCGAGCCAACCATGGCCGAACGTGCGCGCGGACGCGCCGGCGGTGCCAAGCGCGACGCCCGCAACGGTGGAAACCAGCGTCAGGACGACAGTAAAGATCAGGCCGTCAAGCAGCACCCGCCAATAGGGCAATAGGTCGCCCAACTGCAGATGATAGATCATGGCGAACGTCCGGCGACCTTGCTCAGAAGCCGGGCGGCAGCGGTGCTTTCAGCCATCTCTCCGAGAGCTTTTCGATCTCGCCGTCGGCCTTTGCCTTGGCGATAATGTCGTCGAGCTTTTCCTTGAGCGCCGGCTCGTCCTTGTTGAACCCCACGTAGCAGGGACTGTCCTTGATGACGAATTTCAGCAACAGCGCACGTTGCGGATTGCGCTCGGTGATTACCGCCGCGATCGTGTTGCCGGTAGCGATCAGGTCAACTTGGCCTGACACGAAGGCGGCGATGGTGGCGTTGTTATCCTCAAAGCGTTTGATGGTGGTGTCAGGCGGCACAAGGTTCGTCAGCGCTTGCTCTTCGATCGCCCCGCGCGTGGCGCCGACAGTCTTGCCGATGAGGTCGGCGGGTTTGTCGACCTTTTCATTCTTGGAGCCGAACACTCCTGAGAAGAACGGTGCGTACGCCAGGGAGAAATCGATGACCTTTTCGCGTTCGGGCGTTTTGCCGAGGCTGGAAATCACGATGTCGGCCTTATGCGTCTGCAGGTAAGCGATGCGGTTCGCAGTGGTGACGGGAATGAGCTCGGCCTTCACGCCGAGCGCCTTGGCGATCAAGTCGGCCATATCGATGTCGTAGCCTTGCGGTTTGAGATCGAGGCCGGCGGAGCCAAAAGGCGCGAAATCCTGCGGAACGGCGACCTTGATGACCTTGGCCGCCATGATGGAGGCGAGTTCGTCGGCGTGTGCCGCTACCGTGAGAGCAAGCGTGAGCGGGACCAGCAGGGCCGGCAGCAGACGGGTGAGGAACGCCATTGCTATCTCCGAGAGTTTGCCCGCGCGAGTGCGTCGGCGCGGGGCGAGCGCGCCTAAAAATGCAGGGGAAAATGGCCTCGGCTCCATTTCCTGGGCTGATCCTGCACGATCCAAAGAGCCGGAGCAACACGCCGAGGACAGGCAGTGACAGAAAGCTCGCCGCGCAGGCGGCTGCTCAGGGATTCCGGCCTACGATTGCCGGTGCGGCGGAAAATAGCGGTCGAGCCAGTTGCGCAAGGTGAAGGCCACGCGCGGGTCGGCGTCGACGAACATGAAATGATTGGTGCCGTCGAGGAGGTGCAGTTCGACCGGCGGCTTGGCGTGGCGCACCAGGCTGAAGGCTTCCTCATTCTTGGTCACGGTGTCGCCCGCGCTGTGCAGGATGAGCAGCGGGCGCGGGCTGACCTTGGCGGCGAATTCTTCCGGCCGGAACAGATAAAACGACAGCGCCGTGTCGGCGGTGAACTGCATCAGCGAATTGTTTGACGTGAGATTGGCCTGCAGCGGCTTCGCCATCTCGAAGATATCGAAGCGATGAATCATCTTCTTCGCCGCGTCGGGATGCTGGGCGACATCGTCGATGAGCGCGCGAAACTTGCTCCAGGATTGCTCGGTGTGCATGGAGCGGATCATGCGCTCGCCGTTGGCGACGCCATTCTCGACGATGACAGCGGCGACCCGCTCGTCGATTGCCGCAGCTTGCACCGCCACGCCGCCGCCGAGGCTCGAGCCGCAGAGCGCGATCGCTGCCGGATCGACATCCGCGCGTGCCGCCATATAGGTGATGGCGTTGCGCGCATCGGCGACTTCCTCGCTGGCAATGACGCGACCGCGGGTGCCTCCGCTCTCGCCGCAGCCGCGAAAGTCGAAACGCAGCGCCACGTAGCCCCATTCGGCGAATTGCCGGCAAATCCATTCCGGGCCGCCGTTCTTGTTGGCGCCGAAACCATGCATCATGATGATGGCGGGGCGCCGTTCGCCCGGGCGAAGATCGCCGGGCACATGCACCGCACCGGAGAGCTTCACGCCGTCGGAAGGGAAGGTGATGGATTCGAGCAAAGCCATTTTTCCCTCCCATGCTGGGCTAACGCCGCATCGGCGAACGCTTCACTCCGGCGGCCGGATGACGCCCGTCTGGCTGGTAATGCGCCCATAGTGCTCGACGCGCCGGTGCCGCGCGAAATCGAAGACGGATTCCTTGCCGAAGACCGTGGCGTCGAGATCGCAATCGGCGACGATAATCTCGTCGTGCTCGGTCTTGGCCTCGGCGACGATTTCGCCATACGGATTGACGATCATGCTGCCGGCGATCATCGAGTGGCCGTCTTCGACGCCGCCCTTGGCCACCGCGACCACCCATGTCGAGTTCTGGTAAGCGCCGGCCTGCACGGTCAGCCGATTGTGAAAGAGGCGCTTGTCAGCCCCTTCGTCGCTCTTCTGCGAATTTGCCGCGGGCGTGTTGTAGCCGAGCACGATGAGTTCCACGCCCTGCAGCCCCATGACGCGATACGTTTCCGGCCAGCGGCGGTCATTGCAAATGCACATGCCGACGATGCCGCCCATGGTGCGCCAGACCGGGAAGCCGAGGTCGCCAGGCTCGAAGTAACGCTTTTCCAGATGCTGAAATGATCGCGCCGGGTCGTATTCGGCGTGTCCCGGAAGATGAACCTTGCGGTACTTGCCGACGATGCGCCCATCACGATCGGTCAGGATCGCGGTGTTGAAGTGGCGGCCGTCGGGAGTCAGTTCCGCGTAGCCGAACGAGATGCCGATGCGGTTCTGCGCCGCCGTCTCAAACAAGGGGCGCGTTGCCGCATTCGGCATTTCTCGCTCGAACCAGGAGTCGACCTCGCTCTGGTCGGTCATGTACCAGCGCGGAAAGAAGGTGGTGAGCGCAAGCTCCGGGTAGACCACGAGATCGCATTTGGCCGCGGCTCCTTGCGCAAGGAGATCGAGCATGCGGCGGACGACGACTTGCCGGCTGTCGGCCTTTTGCACGGGGCCCATCTGCGCGGCGCCGATGCGTAAAGCTCGACTCACGGTTTCAGCTCTCGATCACCTCGTGCACCGCGACGTCGCCGCGGCGCCAGTAGGCGGCCGCGCGCATCCATTTTGGATTGGCGCCGTGGTCGGCAATCAATTGCTGCCGAACCCCCTTGGCGGTCAGCGACTCGCAGGCCACCCACGCGTAGTAGTCTCCGGCGGGCAGCTTCAGCGTCGACAGCGTTCGCGACAGCGCGTCGCTGGCGCCGGGCGCGGCGCCTTTACGATGCGCCCACGTGACGGTCACATTCGCCTCTGTTTGGAAGAGGATCTCGTCGGCCGGGCCGTCAACCTCGGCCAAGACGACAGCGCGCGCACCAGCGGGCAATTCCCCGAGCCGGCGACCGATGGCGGGGAGGGCGGTCTCATCGCCGATCAGCAAATGCCAGTCGTAGGCCATCGGAATGATAAAGGAGCCGCGCGGCCCGCCGAGGTCGAGCGTGTCGCCCGGCTTTGCTCGCGCGGCCCAGCGTGTTGCCGGCCCGGCGTCATGGATGGCGAAGTCGATCTCCAAGGTGTTGGCGGCCTTGTCATGATGGCGCGGGGTAAAATCGCGCCCGAGCATGCTCGGTGTGCTGTCGGCATTGAGCGTACCGTCGGGGAAAAACACTTTGACGTGGTCGTCAAAGCCGAGGCTGACAAATCCTTCGAGGTCGCCGGTCAGCGTGACGCGGATCATGTGCGCGGCAATTCTCTCGACCTGCTTGATGGTCAGCCTGCGGCGGCGCGCTTCGTGACGTACGCGCCGCGGGCTGCGCGGATCTTCGGATTGCGCAACTACCGGCGTTGCCGTTGCGGCGGGCATGGACATTTAGAAATGCTCCAACGTATTGCGCTAATTTCTAAAGCAAAACTGGCGCTTGCTCGTGCGATTTGCAAGTCTGCGAAAAATTGCCTGCAGAATGGGCTGCATTCTTGCATAGGCGCCAAGCGTGAGGGGCTGTTGGCGGTCTGAAAGTTAGATGCCAATTTCCGGCCGCCGAGCACCGCGCGTCTCCCCGCAACATCGCGGCGAGTGCCCCCCGAGAAGGCTCTCCTTTGAACGTCAGTCCCACGGCGGCAGCGGCACCACCGGCGCCCGCGACGCGATCCTTTGCGGCGATGCGTCATTCGGGCTTCCGCGCCCAGTTCATCACCTACGTGCTGGCAATGATGGCCGACAACATCGAGCACGTCATCAGCTATTGGGTGCTGTACCAAAAATTCCATTCGCCGGCGCTGGCGGGCTTCGCGGTGCTCTCCCATTGGCTACCCTTCCTGCTGTTTTCGGTCGCCGTCGGTGCGCTCGTCGACCGCGTCGATCCGCGCCGCATCATCCAATGCGGTATGGCGCTGTTCATCACGGCGTCTGTCGGCTGGGGCTATTTTTTCATCACCGGCACGCTGCAGATGTGGCACGCCGTGGTCCTGCTGATCATCCACGGCTTAGCTGGCGTGCTGTGGCAGACACCGAATCAGTTGCTGCTCTATGACATCGTCGGCCCGGCCGATCTGATCAGCGCGGTGCGGCTCAATGCGATGGCGCGCTATCTCGGCGTGCTGGTTGGGCCCGCGGTGGGCGGTTTGATCATGTTGACGCTCGGGCCATCGCACGGCATCGTGCTCAATACCGTCTTCTACCTGCCGCTGCTGTTGTGGCTGGTCAACGCGCCGTATGGACCGAGATTTCGGGCCGATGTCACGCCGCCACCGGCGCGCGCCGTGCGCGGTCTTGCCGACATCGTGCAGACCATTCGCGACGTCGCTCCGTACTCGGTCATCATCTCGATGACGCTGCTCGCGGGCTTGTCGTCGTTTTTCGTCGGCAATGCCTACAACGCGCAGATGCCGGGATTCGCCCAGGATCTTGGCCACGGCGATCCGGGTGTCACCTACAGCATGCTGCTGTCAGCTGATGCCGCCGGAGCGCTCCTTGCCGGCATCGTGCTCGAAGGCCGCAATCTGCTGAGGCCCGATCCCCGCACCGCAATCGTCTTGGCGATGCTGTGGTGCGGGGCCCTGACCGGGTTTGCGCTGTCGTCCGCCTATGCGCTGGCGCTGATGCTGCTGTTTGCCGCCGGATTTTTGGAACTGTCGTTCAATTCCATGGCGCAGACCCTGGTTCAGCTCAATGCGCCGCTCGGTCTGCGCGGCCGGGTGATCGGCTTGTTCAACATGGCAAGCCTGGGCTTGCGCGCGTTCAGTGGCATCTCCGTCGGCCTCGTCGGCAGCCTCATCGGTGTCCACCGGTCGCTAGCGCTTTCGGCGCTGACCATGCTTGTGGTCGCACTCGGCCTGCTCCGGGTGGCGCGTAAGCGCAGCCCGCAATCGTGATATGCTTCCGCCGCGGCGCTGGCCGCCATACATTAGGTGCTGCTGCAAAAGGATTATTCCATGACCCGACAGCTGCACCTCGGCGCCTTCATGCGGCCGGCCAGCATCCATACCGGCGCGTGGCGTTATCCGGGCGCCTGGCCGGATATGAATTTCAACCTCGCCCACATCAAACAATCCATTCAGGCTTTGGAGCGGGCGAAGTTCGATGCGTTCTTTATGGCCGACCACATGGCCGTGCTCAACATGCCCATGGACGCGCTCAAGCGCAGTCACACGTCCACGTCGTTCGAGCCGTTCACGCTCCTGTCCGCGCTGTCGCAAGCGACCGAGCACATCGGGCTTGTCGCTACCGGTTCGACCACGTTCGACGCGCCGTATCACATTGCGCGGCGCTTTGCCTCGCTCGACTGGCTCAGCAATGGCCGCGCCGGCTGGAATATCGTCACCACATCCAATCCCGACGCGGCGCTCAATTTCGGGCTGGACGAGCATATGGAGCACGGCGAGCGGTATCGCCGCGCGCGCGAGTTTTATGATGTGGTGACCGGTCTGTGGGACAGTTGGGCGGACGATGCCTGGGTTCGCGACGTCGATGATGGCATCTTCTTCGAGCCTTCCAAAATGCACGTGCTCAACCACAAGGGCAAATATTACTCGGTGCGGGGGCCGGTAAATATTGCGCGGCCGGTTCAGGGCTGGCCGGTCATCGTTCAGGCGGGAGCTTCGGACTCCGGCCGCCAGCTCGCAGCCGAGACCGCCGAGGCGGTGTTTACCGCGCAGAGCGATCTCGCGGCCGGGCGGCAGTTCTACGCCGACGTGAAGGGACGCATGGAGAAGCTTGGCCGCGCGCGCGATCACATGAAGATTCTCCCGGCGTGCTTCGTGGTCGTTGGCGACACGGTGGAGGAGGCGAAGGCGAAGCGCGCCGAGCTCGACAGTCTTGTCGATTACGCCAATGCCATTGCGTCGTTGTCGATCGCTCTCGGCCACGACGCTTCGAAATTCGATCCGGACAAGCCGCTGCCGGACCAGATTCCGGAAAGCAATGCCTCCAAGAGTGGGCGTGAGCGCGCGATTGCGCTCGGCCGCAAGGAGAATTTGACCGTGCGCCAGCTTGCGCAGCGGCTCGGCGGCTTTTCCGGCCTTGCCATGGTCGGCACACCCGCGACCATCGCGGACGAGATGGAGGAGTGGATCGAGACCGAGGGCTCCGACGGCTTTACGGTGATGTTCCCGTACCTGCCCGGTGGACTCGAAGATTTTTGCATCCAGGTCGTTCCCGAGTTGCAGCGCCGCGGTCTGTTCCGCCGCGAATACGAAGGCGCGACGCTGCGCGAAAATTTGGGTCTGCCGCGGCCCAAGAATCGGTTTTTTCAGAATTGAGCGAATGTGCCGCTCAGCCCAGGCTTGCCGCCGGATCGCCTTGTCGCTTGTCGCCGAGCCGAAGGAGCGGAACCAGCACGAATGCAATTGCCGTAAACGCCGCGGAGACCAGTACGAGCGGTGTGAGATTGCCGTGGAAGAGATGTGTATACAGAAATGAGCCGACGTTGTCGGCCAGCGTGGTCGCCAGGTTGATGATGGACATCAGTGTGGCGAACGCGAACCCTTCGGCGCGTGGCGGACAATAGTCGGCCGCAAGCGTCAACGTCGCGACCGTTGCCAACATCGCCGAAAAACCGCTGCAGAAGTTGAGAATGGCGGCGGAGGTTTCGGTCGAGAGCAAAAGGTATGCGGCGGTGGATACCGTGCCGAAGGCGATACTCACGTTGAGCAGATTTTTCAAGCTCAGGTCACCAAAGAAACGCTTGTAGAGGAGCGCGCCGACCACCCAGCCAGCCGAAGCGATCGATGCCAAAATGCCGATATAGCCTTGGGAGAATTTCAGGTTGTCGGTCATGTGGTAGTAGAGCGGCGTCGCGAAGCCTGGGCTGAAATAGTACAGGAACATGAATACGGCGATGATCCACAGCTCGCGCCGTTTGAATGACGCCAGAAATCCGTCCAGCGTGCTCTTCATGCCCTGCAGGTTGATGGAGACCTTTTGCTCGGGGATCAGAAGCAACGTTCCGATGATGACGAGGAATGGTGTGACGCCGACGATGGCCGCCCCGGCATGGAGGGCCGAACTCGGCGGCAGATGCTGAACGAGCTGGCCGCCGATGATCGCGGCCGCCATGGCGGCGATATTGGCCCAGAGCCATTGCTGATTGACGAAGCGTCCGCTCTCGTGAAGCTTTTGGCCGTTTTCCACGAGCACGGCGCCGCACAGCGTGCTCGAAATCGCCATGGCGTACGCCGTCATCATCAGCGCGAAGACGAGTACGCTCGGCGTGTCGATTTGCGTCGCCCAGAAATATCCGGCAATGGCTGCCACATTGGCGATAATCAGATAACTTTTGCGGCGGTAACCGAACAACGGGACGAAATCGGAGATGAGGCCATAGACCGGCTTGATGACCCAGGGCAGGTTGAAAAGGGTGAGGAACGCAGTGACTTGAACGGGCGTCCAGCCGTGCACCTGCTTCAGATAGTAGGTGAGGGGCTGCGAGATCAGTCCTCCGGCCACTTGGCCGAGGCCTTCGACAATATAGACCAGCGCGAAAAACCAGAGCAGATGGTTGATCAGCCGCTTTGCTTCCAGCCCGTCGTTGGCAGTTTCGGAAGCGCTTTCGTCCGGCACATTAGCTGCCGCGGCATCCGATCGCGCCTCTCTTGCATTCATGACCGCGCCTTGCGTGGACCAGTTCGAAGGGCTAACGCAGATGCAATGTCCGCGTTCGGATAGACCGCGGCTCAGCGAATGGGAGGACTATCATGAAACAAACGCTCAATGCAGTGCTGGTGGCTGCCAGCGCGTTCACTATTGCGGTGCCGGCTTGGGCGCAAACCTTGCAGACCCATCGCATTCCCGCAGCACTTGCGGTAGAAGCGGCAAGCGGCGCGGTCGAGGCCTGCGCCAGCCAGGGTTATCGCGAGACCTCGGTCGTGGTTGATGCCGACGGTCAGATCGTCGCCGTTGTGCGTGGAGACGGGGCGGGTATCCATACGATCGATAGCGCGCATGACAAAGCCTACACGTCGGTGTCGTTCAAGAACGACACGCTCGCGCTTGCGGAACGCGCCAAACCCGATGGCCCGATTGCTTCGCTGGCGAAGCTTCCGCACGTCATGTTCTTTCCCGGCGGGGTGGTGATCAAGCTGGGCGAAGAGGTCATCGGCGCGATTGGTGCCGCCGGCGCACCCGGCGGCAACCTCGATGACGGCTGTGCCAAGGCGGGCGTGGCCAAGATACGCGAGCGGCTGAAGTGACGCGCGCGTCTTTACACGCTCGGTATCGCTTTCAAGATCGGAAAGAGCGTCCCCGCCAGTGTCGGCGGCCACGGGATCGCGAGCAGCTGATCGAACACCACATAGATTAGCGCCACGACGGCGGCGGCCATCGGTATGACGATCTTCAGGGGTTCGCGCCCTTCGATCCGCATATATGAAATGATGAAGACCGGCACTGCCGGAATGAGGCCGATCAGCCACATGACCACCATGAATCCGGCCATCCACCCAAAAAAGCCAAAGCCGCGCGCCAGGATGACTTTGCCCGGCAGATGCGAGGTCTTGGAAACGATGTCCATGTGAATCTTTTGCGACTTGCTGGTGGCGCTCACGGCGCCGTCCCGCTCATGCAGGCCGAACACGTCGTTGATCAGACCCAGGGAGCAGAACAGAATCGCGCCAATGCCGACGATGGTCGGTACAATACGAGCAGCGAACGACCAGTCGAACGATTGCGAGAGCATCACGATAAACAGAATGAGGAGTGCCGCCGGGAACAGGTTGTTGGTCGAGAATTGCGGACTGCCCCATTGCGACACCATCTTCTTGAGGCCGCCGTGGCTGCGAATGTCCGCGACCAGCGGCCTGAACAGCGAGAGGGCCGCCAAAGCAAACATGACGAGGACAAAGGGTTTGACCAGCCAATTGACGCCGTAACGTTCGATCGAGATGAACAGGTATCGTTCGATCGGCTCGCCCAGGATAAAGCCGAGAACAAACGGCGGGCGCGGCCAGCGAAAGTGCTTCATTGCCCAGCCGAGCATGCCAAAGAACATGAGCGAGAACAGATCGCCCCAGTTCCGCGACGCCTCGAACGCCCCGATCCAGATGAGGCTGAGGACGCCGGGCATGAACAGCGTGTAGCGCAGCGTCGCTATTTTCGCGAGCTGGCCGCTGAACGCGAAGCACAGGCCGGAGCCCAATATGTTGGCGATGGCGATGCTCCACACCATCGAATAGGTCAGGTCGAGGTGTTTGGTGAGCATATCCGGCCCGGGCACCAGCCCGTGAATCAGAAAGGCGCCGAGCAGGATCGCCATGCCGGCGCTTGCCGGCACGCCGAAAGCGACGGTCGGGACCAGGGCGCCGCCTTCGCGCGCATTGGTGGCGCTTTCCGCCGCGATCACGCCGCGCACGTCTCCCGTGCCGAACGTCTCCGCCGCGCCTTTTTCGGTGCGCAGTGCGTGGCCGTAGGAAATCCAATCGATCACCGAGGCGCCGATCCCGGGAATGGCGCCCATAGCGGAGCCGATCCACGAGCAGCGCAGAATCAAGAACCAGTTGTCCAGGCAGTCCTTGATGCCGAGGAGCATGCCGGTCTTGGTATCGAGGGTCTGTCCCGGTTGCACGATCGCCATGCGTCCGATTGCCAGATCGCACAGCTCCGGCAGAGCAAAGATTCCGAGCGTCAGCGGCACCAGCGGCAGGCCGTCCCAAAGATAGAGAGTATCCATGGTCCAGCGCAGCGTGCCCGACTGCGGGTCGGTGCCGATCATGCGTAGCATCATGCCGAAGCACGCAAAGGTCAGCCCGCGTAGCGGCGCGTTGCCGGACAGCACCGCCACCATGGAAATCCCGAATACCGCAATGGCGAGCAGTTCGGGCGAACCGATGTAGAGGATGATCGGACGCATGACCGGCAGCGCAACGGCCATCAGCGCCGCGCCGAACAGCCCGCCGATCAAGGCCGCCATGTAGGAGGCCCCCAGCGCGCGGCCGGCCTCGCCGCGTCGCGTCATCGGATAGCCGTCGAGCGTCGTCGCCGCCGATGCGGCATGGCCGGGCGCACCAAACAGGATGGCGGCTATGGGGTCGGCGGTGGTGGTTGTGGCGCCCAGGCCGAGCAGCAACGCAAACGCCGTCGGCGGATCGAGGTCATAGGTGAACGGCAGGAGCAGCGCCGTGCCGGCGATGCCGCCGATGCCCGGAAGGATACCGAGGGCGAGGCCCATGCACACGCCCACGAACAGATAAAGCATGCGCATGGGATTGAGGATGATGAACAGCGCATTGTGCGCCGAAGTCAGCGCCAATCCCGCGCCGTCCACGAAATCGTGGAGGTAGGAATGCAGCAGGCTCGAATCCATTCACATTCCCCACCGGCGCGAGGCGACGAGTGATGCCGGACTTTTTCTTGTCCCGGCAGTCACGATTGGCCCTGCGAACCTCGTTCCTCCCACCATACTCAAACTGATGTTAGTGGACTATTCGAGCGGCGGCCAGCGCAGCGTGAGCGAAATGCCGAGCGCAGTTAGCGAACAAGCGCCGTGCGTCATGTTAGCGGTCTGAGGCGTTGTGCAATCGGACGCGCAGCTCGGAGTCCCGTTGCGGATGGCCGAACCGGCTGACAGCGGCAGAAAGTCGCGCTATAAAGAGCCGCCGCCGGTGCGGCGACAGGTGCAGTAGAGAACCTCACTCCAAAGGACAACGACCATGCAGATCGTCCATGCGGATGAAGTGGAATGGAAACGCGGCCTGCAGCATCGCGGCGGCACCTTTCATTATCGGCACCTGCTCAACGGTACGCCGGGCGCGCCCGGCAACTTCCAGTTTAACGTCGGGCAGCTTGAGGGCGACTTTTCCTCGCCCCGCCATCGGCACAATTTCGATCAGTTCCGTTTCCAGATCGAAGGCACCATGAATTTCGACCGCAATGGCAAGATGGCGGCCGGAACGTTCGGCTATTTTCCCGAAGGCGCGCCTTATGGACCACAGAGCTCCGACGGCCGCTCAACCACGGCGGTGCTGCAGTTCGGCAGCGCCAGCGGCAGCGGATACCTCTCGCGCGAGGAGGTCTACGCCGGCACCGAGGAACTGAAAAAGTTCGGCACCTTCGAGGGCGGGATTTTCCGCCGCAACGACGACGTTGAGGGGCGGCGCCAGACCGACGGTTATCAGGCGATCTGGGAACACGTGCACGGCGAGCGGATGGAATATCCCAAGCCGCGCTATCGCGATCCGATCATGGTCGATCCCGCCAACTACGAGTGGCTGCCCGTCGCCGGGGTGCCGGGCGTGACGCACAAACTACTTGGCACATTCACCGAGCGCCAATGCGGAGCGGAGCTGATCAGACTAATGCGTGGGGCGAGCTATCGCGCTGGAGCGCGTAGCGTCTGTCTTGTGCTCTCGGGGGCCGGCATCGTTAGTACAGAGCCGTACCGGCCGCTCACCGCGTTCCACGTCGACGAAGACGAGCACGCTGATATCGTGGCGCGGGATGACACGGAGCTCGTGCGCCTGGTGTTGCCCGATCTTAGCGGTCTGCAAGCGCGGCGTCCGGCGCAGGTCGAAGCCGCAGAGTAGGGCGTAAGAACAAACAAGGCAGATATGCTGCCGTCTCTTTTTCAGTCGAGTGAAAACGCTCAGGCGTGGAGCGTTGTCCACGCCGCAGGCTATGGCGCTGTCATTGGGGCACTCGCTGCCCTTTTCAAAACACTGGGTCCGCTGCACGCGGCTAATGCGGGCTCGAGTTTGACCGGCAGGGCTGCGGAAATAGCCGGTGCGGCCGTTGTCTTTGCATTGCTGTGCGCCGGGGCCGCCGCGTTGCGCAATTTTCTCGCCCGGCGGCTTGTCTAGTACGACGGACAATAGGGGGCAGGCTCAAGCCTTGCCGATAGCCTGGCTTGCAATATAGAGCGCGAGTGCTGTGGCATTCGACACGTTCAGGCTCTTGATCGCGCCGGGCAGATCAAGCCGCGCCAAGCGATCGCAGGCTGCGCGCGTTCCTTGCCGCAGTCCCTTGCCTTCGGCGCCGAGCACCAGCGCAAGCGGCGCCTGCATTTGTATCGCGGCCAGATCGTCCGGTCCGCCGCTATCGAGCCCGACCACCAGAAAGCTACGCTCCTTGAGAGTGGCGATCGCCCGCGCAAGATTCTGCACGGCTACGATCGGCACGACTTCGAGCGCGCCCGATGCGGATTTCGCCAGCACGCCGGTTGCCTCCGGACTGTGCCGCGCGGTGGTGACAATGGCGGCGACCGCGAAGGCCGCCGCTGTGCGCAGGATAGCGCCCACATTGTGCGGATCGGTGATCTGGTCGAGCACGAGCACAATTCCCGACGCGGCCAAATCCTCGATCTCCGGCGAGGGGAGAGGATCGGCCTCGGCGAGCAGACCTTGGTGCACGGCGTCGGGCGTAAGCCGAGCCGCAAGTGCGTCCGGGCGCACGATCTCCGGAGCCATCGGCAGCTCGATGCCTTCCTCATTCAGCCGTCGTATCGCGTTCTCGGTAGCGAGTAGCCGGCGGATGCGGCGCGCGGGATTGGCGAGCGCGGCCGTGATCGTGTGCCAGCCGTAAAGGACAACTGCACCCGATCCGTCGCTCGCGACGGCGCGCGTTGGCCGTCCATACGGGCGGCGGGGGCCGCCGCCGTGCCGGCGCTGCGAGCGCGGTTTTGATCGCCATTCGCGTTCGCGCATGCCGGGTCTACCAAGCTGGCCGTTGGGCCTGGTGGCTACCAGAAAATACCAAAGACACAGGCTGCTACGATATCATGTGCGTTCGTAAGCGCAGTGGATTACTCGGACCGGGGAAGCGAAGTAGGCGTGGGTAGTCGACTACGTCAACCGCGCTAGCCAGCACCCGCGGACCTTACTGAAAAACTCAGAGCGTTTCAGCCGGCAATCGCTGACTGCGGCGTCGTTTACGGAAATACCGGCGGCTCCGCTTTCTCAACAATACCCGCAAAACTTGTGGATGGTGAGGATTGAGTTGAGTCTAGTTGACTCCGAATCAGGTATTGCCAAGGGCACACTTGTTGTTACGCGGGGGTTGTCGCAAGCGGACCTGCGCGCGCCCGTGTTTGGGCGCCTGCCCCGTCAGCAGTATGTACGCGCATGCTGCGTTAATTTTCAGCAGTCACATATCTAACCTGTCACCGCGTCTAACCTGTCACCGCGCGAGCCGTTCGAAAGCTCGATTCAGCGCGAGGTTATCCGCGTCGCATATCTTCTTTGCTCTCAAGCGGCTGAGAGCAAAAGGCGAATGCTTGGCACAGCCAGCATGCGCAGCATCTTCAGTGCGTCTCTAACAGATCAATGTTCGTGTCCGTTGTTCGACATTGCAACGTGAGAGTCATTCTCGACGCTACGGTTCCTGTTGAAGAGGAGCTTGTTGGATAAGCCACGACTTAGAGGGAGAGCTAAATGGGACCCGCATTTTGGACGACGTTGGACCCGTTAGTCCTTCGAGCGTTACTGCTCACGGTAGTTTTGTTGGCCTGTGTCTGCGCCTACTTTATTCACGTTTACCGTAAGCGCGGAAAACTTGTGCAGATAATGAAGGAAAATGAGAAAGGGTTGAGGTTGGAGATTAAGAACCACGAGTTGGAGATGGAGGACCAGGAGAAACAGAGCCGAGGTCTGTACATGGTCGTGGCAAGATGGGCCCTCATCCTTTCGTTGCCACCAACAGTCCGACGACAATTTGGCCTGGTGGAGAACATGTGGCCATGGGGCCGCGTTGACGAGCGCGGCGTTCAGCTTGAACTGCCGGCGATGACGGACGGAATCGATATCACCTCGCGGCCAAAAATTGCTGCACCAAAGCGATAAATGCCCGTTCGTTTCACGGTGGTGGGGGAGGTAGGACTCGAACCTACGAAGGCGTAAGCCAGCGGATTTACAGTCCGCCCCCTTTGCCACTCGGGACACTCCCCCGCACCGAATTGCGGGCGCTAAAGCCGGCGGCCCGGCCCGCGGGCGCTATATGGTTGGGCCGCCAGAGTGAGTCAATCGAAAACGGGTGGCTTTGCCGAGGTGAGGCGTTCGCGGGCGCGATCTGAGCGAACCAACCGGCGCCGCTGAGTGTCTTGCCCAACCATTCCCGGTCGTCGGGAGAAAGTGTAAGATGACTATATCGTCTGCATCGGGGGCAGCCGGAGCGTCCGCATGCAATGGCTCAGGCGAGGTCGCGTTGCCGCGGCGGTGGCCGCCGCGATATTATTTGCTCTGACCGCCGGTACGTGGTCGCAGACCGGCACAAAAATCAGACTGATCTTGCCGTTTCCGCCTGGCGGCCCCGCCGACGCCATGATCCGTATCCTTGCGGAGCAAATTGGGGCCTCGGGCGGGCCGGCCATGGTGGTTGAGAGCCACCCCGGGGCCAGTACGGAAATCGGAACGGAACTCGTGTCCCGCGCGGCTCCCGACGGCAATACGCTCGGGATCATTTCCAACTCGTTCGTCGTGCTGCCGTACCTGCGCAAGCTCAACTACGATCCGCTAACTGATTTCGAGCCGGTCTGCAAACTCGCAAGCTTTCCGCCGTTGATCGTGGTGGCAAGTGAATCGCCCTATCACACGCTCGCGGATCTGATCGACGCGGCGCGTGCGCAACCCGGCGCTCTGACACTGGCGAGCATCGGGCCGGCGACAGCCTCCCAGATAGCCTTCGAGATGCTCAAGCGCGACGCCAAAGTGGATATGACGTTCATCCCATTTTCCGGTTACACGCTTGCGATCCAGGCACTGCTGGGCAAGCAGGTCACGGCCGCGCTGGCCGATCTCTCGAGCCTGCAAGGACAGCTGCAGACCGGCAAGTTGCGTGCTCTTGCCACCACGGCACGGGCGCGGGTCGCCACGCTGCCGAACGTGCCGACGGCGATCGAGTCTGGTTATAAAAGTGTTGAGGCGGAATTTTTCGGTGCGGTAATCGCGCCTGCGAAGACGCCAAAGCAGACGATTGAACAATTGATCGGCTGGTTCAAAACCGCAATTGCCGAACCCAAGATTAAGGAGAAGTTCGCCGCGCTCGGCTTCTTTCCCGGGGGTCAGTGCGGCGCGGCCTTCGGCGCCATTCTGCGCAAGGACTATGACGATTACGGCCGCATCATTCGCGAAGCAAATATCAAGTTTGAATGATCGAAGCCAACGCGGTGAATGAATTGCCAAAGAATTCTGCGTAGATTGAGGCGCAATCGAGCCTGCACAAGGGCGAATAAACATTATTTTTAGCCTGTTATTTAAACTGATCTTAGAGCACGCGCGGTAGTGTCGCACAGTTAGGCGGGAAACAGGGCCCGTCTTCGATAACAAAATTGGCTAGAAAGAGGCGTCACAATGAAAGCTGTCGTCAAGACGGTCGATTCCGCCGACCGCGAGGCGCGCTTCGATCACATCCGGCCGCATTATCTGGAGGCGCTGACCCTGGTCGAGCGCCTGCATCGCCGGCTGCTCGATGTGATCAAGGATGAGTTCGACCGCCGCGGGCGCGCCGACATCAATTCGGTGCAGGCGTTGCTGCTGTACAATATCGGCGACAAGGAGCTGACCGCGGGGGAGCTACGGACACGCGGTTACTATCTCGGCTCCAACGTCTCCTACAATCTGAAGAAGCTCGTGGAAATGGGCTTCCTCGATCACCAGCGTTCGCGGGTGGATCGCCGTTCGGTGCGCATCAAGCTCACCGAAAAGGGCCGCGAAGTGCGCGACATCGTCGACGCGCTCTACCACAAGCACGTGCGCACCGTGGAGCAGGTCGGCGGCATCACCGCCGACGAGTTCGGTGTGCTTAACAAGGCGCTGCACCGGCTCGAGCGCTTCTGGACCGATCAGATTCTCTACCGGCTCTAAAAGAGCTGGATCGTTTCGCCAGCGTTTTCCGTGGTACTGGCGTGCCTTGGCCCCGGCGGCAATGCCGGGGTTCTTTTGCTTTGCCGATCAGCTGACCAGTTTCTCAAGCCAACTCAGCACCGGAAACGGCGTGAAGAACTGGAGCAGGGCTGCCACGCAGCCGAAGATGGCGGCGTAGCCCAGCGCGCCGTGTACCATTCGGGTCCCAAGCGGCGGATAGGGCGCCCCGCCGCCTGCGGGCCACGCGAATTCTTCTTCCCATACGGCCTGCGTGTAGCCGGCCGGCCGAATTTTTTCGAGAGGCAACCAGGCCCGGTAGGCCACAATGCCTCGTTCCCGCGCAATCGTCTTTCTCAGCCATAAGAAGTTGCTCCATCCAACAAAATCGATCACGGCTCTGGTCACGATGCGGAGCACAAAATAGGCGAACAAACAGACGACGTACACATACGCAATCATTAATCCAACTTGCAGCACTGGGTCGGTCAGGATTCCGACATGGAAATACTCCGAGCACAGCTGAACGGTGGCGCTGACTAGTTTTTTAAGACCTTCCGCAAGCGGACGGAGTATCGGATAGTCGAAGGAATAGCGATCAAGAGCCAGAATAATGGCGACCACAAAGGCGAGCTGAAACAGCCGGGAGTTCGCGATTCGGCGGATCGGTACCGTAAGCAGCCTGAACGCACCCATGATTGCTCCTGCCAGTGGCTCAAGGACGAACCCGCGGCTTTGATATGCCGCTTGTCGCCCGCCTATGCGCCTTCCGCGCTGGAATTGCGGGACTATACGTCCGCTTTTCGCGGCCACAAAACCGCCTGGACCTAAAGACATCGGATTGTGCACAGAGGGGAACGCTGGGGGCGTACCCTTTGGTCGCGCGCATTGCCGTGGTAACATTGGTCTTTCGGGGGCGGGCGTCGGACAAACCGTCAGTCTTGGCGGCCAGATTCAGCGGATTCGCGCTCCATGAGTAAAATTGATGAAAAGCGAGGCGTAAGCCCTGGCCGGCGCAACTTCCTGCGGCGTCTCGCCGGAGCCGCAACCCTTGCTGCCGCGGGAGTGGCGGCAAGGCGGGTTCGGGCCGCCGATGATACGCCGCTCGATGCCCTTATGGGCGACGGTGAGCGCGGCGAGTTTGGCCAGAATTTCGATCAAGCCTCGCGCACCATCCATATGCCCAAACCGACGGCGCCGACGCTGTCGCCGCAGACCGCGGAGATCACCCAGCAGGCCATCCAGACTTACGATGACATCGTGGCGCGCGGCGGCTGGCCGCAAGTACCGCATGTCGACGAGTTGCATCTCGGCATGCGCCACCCAGGCGTGGTTGATCTCCGCTCCCGGCTCTCGGTGTCCGGCGATCTCGATCCGAGCGCGGTGGGCAACGATATCTACGACTCCTATGTGGAGGCGGCGGTGCGCCGGTTTCAGGCGCGTCACGGCCTGACCACTGACGGCCTCGCGCGTGCGACGACCTTGGCGGCGATGAACGTGCCGGCAACGACTCGGCGCGACCAGCTCAAGGTCAATATCGGCCGGCTGAAGACGCTCACCACCAATCTCGGTCCGCGCTACGTGGTGGTCAACATTCCGGCGGCGCGCGTCGAAGCAATCGAGAACGATGTCGCCGTGCAGCGCCATACCGCGGTGGTTGGCAAGCCCGACCGGCCGTCGCCCGACATCAACAGCAAGATCGTGCAGATCAACTTTAATCCGTTCTGGACCGTGCCGGTGTCGATTGTCCGCAAGGACCTCATTCCGCTGATGCAGGACAAGCCCGACTATCTGACGCAGAACCACATCCGCATCTACGATCCGAAGCACAAGGAAGTGGAGCCGGCGCAAATCAACTGGTACTCGGAGGAAGCGGTCCATTACACGTTCCGCGAAGATCCCGGCGACAGCAACTCGCTCGGGCGCATCCGCATCAACTTCCCGAGCCAATACGGCGTCTACATGCACGATACGCCGCTGAAGAATTTGTTTGGTGGGGATTTCCGCTACGATTCGTCCGGGTGCTGCCGGGTGCAAAACGTGCGCGAATTGGTCGGTTGGCTGCTCGATGGCACCAAGGGCTGGACGTCCGACCGCATCGATGAGGCGATCAAGTCGGGTGACCAAGTCAATGCGAACCTGACCAAACCCGTGCCGCTGCACTGGGTCTACGTGACCGCGTGGTCGGCCTCTGACGGCATCGTGCAGTTCCGTGAAGACATCTATAGCCGTGATGGCCTCGGCGGCTCGGCGATTCCAGCGACCACGAAGCTCTAGTTCACGCAGAATTTTCGCGCGGCCGCCTAGGCAGCCGTGCCTATTGCGCGCACCTTGAGAAAGGTGCAGCTTTTTGTGGTTGGCTCTTTCCAATAGTCTTCTACGAGTACGAGGCTTACCCAGGTAGGGCTGATCGTTGCGCGCGATCGTATCCTCACTAGTTGCCTTTTTCGCTGCCGGCTTGAGGCCGCGGACGCCGCTTGCCAAGGCAATCGTGCTCATCCTGGTCATCAAGCTGATCGGAATCGCCGGCATGAAGGTGTTCATGTTCCCGGACAGCGCGCAGCCCGTTGTCGATTCGGGCGTGATGGCGCACGTCATCGGCGTTGCAACGCCGGCGCAATAGTGAGCATGGGTGCCGGCAATGTCTCACCTTGACCCTGTCGGCCTCGCGCGTCTGCAGTTTGCCGCGACGGCGCTGTACCATTTTTTGTTTGTTCCGCTCACGCTCGGAATGTCGTTCCTGCTGGCGATCATG
Source organism: Xanthobacteraceae bacterium (assembly GCA_049584975.1). Lineage (GTDB taxonomy): Bacteria > Pseudomonadota > Alphaproteobacteria > Rhizobiales > Xanthobacteraceae > BOG-931. The sequence goes on along the minus strand of JBAUYV010000317.1, from coordinate 5,727 downwards.
GAGAGCGCCTATGTGATGACCGGCCGGGAAATCTGGCGCGATGCGACCCGCTTCTGGGGCAAGCTGTTCGGCATCAATTTCGCCATGGGGGTGGCCACCGGTATCACCATGGAATTCCAGTTTGGCACCAACTGGGCCTATTACTCTCACTATGTCGGCGACATTTTCGGCGCGCCGCTCGCCATCGAAGGCCTCATGGCCTTCTTTCTGGAATCAACTTTCGTCGGTCTCTTCTTTTTCGGTTGGGATCGCTTGCCGAAGCTCGGCCACCTTACGGTGACTTGGCTGGTCGCCCTCGGCTCCAATCTGTCCGCCCTTTGGATTTTGATCGCGAACGGCTGGATGCAACACCCGGTCGGCGCGGTGTTTAACCCCGACACCATGCGCATGGAGCTCACCTCATTCTGGGACTTGATCTTCAATCCGGTGGCGCAAGCGAAGTTCGTGCACACGGTCGGTGCCGGCTATGTCACCGGCTCGATGTTTGTGGTGGCGATCTCGTCCTGCTATCTGCTCTCCGGCCGTTTCCAGGGCTTCGCCAAGCGCTCGATCATCGTTGCGTCGGCCTTTGGGCTGGCGTCGGCGTTGTGTGTCGTCATTCTCGGTGACGAAAGCGGATACACGGTTTCGGAAAACCAGAAGATGAAACTCGCCGCCATCGAGGGCATGTGGGATACGGAACCTGCGCCCGCGGGCTTTAATCTCGTTGGCATCCCCGATGCGGCTAACCATTCGATCGATTACGCGATCAAAATTCCATGGGTCCTGGGCATCATCGCCACGCGCTCGTTCGACGAGCCGATACCGGGGATCAACGACCTCGTGGCACGCGCGCAGACTCGCATCCGCAGCGGGCTTATTGCCTACGATGCGCTCGAGACGCTCAGAACCAATCGCGGCAATGCCCAGGCGGCCGGGCTCCTTCGCGAGCATGCTGCCGATCTGGGTTATGCGCTCTTGCTCAAGCGCTACGTCGCCGACCCGCGCACCGCCGACCCGCCAACCATCGCCAAAGCCGCCGCCGATACGATTCCGAATATCGGCACGTTGTTCTGGAGCTTCCGCATCATGGTGGGGCTCGGCTTCTATTTCATCGCGTTCTTCGCCGTGCTGTTTTGGAACGTGTCGTGGCGCAACTTCTCGCGCCGTTGGCTGTTCCAGATAGCGTTGTGGTCGCTGCCGTTGCCGTGGATCGCCGCGGAGCTTGGTTGGATCGTCGCCGAAAACGGCCGCCAGCCGTGGGCGATCGACGGCGTATTGCCGACGTTTCTCGCGGCCTCGTCGGTGTCGGCCGCCCAGGTACTCTTCACCCTGTGTGGCTTTGTCCTGTTCTATTCGGCGCTTCTCGTCGTCGACATCATCCTGATGCGCAAATACATCCGCATGGGCCCTGTGGAAGCTTTGGGCCTGCACACGCCAGCGCCGACATTGGCGCCTTCGGCGATGCCGGCGGAGTAGGGGGCCAACATGTCGATCCCGCTCGATTACGGCACTCTTCGTGTCATTTGGTGGCTGTTGCTCGGCGTGCTGCTGATTGGCTTCGCGGTCATGGATGGCTACGACCTCGGCGTAGCGATGCTGCTGCCCTTTGTGGCGCGCAATGACACCGAACGCCGTGTCACCATCAACGCCATTGGCCCCTTCTGGGAGGGCAATCAGGTGTGGCTCATTCTCGGCGGCGGCGCGGTGTTCGCGGCATGGCCGCCGGTCTACGCCGCGTCCTTCTCGGGCTTCTACATCGCCATGTTTCTGGTGCTGGCGGCGCTGATCCTGCGGCCGGTGGGATTCGACTTCCGTAATAAATTCGCCGACACGTCCTGGCGCGCGTTCTGGGACTACGCCTTGTTTGCCGGTGGTCTGGTGCCGAGCGTGGTGTTCGGCGTCGCATTCGGCAACCTCTTGCAGGGCGTTCCATTCCGTATCGATGATGATTTGCGCATCTTCTACGAGGGCAGCGGATTGTGGGAACTGCTCAATCCGTTCGGTCTCCTTTGCGGCCTGGTCTCCGCCGCGATGCTCGCCACCCACGGCGCGCTCTATCTCACCTTACGAACCGACGGCACGGTGCAAGCACGCGCCCGCCGGTTCGCCATGATCGGGGCGATTGTAACCGTGGTGCTGTTTGCCGTGGCGGGGTTGTGGGTCTGGCAAGGCATTGATGGTTACGCGATCGTCAGCGCCATCGTGCCGGATGGTCCTTCAAATCCGCTCCTGAAATCGGTCGTCCGCGAGCCCGGGCGTTGGTTCGCGAATTATGGGGCGCATCGCTGGATGATTATTGCGCCCGTGCTTGGCTTCGCCGGGCCGCTGCTGGTGCTGTACTTCACCGGCGCCGGGCGTCGGGCCTTGGCGTTCATTGCGAGCGTGCTCGGGATCCTTGGCATCATCGCCACGGCAGGCGTGAGCATGTTTCCCTTCCTCATGCCTTCGGATATTGCGCCGGCGGCGAGCCTGACGGTATGGGATGCCTCGTCGAGCCGGCTGACCCTGTTCGTGATGCTCGTGGTGACGCTGATCTTCCTCCCCATCGTTCTCGTCTACACGGCCATTGTGTTCCGCGCGCTCCGCGGCATGGTGACGGAGAGCATGGTCGAGAAAAACTCACACAGTCTCTATTGAGGGCACGCCATGTGGTACTTCACCTGGATTCTCGGCGTTGGCTTTGCCTGCGGCTGCGGCATTCTCAATGCGCTGTGGCACGAGCAATTTATGCCGGACGATAGTATCGACACGAACGCCTAAGCTTCAGCGCCCCCCACTCGCGCTCTCGTTCCAGAGAAGCAGCGCGCGCCAGGTTTCCTGCATGCCGTTTTCGCTGAACTTCTATCACGATCAGATTGGCGCGGAGGGCGCGACCACGTCTGCGCTACCCTCTGCGCACCGCCTGCTTTACGTGCGCCACGGTCGTGCCGTGATCAACGATCGCTTGATGAGCACCGATGAGGCGACTTATTGCGATGGCCCGCTGGCGCTGAAATCCAATGGTGCATGGAGCGAGGTGTGGCGATGGGAGCTTGGGGCGCCGAATGCGCTGCCGCAGCTCAACGACGGTGCCGGTGTGTTGTCGAGACTGAAAATGTCGCGCGTTATTACGACGCTGCCGATGCTGGACGGAACGCGCTGGCTGTTCCGGCTTGACCAGATCACCAGCGCGGCCGGCCGCATCGCCGATCGCCACCAGCATCCCGGCCCCGGAATTCGTTGCCTGCTGGAGGGAACCTTCAACGTCCAGCAGGCTGCCGAGTCGGCGCGCGATCTTGGTCCGGGCGACCCATGGTGGGAGACCGGATCGGACACGGTGATCGCCTGGGGCTCGCGGCAGATGGCGGCAAAATTTCTGCGCGGCATGGTGCTGCCCGTCGAATGGGAAGGCAAAGTGACCGGCACTTGGCTTTCAGGGCACGTGCCGCCGCCGGGAAATTGGAAGCTTCACCTCGATCGCGTGATTGCGGTGTGACGTTCGGCATTCGCCTAGCAGAGCGGAGCCGGCCTCAGCGCGCTCGGCCGGATTGAGCGAATCTCCGTTAACGAACACCGCGCCTGGCCGTTAATCTCGATTTCGCCGACGTTCCATCCGGGCTACACTTGATTGCCGTTGACTGTGGTGTGGGAGGATGTCTTGAGCGATCAGATCAAATTCGTCCTGGACGAAACGCAGATTCCGAAGTCCTGGTACAATCTGGCGGCCGATCTGCCGAAGCCGCTGCCTCCTGTCCTGCATCCCGGCACCAAGCAGCCGGTCGGTCCGGGCGATCTCGAGCCGCTGTTTCCGATGGCGCTGATCCTCCAGGAGGTGTCGACCGAGCGCACCATCGAAATCCCCGAGCCGATCCGCGACGTCTACCGGATGTGGAGGCCGTCACCGCTGATGCGCGCGCGCCGGCTGGAGCAGGCGCTGGGGACCCCGGCGAAGATTTATTACAAATACGAAGGCGTCTCGCCGGCCGGCTCGCACAAGCCGAACACGGCTGTGCCGCAGGCTTGGTACAACAAAGAGCAGGGCATCAAACGGCTCTCAACCGAGACCGGCGCGGGCCAGTGGGGCTCCTCGCTTGCCTTTGCGGGCGCGCTGTTCGGCATCGACGTGACGGTGTTTCAGGTCCGCGTATCGTTCGATCAAAAACCCTATCGCCGCGCGCTGATGGAAACCTATGGGGCGCGCTGCATTCCCTCGCCGTCGAACGAGACAGATTCAGGCCGGGCCATCCTGGCCAAAGATCCCAACAATCCTGGCTCGCTCGGCATCGCCATTTCGGAAGCCGTGGAAGTGGCGGCCAAGGACCCGGCGGTCAAATATTCGCTCGGCTCGGTGCTCAACCACGTGCTGCTGCACCAGACCGTCAACGGCCAGGAAGCCATCAAGCAATTCGAAATGGCGGGCGACGATCCTGACGTGGTGATCGCCTGCACCGGCGGCGGCTCGAATTTTGCGGGCCTCGCCTTCCCGTTTCTCGGTCTGCAACTGCGTGGTGGACGCCGGCGCCGTTTCATCGCGGTGGAGCCCGCGGCGTGCCCATCGCTGACGCGCGGCAAGTACGCCTACGACTTCGGCGACACCGCGCACCTGACGCCGCTCGTGAAAATGCACACGCTGGGCTCCACGTTCATCCCACCCGGCTTCCACGCCGGCGGCTTGCGCTATCACGGCATGGCGCCGATGATCTCGCACATCTACGAACTCGGTCTGATCGAAGCGCGCGCCTATCACCAGAAAGCCTGCTTCGATGCCGGCGTGCAGTTCGCGCGCTGCGAAGGCATCGTGCCGGCGCCGGAAGCGACCCACGCGGTGCGTTGCGCCATCGACGAAGCGCTGCGCTGCAAGCAAATGGGCAAGTCCGAAACGATCCTGTTCAACATGTCGGGCCACGGCCATTTCGATATGGGCGCGTATATCAGCTACTTCGAAGGCAAGCTGGTCGACCAGAAATACGATGAAGGCGAGCTCGCCATGGCGCTGGCGGGGCTGCCGAGCGTCGCGGCTTGATATGTTGTTTCGAGGCCGTAGGAGCGCCCCTCGTGGGCGCCCTGTCACGACATGAACGGGCGGCCACAAGGGCCGCCCCTACGTGAGAGCGATCCGGAATGATGCGGTGAAGTAAAGGAGTAAACTTGTGATCGAACCCTATAACGCCGTTGGCCTCATTCCGACCTTCTACGGCATCCGCCGCCGCGACGACATCGAGTACAACATCGAGCACCTCAAAAGTCTGACCAAGGCGGCGTTCTGGCTGTCCAACCTGGACATCCCGGTGCGGCTCCTCGCCATCCCCGAGGGCGCGCTGATGGGCTTCAACGACGAAGTGCTCGACGTCGATCACGCCGACTATGCCAACACCTGCTGCATCGACATTCCGGGCCCCGAGACCGACCAGATCGGCAAGCTCGCCAAGGAGTGGAACGTCTTTATCATGGCGCAGGCCAAGGCGCGCCATAAGGACTGGAAGGACCGCTTCTTCAACATCGGCTTCATCGTCGATCCCGACGGCGAAGTCATCCTTCAGCACTATAAGATTTCAGCGCTGCTGCCGGTCGAGCGCTCGGTTTCGCCGCACGATGTTTACGATTGGTGGATCGAGAAATACGGCCGCACCCTCGATGCGTTCTGGCCGGTTGCCGACACCAAGATCGGCCGGCTCGGCATCATGATGGCGATGGAGGGCAATTACCCGGAGAACGGCCGCGGCTTGGCCATGAACGGCGCCGAGGTGGTCTATCGCGCCTCGATGC
>JBAUYV010000316.1:0-4888 GCA_049584975.1 Xanthobacteraceae bacterium | reverse complement strand
ATCTTCATGCTTCAGGTTTTAACCAACACCATCGTGTTGACCGGCCCTTAAAGGGAGCGCGCCATGCCACTTGAATTCTGTCATCCGACCGCGCCGCACGAGAAGCTGCGGCTTCCCGAATGGTATGTTTCATCTCTGATGATGGACCGCGCGCTCGACGCTGTCGTGCGCCGCGTCAAGAAGTTGGACCGCAAGCACGACATTCCCTATCTGGCCGGCTACAGCCTCGACGGTAAGACGATCTACATCGATCGGCACATGCCGAAGTTGTTCAAATTCCGCAGCCGTGTCGTCGAAACAGACCGATTTCTCATCCTCCACGAAGAAGTTGAAAAGACGCTGATCGATCAGCTTGGGCTGCACTATCTGCACGCGCATCAGATCGCGACGCGCGCCGAGGAGGCCGCGGTGCGCGCCGCGGGCGTCGAGTGGCACGACTACGACCGTTTTATGCAGAAGTACGTCAAGCACATTGGCGACGAGCGGTTGACGAAAGTGCCCAAGGACCTGGATCTCAAGCCGTATCGCGACGAGCACGACGACGATCTCTTGTCGCGCATGCTGAAAAGTGTTCGCGCCGGTAAATGCCCGAAAGGCACCCACGTTCGTGATCTCGCTGAGGCGCTCCAGGATCTGCGCAAGCAAGTGCGCGGGCACAAGGCACCCAAAGCTGGGCGGGCTGTCGCTGCAAAGCGCGCGAAGAAATAAAGCGAAGGACATGATCGCGGCCCCGCTTACGGCGCACGCATGACGCCTGCCGCGCGACTTTCCGCCGCCATCGATGTTCTTGCTGAGATCGAGGCGCGGCGGCGACCGGCCACGGATGCGCTCAAAGATTGGGGCCTTTCGCATCGCTTTGCCGGTTCATCCGACCGCGCCGCGATCGCGGGCCTCGTTTACGATTCACTGCGCCGCAAGGCGTCGTCCGCTTGGCTCATGGGTGAGGCGACGCCCCGCGCGGCCGTCATCGGCATGCTGCGCCGTGAGCGCGGCCTTGACACCGCAGCCATCGCGGAACTTTGCAGCGGAGCGCGCTTTGCACCGGCTCCGCTGACGGAAGCCGAAAAGGCGTCGCTTGCGTCCAACGGGCTCGCCAACGCGCCGGCTCCCAGCGCGGGCGATTATCCGGATTGGCTCGATCCGTACTTCGCGCGGACATTTGGCGAAGAGCGAGCCGCGGAAGGCGCGGCGCTCGCCACGCGCGCGCCGCTCGACATGCGCGTCAACACACTCAAGGCCGAGCGCGAGGATGTTTTGCCGAAGGTCGCGCATCTTAATGCCGAGCCGACGCGATGGTCGCCGATCGGGCTGCGCGTTCGGCTTTCAGCCGATGCCAAGAGCCCGGCCATTCACGCCGAGCCTGTGTTTCGTAAGGGCGAGGTCGAGATTCAGGACGAGGGCTCCCAGCTCGCCGCGCTGTTTGCCGGCGCCAAGCCCGGCGAGCAGGTCGTTGATCTCGCGGCCGGCGCGGGCGGCAAAACGCTGGCGCTTGCGGCCGCCACGGAAAACCGCGGCCAGATTTATGCGACCGATATCGACAAGCGGCAGCTCGTTCCGATTCACGAGCGAATCGCGCGGGCAGGCGCGCGCAACATCCAGGTGCGCACGCCGCGCGGCGAGGCCGATGTGGTCGCCGACCTCAACGGCAGGGCCGATCTCGTGGTGATCGATGCGCCGTGTACGGGCACCGGTACCTGGCGGCGTAATCCGGACGCAAAATGGCGTGTCCGCCCGGGAGCGCTCGCCGAACGCGTGAAGCAGCAAGTGGCGCTGCTCGATCGCGCGGCCAGCCTCGTCAAGGCCGGCGGCCGCATCGCCTATATTACCTGCTCGGTCCTTGAGGATGAAAACGGCGATCAGGTGCGGGCCTTTGTCAGCCGGTGTCCTGGGTTTTCAGTGGAAAAACCCGCCGAAACGGCGCAGGCGCTCGGCGAGCGCGCCTATCTTTTTGGCCGCGCCGCGCTTATCTCCGGCGAAGGATTGCTGATGACGCCCCGCCGGACCGATACAGACGGGTTTTTCGTCAGCCTCATTCGGCGCTCCTCATGACTGCTGTGGCAAGATCTCGACAGGCCCCCTCTCTGACCCTCCCTCGCTAGCGGGGAGGGAAGGGTGGGAGTAAAACCCGCTATGGCGACTCACGACAAGATTCTGATCATCGATTTCGGCTCGCAGGTGACGCAGCTGATCGCGCGGCGCGTGCGCGAAGAGCGCGTGTATTGCGAGATCGTGCCGTTCCAGAAAGCCGAAGCGGCGCTGCGCGAGTTCAAGCCGAAGGGCGTGATTCTTTCCGGCGGTCCGGCTTCCGTTCTCGACAAGGAAGCGCCGCTGGCGCCGCCTACAATCTATCAGGCCGGCGTGCCCGTGCTCGGCATCTGCTACGGCGAGCAGGCCATGGCGCAGCAGCTTGGCGGCATTGTGGAAGCCGGCCATCACCGCGAATTCGGCCGCGCCGAAGTGGAGGTGACGAAGCCCTCCGCGCTCACTGAAGGCGTGTGGGAAGTCGGCCAGCGCTATCCGGTGTGGATGAGCCACGGCGACCGCGTCACCAAGCTGCCCGAAGGCTTCACGGCTACCGGCACCTCGGCCAACGCGCCGATCGCCATGATCGCCGATGACAAGCGCAAATTCTACGCCACGCAATTCCATCTCGAGGTCGTGCATACGCCGCACGGCGCGGCGCTCCTGCGCAATTTCGTGCGCAAGATCGCAGGCTGTGCCGGCGACTGGACCATGCGCGCGTTCAAGGATGACGCGATCGAGAAAATCCGCCGTCAGGTCGGCAAGGGCAAGGTGATCTGCGGCCTTTCGGGCGGCGTCGATTCCGCGGTCGCCGCCGTTCTCATCCACGAAGCGGTCGGCGATCAGCTCACCTGCGTGTTTGTGGACCACGGGCTGCTGCGGCTCGGCGAAGGCGAGCGCGTGGTCGCCTTGTTCCGCGGCCACTACAACATTCCGCTCATGCATGTCGCCGCCGAGGATCTTTTCCTCAAGGAGCTAAAGGGCGTCGAGGATCCGGAGCAGAAGCGCAAAATCATCGGCAAGCTGTTCATCGACGTGTTCGAGGCGGAAGCAAAAAAGATCGGTGGCGCCAAGTTTCTGGCCCAGGGCACGCTTCACCCCGACGTCATCGAGAGCGTGTCGTTCACCGGTGGCCCGTCGGTGACCATCAAGTCGCACCACAATGTAGGCGGTTTGCCGGCGCGCATGAACATGCAGCTCGTCGAGCCGTTGCGCGAATTGTTCAAGGACGAGGTACGCGCCCTTGGCCGCGAGCTCGGCTTGCCCGATGCCTTCGTCGGCCGTCATCCGTTTCCCGGTCCCGGTCTCGCTATCCGCTGTCCCGGTGCGATCACTCGCGAAAAGATCGATATCTTGCGGCTTGCCGACGATATCTTCATCGAGGAAATCCGCCGCGTCGGACTTTACGACGACATCTGGCAGGCGTTCGCCGTGCTGTTGCCGGTGCGCACCGTCGGCGTCATGGGCGATTTTCGCACCTACGATTACGTTGTCGCCTTGCGCGCAGTCACCTCGATCGACGGCATGACAGCTGACTTTTATCCGTTCGACGCGACGTTTCTCGGCACCGTCGCGACGCGCATCATCAACGAAGTCAAGGGCGTCAACCGCGTGGTGTACGATGTGACCTCCAAGCCACCGGGGACGATCGAGTGGGAGTGAGGGGTTAACAATTCTCTTTATAATTCAGTGACTTATATAGGATTTGGAATGGCCGGCAACACATCGTTGGTTCGGCCGTCGGATCTGATAACCGCTTGAACTGCAAAGAGAGTTCCTACGGCCGAAGTATTCTTGAGTTGCCGAAAGCTGGATAAGGTGACGGTCTTTCTGACGGTCTTTTTTGAAGTGGTCACCTGCCGAAATTAAAAGACCGTCAGATAGCGCGGATAGCGCTGACGGTCTTTTCCTGGCCGGTAAGTTTTTGATACTGTACTGGAAAGGGTAAGTTATAGCCTGTTCGGAGCGTTTTTTACGACTGAGGCTGACCGCGGAAAACGTTCCCGGAAAGAGTCATGCGGGGCTTCAGCTCTTGAAATGGCCGGGCATTGGCCGTACATTTGCGGTAGGAGTATCACGATGGCAAACGTAGCCTCGAAATCGGCCCGCGGTCGCACCCGCGCGCAACGCCTTGAGACGCGGGTGACGGCGGAGCAGAAGACGCTTATCGAACATGCTGCCGCCCTCCAGGGACGGACGGTCACAGATTTCGTGCTGACCAGCGTCCAGGATGCTGCACGGCGGGCGATCGAGGAACACCGGCAGATCGAACTGTCGGTGCGCGACAGCCAGGCGTTTGTTGATGCGCTGTTGAATCCGAAGCCCGTCAATGACCGCCTGCGCGACACGGTGCGCCGCTATCGCGAAGCCACCGGCGTATAGCCGGTGCCAGGCGCTCCCGAGGGATCGCTTCGGGTCGAGGCGCTTGGTCCGCAGCACGATCGCGGTTCGTTCGTCAGCGGCACCGAAGCGCTCGATCGCTATCTACGAAGCCAGGCTGGCCAGGATGCCCGCAAGAACATGGCGGCGCCGTTCGTACTCGTGCTGCCGGACGGCGCCATCGGCGGCTATTACACTCTGTCCGCGACCGGCGTAAAACTCGCCGAGTTTCCGGCTGATATCACCCGCAAGCTCCCGCGCTATCCACTCGTCCCGGCGACGCTTTTGGGCCGGCTCGCCGTCGATCGAAACTATCAAGGGCGAGGGTACGGCCGATTTCTGTTGGCGGACGCGTTGCGCCGCGCGGTTCGTAGCGAGATCGCCTCGTTTGCCGTTATCGTGGATGCCAAAGATGAGGCGGCCCGTCAGTTCTATTTACGTGAGAGCTTTCTGCCACTTCCCGATCAACCGATGAAGCTCTTCCGGC
>JBAUYV010000315.1:0-2653 GCA_049584975.1 Xanthobacteraceae bacterium | reverse complement strand
AAAGGGGGGCACATGGTTAGTGGTAAGAAAATTCTAGTCACCGGCGCCGGTGGTTTCATCGGCAGCCACTTGGCGGAAATGCTGGCCCAAAGGGGCGCGGATGTCACCGCCATGGTGCGCTACAATTCCGGTTCCTCCGTCGGCAACTTGGCTTTCCTTCCGGCGCCGCTACGCGGCAGGCTTACAGTGGCCGCAGGGAACATCGAGGACGGCGATTTCGTCTACCGGACTATGGAGGGACAAGACATCGTGTTCCATCTGGCGGCGCTTATCGCCATTCCATATTCCTATGTCGCTCCCCGGTCATACGTGCGGACCAATGTCGAAGGAACACTCAACGTGCTCGAGGCCGCGCGGCGGCTAGGTACCGGCCGTGTGGTGCATACCAGCACGTCGGAAGTTTATGGGACGGCGGTGCATACACCCATCGACGAGGACCATCCCGTGCAAGGGCAATCGCCATATTCTGCGAGCAAAATTGGCGCGGACAAGATCGCAGAGTCATATTTCCGCTCCTTCGATACGCCAGTGGTGGTCCTGCGTCCCTTCAATACCTTTGGTCCGCGCCAGTCGGCTCGGGCATTCATCCCGACGATCGTCTCCCAAGCGGTGAGAGCCGAGGCGGTCCATCTCGGTTCGCTTACACCAGAGCGTGATATGACGTTTGTGAGCGATACGGTCGATGGCTTCATTCGCGCCGCAGTCACCCCTGGGATAGAGGGCGAAACAATCAATCTAGGCACCGGGCAAGCCTTCAGCATTGGCGATTTTGCCAAACGCATTCTGAAGCTGATGGGATCCAACAAGCCGATCGTGCACGATGCGGCCCGGGACCGGCCAGTCAAGAGCGAGGTGATGCGGCTTGTGTCCGACAACCGAAAGGCCGCAGAGCTAATGAAATGGCGACCTACGATGTCACTGGACGAGGGATTGCGACAGACGATTGCGTTCGTCTCGGCAAATCCCGGTCTGTACACTCCGGCAGCTTACGTCGTCTGAGGCGAGATCGATGCAGGCAATCGTCATGGCGGGGGGTAAGGGATCGCGGCTTCACCCGTATTCGGCCCTGTTCCCCAAACCTTTGATGCCTCTCGGCGATAAGCCGGTGCTCGAGATCCTGCTGAACCAGTTGCGCGCCGCAGGCGTGACGCAGGTAATCCTCGCCGTAAATCATCTTCGCCACCTTCTGGAAGCGTTCTTCGGCGACGGTAGCCGATTTGGCCTGTCCATAACTTACAGTCTGGAGGACAAGCCTCTGGGCACGGCCGGCCCGCTCGGGCTGGTGCTGGATCGGTTAGGCGAGGAGTTTCTGCTGACCAACGGCGATCTTCTCACCACTCTCGACATAGCGGTTATGGTGGCTGACCACCGGGCTCGCGGAGCGGATGCCACGATCGGCACCTATTTGCGCGAACTTCGGTCGGACTTTGGGCTGCTCGAGGTGGACGACTCGATGCGAATGACCGGCTATCGAGAGAAGCCGACTTACCAGCACCTGGTCAGCATGGGCATTTACGTGCTCCGCCGGGATGTAATCCGCCCCTTTTTGAGACGTGGTGAATACCTGGACATGCCCGTCCTGATGCAGGCCATGCAGCGGGCCAAGAAATTGGTCCTGTGCCACCGCCAGGATTGCTTCTGGATGGATATTGGACGGCCGGAGGATTTCGCCGAAGCGCAGAGCATGATCGAGCGTGACCCGCGAGCTTTTATGCCGGCACCTATGCCCGCCCGATAGCTGATCAATGCGCGTGCTGTTGACCGGGGCCAGCGGATTTCTCGGACGGCATGTATTGCAGTCGCCCGCTGCCGTGGGATCGACCATCCTATGTATATCCCGCGCTGCCATTGCCCGCGCCCATGACGAGGTGGCGTTGGGGCCGGCTCCTTTCAACCGGATCAGCTTCGGACGAGCGTTGGCGACAGCTCGGCCAGACATAGTACTACACTGCGCCGGCGACACGCATAGCGCTGATCCACGTACCTGTTTTGAGTCAAACACGATTCTCGCCGCGGAGCTGCTGGCAGCAGTGGCCGATGTTTCACCTCCGCCCCGGGTGATCTTCGTGGGTTCGGCCGCTGAGTATGGAATTGTCCCCGCCGCCACACAGCCGGTTGCAGAGACGCACTCCTGCATGCCACGCACAAATTACGGGATTGCGAAATACGCACAGACACTGCTCGGTCTTGCGGCCGCCGCGCGAGGTCTGCCGGTGTTGACAGTAAGACTGTTCAACCCGGTCGGGATCGGGATGCCGGACCACTTGGCCCTGCCTTCGTTTGCTCGGCAACTAGCCTTGGGCCAACTGGTGCTGCGCGTCGGGGATCTGTCTGCACGGCGCGATTTCATCGACGTTGCCGAAGCGGCGCGTCTACTGCTCGGCCTTGCCGCGCTTCCAACCTGGCCGTGGCCGCTGGTGAACCTGTGTAGTGGCCAGGCTTTCAGCTTGCGCGCCTTGCTGGATGGTCTGGTCGCCGATAGTGGCCTAGATGTGCGGGTAGAAACCGACCCCATGCTCGTCCGGAGCGGAGACATGCCAGTGCTAGTAGGCAGCACTGAGCGGCTCGTTCGGTTGGGTCTAGCGCCCCAGGCTCCCGACTTCGAGGCAATACTGCCGAAATTGCTGGCTGAACAGAAGCACCGTTTATCCAG
>JBAUYV010000314.1:0-2531 GCA_049584975.1 Xanthobacteraceae bacterium | reverse complement strand
TTACAAGGCTGAGACCGGACCTCGCCACGTTGGTGGACGTCAGCATCGAACAGGGCGGTTCGGATGTTGTCCTCGCCTACATCCGCGGCCTTATGCGTCCCAGAAAAGTTTCGATGGAAGAATTTGAGCGGGCAGCACGCAGGGTGGTGCAAAGAATGGCCAAAGCGAAATGCTAAGACCGTTTTGCAAGATTCAGGGTGGAAAAACGAGGTTAGGACCAGGTTATGTGCCACCGCAATATGATCACGTCGTCGAGCCGTTTGCCGGCGGAGCGGGCTTTAGTTTGTATTGGGAGCCGCCCCAGGTGACGTTGGTCGAAATCGATGAACATATTTGCGGGGTGTGGCGATACCTGCGGAAGGTTTCGCCAGCCGAGGTGATGCGCTTACCCGCTAATATAATGCACGTCGATGAACTGCCGTCTTGGGTCTGTCCTGAGGCGCGGTGGTTGATCGGCTTCAACCTGGATCACAGTGTCACCCGGCCCGCTGCTCGCCGTTCCAACTGGTCGCAGAGACCCTGGAGATGGGGCTCCTCCTGGAGCGAGACGAAGAAATCGCTTATCGCCAGTCAGGTCGACCGTATCCGACATTGGAAGATCATTGAGGGAAGCTACGAGCAGGCCCCCGACGTCGAGGCGCATTGGTTCGTCGATCCACCTTACGATAACGCTGCGGGCCGCAACTACCGCTATCACGACATCGATTATGCGGCGTTAGCCGAGTGGTGCAAAAGTCGTCGCGGATTCGTTCAAGTCTGCGAAAACGACGGCGCGACTTGGCTGCCGTTTGAGCCGTTTGGCGTTGTGCCATCACATCGACCTCGGGGGTACTCAAGGGAAGCGACCTTTGTGATCGACAATCGACACCTGAAGTGAAAATGAGTTTAAACGTGTCGCGTAGGAAGTGTACATTCAAGCAGTCAGATGTCATCCGCGCACTAAAGGCGACGAAAGCGGCTGGCTTCGATGTCTCCAAGATTGAGATTGATCCAGATGGAAGGCTAGTGGTCATATTGAGCGACAAGAAAGTGGACACGAAAGACGACAGTGGCATCGGCAATCCGTGGGACAAGGCGATATAATGCGCAAGCCGACAATTGCCTATATTAAAACCTATCGGGACCGTCATGGCACGCTGAGACGCTATTTCCGCCGACCAGGATTCAAGGCGGTGCCGCTTCCCGGGATGCCAGGCTCGGCGGAATTCATGGCGGCGTATCAAGCCGCGATTGAAGGCACCGTGCTGTCCATTCCGATTGGGGCGGCGCATACTGTAGCCGGCAGCGTCAATGCTTTGGTGGCCGCGTATCTCGATTGTTCTCCATCATCAACATCGCCGTTCAAGAGCCGCGCACCTGAAACCCAGCGAACCCGCCGCAATATTCTGGAAAACTTCCGCGAGGAGCATGGCGATCTGCCAATTTACCGTACAGTCGGCGGCAAAGGCGTGTTGCTGCTTAGGCGGGAACACATGCAGCGCATCGTGAATAAAAAAGCGGGCACACCGTTTGCGCAGCGGAACTTCCTCAACACATTGCGTTCTATGTTCCGGTGGGCGATGAAGGAAGGTCGCATCCCAGATGATCCGACGTTGGGGGTTACCCGCGAGAAGGTCAAAAGCACCGGCTATCCTACCTGGTCGGAGGCAGAGATTGACCGATTTGAGGCGACGCATTCAATCGGCACAAAGGGGCGACTCGCCTTCGGGCTGCTGCTGTATACCGGCCAACGACGTGGCGACGTTGTCACGATGGGACGCCATCACGTCCACAATGGCGTTCTTACGATCACCCAGCGCAAAACCGAGGGTGGCGAGGAAGCGCATCTTGAAATTCCCGTGCATACGAAACTGCGCGAGATCATCGAGGCAACGCCCACATTAGGCGTCAAGACTTTTCTGGTGACCCATTTCGGCAAGCCCTACACGGCGGCTGGTTTCGGTAACTGGTTTCGTAAATTGTGCGACGATGCGGGATGCCCAGACGTTTCGGCTCACGGCTTGCGCAAGGCAGCTGCTCGGCGACTCGCCGAAATTGGATGCACTGCTAATCAGATTGCGGCGATCCTCGGTCACGCGTCACTGAGCGAGGTTCAGAGATACACCAAAGCGGCTGATCGAAAACGCATGGCACGCGAGGCGATGGCAAAGCTAATCGAGAGTGGATGGTGACGCCGCCCTGGTTAGACAGCGACCTAAAAAGCCCTTTGGCCGCCAAAGCGGCTCGATAGGGAGGTTAGACCTTTCAAGCCATTGAAAACGCTTGATGCTGGCACGTCTCCCGGGCCCACCACGCAGTCCCAGTCGAACGGAGATTTCCCGACTTTTGGCGAACAGGCCCGAACCGGCGGGCTTGCGCGCGGGCGCTTGGTCTCTGCGAACGGCCAAGTGGATCCAACGGGCTATTTCGGCGCCTTTGTCTCTGGCGGTAAAATTCCGTTTCCCGGAAACAGAGACCGCCGCAGGCAGAGACTCGGTTCGAATGCGGCGTCTACTGCGGAGGAAGGCCGAGCATCTCACGCTGCCGCGGCC
>JBAUYV010000313.1:0-2491 GCA_049584975.1 Xanthobacteraceae bacterium | reverse complement strand
TAGCGGCCGCATCGTCACAGAGGCAAGCCTCCAGACGAAAACAGGCCGAATACATGACCGCCCCCGAACGCTTCGCAAAAAAAGTCAGATTTGCTCTTGCACCGCGGCCACCGTCCATACATGACCCCCAGCAAGTGCACAACACAGGCACAAGCGCCAAGAGGATACCGGATGAGTAAGCTCAATCTCTCGGTCGCCGTCGGCGATTATGACCGCACGCGTGCGTTGATCGACGGCAGCGTGCAGATCGACGGCGTCGACCCGGTCTACATGACGCTCGTCCCCGAGGAGATCTTCTTCCGCGCGTTTCGCGCCGCCGAATTCGACATCTGCGAATTGTCGATGTCGAGCTACACGGTCAAGACCGCCCAGGGCAATTGCCCCTACATCGCCGTGCCGGCGTTCGTGTCGCGCGCCTTCCGCCACACCTCGATCTATGTGCGCACCGACCGCGTGAAAAAGCCGCAAGACCTCAAGGGCCGCAAAGTCGGTGTCCCCGAGTACCAGCTCACCGCCAACGTGTGGGCGCGGGCGTTCCTCGAAGACGACTACGGCGTGAAACGCTCCGACATTCATTGGATCCGCGGCGGCATCGAGCACGCCGGACGGCCGGAAAAGATCACCGTCAAGCTGCCGCCGGGCGTGCGGCTTGAGAACGCGCCCGAGGGCAAGACCATTTCGGGCCTCCTCGAAACGGGCGAGATCGACGGCTTCATCGCGCCGCGGCCGCCGACCCTGGTCGAGCGCGGCCACCCCCATATCGGCTGGTTGTTTCCCGATCCGGTCGCGGTGGCCAAGGACTATTACAAGCGCACCGGCTTTTTTCCGATCATGCACGTGCTAGGCATTCGCCGCACGCTGGCGGAGCAACATCCGTGGCTTCCGGGTGCGGTGTTCAAGGCCTTCGAGCAGGCCAAGGAGGCCGGGCTTGCCAAACTCTCCGATACGTCGGCGACCAAGGTGACCATGCCGTTCGTCGAGGAACGCCTGAAGGAAGCGCGCGATTTGATGGGCCACGATTTCTGGTCGTACGGCGTCGAGCCGAACCGCAAGGTACTCGACTATTTTCTCGCCCAGCATCACCTCGAAGGCCTGTCCGAGCGCCGCGTCACCGTCGACGAGCTGTTTCACCCGGCGACATACGAGTCGTTCAAGCTGTGATGTCGCGTTGTTCGCCTGATTTGTAGGGGCGCCCCTTGTGGGTGCCCGCACCGCGCCTGCAGGGCGGCCACAAGGGCCGCCCCTACGAAATTGCGCGGGCCGCGACGTCTCCGCAAGGGTCAAGACTTTCTCCTCGCATGGTTGGCGACTTCGTCATTGCGAGGAGCGTAGCGACGAAGCAATCCAGAACGGCGTTGCGGTCCTCGCAAGCGGCGTTGGATTGCTTCGCTCCGCTCGCAATGACGGCGCTGATCAAATCCGGTTCGGGAACTTGATGATGAAGTTGTCGCGGTTCGGCATCTTCACCTTCGGCAAGGTCTGCGCGTTCATGGGCTCGTCGGCGGGGATCAGTTTGTTTTCCGCAAACAGATAAGCGCAAATGGCGTAGACCTCGTCGTCGGAGAGTGTGCGCGGTGTCGGCCATGGCATAGCGCGGCGTATGTAGTCGAACAGCGTCGTTGGCTGGCCCCAGAAGTTGGCGATGGTCTTGTTGGCGGAAATGCCGGGCGCGGTGAGCGACGGGCTGCCGACCAGCATGTTGGCAACGCCGCCCCTGCCGTTCTGACCGTGACAGAGCGAGCAGCCCTTGGTGTCGAACAGCTTGGCGCCGTCGGCAGCGCTGCCGCTGCCCGCTGGCAAGCCGGTGCCGTCCGGCAGGATCGTGACGTTCCAGGCCTTGATATCGGCCTCGGAGATCGGTTTGCCGAGATGCGGCGCATCGCCGGCGCGCGCGGTTGCGGTGCCGAACGCAAATGCAAGCAGGAGAGCAACGGCCAGTTCTGCGATTCCGGAGCGAGGGAAGACCAACGGCTTAAGCATAGACATGCTTGATCTCCCCTTTGCTGTCGACGCCCCAGGCGGTGAGACTGTTGTAGTGCTGGTTAGGAAACGCGTACGGGCTCTTCACCGGCTCTTTTGTTACGCCGCGCAGGGCGACGAAATCGGCGCGCAGCGGCTGCTTCGCGCCGGAATCGTCCCAGGCGCGGCTTGTCAGCGTCACCGGCTGGCCGTCCCAGCGCCACGGCATGCGAAAGCGCGTGAATGCCTTTGGGCTCGCCGGACCTTCGACGGCCGCTTGGCCCCAAGTCTCGCCGGCGTCGGCGGAGACCAGAACCTTGGTGATCGTGCCGTTGCCCGAATAGGCCAGGCCTGATATTTCGTAGTAGCCCGGACCTTTGAGGCTCATGCCGTACGACGGCTTGGTGATGAACGATTTCACTTCGTTGACGAAGTAGAACCGATACGCCTTGCCGTCGGGCAACAGCGGCGAGTAGTTGCGGGTCTCGTAGAAGGTCATGGCCGGCTGGTCGGTGATCATAAGGCGGCGCAG
>JBAUYV010000312.1:0-9353 GCA_049584975.1 Xanthobacteraceae bacterium | reverse complement strand
GAGTGGAAGTGACGGCGGAAATACCACCGCGACGACAGTCGGTGGCAGCGGCGGCGGCGGCGGTGCTGGAGGCGTCGTCAACGTTACCAACAATGGAACGATCATAACCAGTGGCCTGATGTCCGCGGGCATTTATGCCCAAAGCATCGGCGGCGGCGGCGGCGTTGGTGGCTTCGCGATCACCGGTTCGCTGAATGTCGGCTCGGGTGGCTCGAACAATACCGTCGGTGGCGGCAGCGGCGGTAGTGGTGGCGGCGGCGGCAATGGTGGCAATGTCACGGTGATCAACACCGGGACGATTCAGGTTACTCAGGCCGGCTCGATCGGAATTGTAGCTCAGAGCATCGGCGGCGGCGGCGGCTCGGCCGGCTTCACCGGTCAAGTCGCCTACAATGGCGGCTCACTTAACAACCAAGTTGGAGGCACGGGCGGCAACGGCGGTAATGGCGGCAACGTCACCGTCACGAGCACCGGCAGTATCATCACCAGCGGCGACAATTCGATTGCGGTGCTCGCCCAGTCGATCGGTGGCGGCGGTGGCAACGGCGCGATCACTCTTACCGGCTCCACAAACGGTTCAATCACTGGCACCGATCTTGACGTCGGCGGATTCAACAGCGGCGGGACGCAGGGCTCGATGGGCACCGTGACGGTCAACATCAGCGGCGGTTCGATAACGACCACTGGAGACCTGGCTTATGGCCTTTTGGCGCAGGCCATCGGTGGCGGCGGCGGCAACGCTGCCCTCGTTGCTCAGGATCCGCTGGCGATCAATGGCGATCCCACACTTCAAGCGGGCAGCAACGGAAGCACGGGCGGCAGCGGCTCCGCCATCAATACAACCAATTCCAACAACTTCTCGATGTCGGGACTCGGTTCGATTGGTCAGGTTCAACAGTCCATCGGTGGTGGTGGTGGCACCCCGGCCATGGCGGGCAATTTCGTCTTTAGCGCCACACCCTTCAACGCGTATGTCGGCGGCAACAGTAGCGGCGGCGCCTTGAGCGGCGACGGCGGCATTGTGCAATACGGCAACACCGGCACCACCGCCACGACGGGGGATAATGCCATCGGCATTCTGGTGGGATCGATTGGTGGCGGCGGCGGTTTAGAAACTTTCACCTTCAGCAACACCACCAGCGGCACCGGCATCACGAACGTGACCGAAGTGGTTGGCGGCTCCCAGGCCTCCGCCGGCGCCGGCAGCGCGGTGATGATACCGACGTTCAGCGGTCCCATCAGCACACAAGGCCAGTTGTCCGAAGGTGTGTTGGTGCAATCGATCGGCGGCGGCGGCGGTCTTGCTAGCTTCGTCGTCAATTCACCTTTGGGCTTTAGCGTGAATTCTGGGGGGCTCTCGCTCGCGGCCGGCAGCAACACGCTCGCCGGCAGCACCGGCGGCGTCGGTGGTCAAGGCGATGCCGTGACCATGACATCCACCGCCTCGGTGACCACCAGCGGCACTGGAGCGTTGGGGGTTATCGTCCAGTCGATTGGCGGTGGCGGCGGCGTTGCGCAGGAATATGGCGCGACGGTATCGGGCACCAACACAGCGATACTCGGCGCGGCCGGCAGTGCCACGGGCACCGGCGGCACGGTTATGCTCTCGAGTGGAGGGATCATCTCGACGACCGGCACCGGAGCGCACGGCATCCTGGCCCAGTCGATCGGTGGCGGCGGCGGCTTTATCCAAGCGTTCGACCAAAACGGCACGCCGCTCAACTTGGCGGTTAGTGCCGGCGGCGGTGGAAGCGGCAGTGGCGGCGCAGTGAGCGTCAGCAACACTGGAGCTATTTCGACCATGGGCGCCGGCGCCTATGGCATCATCGCCCAGTCGATTGGCGGCGGCGGCGGTCTGGTCGGCGGTGGCGCGTTTGCGACTTCGCTGACGACCACCGGGCCATTCGCCGGCACAGCCGGTGGCGCTGGCAGCGGCAATACGGTCGGCATCTCGACTTCGGCGAACATCTCTGCGACCGGGCTCAACTCGACCGCCATCTTCGGCGAAAGCGCCGGCGGTTCCGGCGCCGGCACCATCACGGTCAGCGTGACATCAGGGGTGGTGGTCACCGGCGGCTACGTTTCGGGCAGCCCCATTCCCGTGGCCGGGAACGCCATTGCCCTCGCCGGCGGCTTCAACAACACGATTACCAACTCCGGGACGCTGACCACGGTCTCCGGCACTAACGGCATGGCCATTACGGGAGGAGGGGGCGGCAACGCGGTCGTCAACAACGGGCTCACGATCGGGTCAATTGATCTTTGCCTCAATGGCGGCTGCAATGGGGTCAATTCCTTCGACAATGCGATGACGGGCACCAATATCACCGATACGGTTTGCACCGCTCGCGGCGGAACCAACTGCACTTTCGCGGGGGCCATTTTTGATCCCGGCATCACTGTCGATCTCGGCGACTATCACACTGCCGGTAATCTCCTCAGCAACGAAGGGCTGATTTCTCCGGGGGGGTACTTCAATGTGCTCACGACCCAGGTCACCGGCAATTTCACGCAATCGAGTACCGGCGTTTACGGAGTTGATCTCAATTTTGTCAATCAGACCGCCGACCGCATCAACATCACCGGCACCGCTAACGTCATCGGCAACGTCACACTCAACATCATGAATGCAGGCCTCGCGCTGCCGGGGACCCATGATGTAACGATCCTGACGGCCAACGCCGGCGTTACGAACTACAATCTCGCCACCGGACCCACGGGGCTTGGGCTGAATGCCGTCGAGAGCGCCGTGGTGCAATATAGCCTCACCGACCCCGATCCGAACGACATTGATCTGCACTACGGCATCGATTTTTCCCCCTCGGGCTTGACAAGCAACCAGCATTCCGTCGGCAACGCTGTAAACGCGATTCAGGCGGCGGGCAGCTCACCAAACTTTGCCGCGCTCGCTAACGCATTGTTCTATCAGCCGACTGTCGCGAGTCTCGGCGCGGCCTATAATTCATTGTCCGGTGAGGGTACAAGCGGTGTCGAGCAGACCACCTTCACCGCAAACGAACTGTTCATGAAGGCCGTCTCTCGCCAGCAGCAGTTCTGGCTTGGCGATCAGGCGCGCAGTCCAAACACCATCGTCGCGTACGCCGACGATGGCTTATTCGATTACGCCGGCTCCGATAGCCCATTTTTCGCCCTCAAAGATCCGGCGTTCCGGCCCCCCTCATGGCGGTTTTGGGCCGAAGCTTACGGCGATGCCGGATCAGTCAAGGGCGAATCACCGCTAGGCACGGCGGGGCTGAATTTTGGCGGCGGCGGACTTTTGCTCGGCGCCGACTATCAGGCAAAACCCGATACGCTTTTCGGATTTGCCGCAGGCGGCAACCTATCAAACTTTGCCGTTCCGGACCGGTCAACAACTGGCGGCATCGATGGGGGCCAATTCGCTGCTTACGCCGCCAAGCAGTGGGGTGCGTTGTACACAACCGGCCTTCTCGGCTTCGGGCTCTTTTCAAACAACGAGCAGCGCTTGGCGGCCGTGCCAGGCAGCAGCATTCCGCTCGTCCCAATTCCCAGCACTGTTGAGCAACTCTCTGGCGATTTTGTCAGTGAATCGTTCAATGCCCGGTTCGAAGCTGGTTGGAGAACTTCTTTCGCCTCAGCCAACGTGACTCCGTTCATCGCGCTGGAATATAGTCTGTTGCATTTGAACGGCTTTTCGGAGAGCAACCCCGGCGGTCCCGACCTTCTCGGTCTAAGTTACGCGAGCCACTATGCCGATTCACTGCCGCTGTTTCTTGGTACCCAGTTCGACTCGGCGAGTTTGGTCTCAGGGTATCCGCTATCTTATTTTGTGCGCTTCGCGTGGAGGCACGATTTTGAACCCTACCGGACAATTGAATCGTCTTTCCTCGCGGCGCCCGGATTCGACTTTACGATCAATGGTGCTGTGGCGCCGCAGGATGCAGCGTCAATCGATATCGGTCTAAAGTATGATCTGGCGAAGAACCTCGCCATGACTTCGAATTTCGAAGGTCTGTTCTCCGGCCAGGGCAACAGCTATGGCGGCACGATCGGCCTGAAGTCTGCTTGGTGATCGGCTGCACTCCCGCGGAGGCCGAGCCTCCTAACTCCGCCTAAAGCATGTCAGAATGAGCCCGGCGGCAGCCGATACACGTCGGGGCTTTTTGCGTCCACAATATAAAATAGGAGCAACGCGGTCGGCGTCAGCACACGCTGATTGTTCTCGCCCTGGCTGAAAGTTCCTTGCAGCACCAGCACGGTGGTGTGCTCATGCGGGTCGCTGCCGCGAAACATGAGAATGCCGCCGTTGACCGGCATGTTGGTCGCGACCGTGTCGGGCTTGTAGCCGGATTCGAGAAAATGCGAGCGCAGAATGTTGGCGTCGGAAAATAGTTGCTCCGGCGTCATCTTCTCGTCGGTCGCCTTCGACCAAGACAGGCCGACCTGAATGAGCGTTTTAGACTTAAAGCCGAACACATAGGAGACGCTTGCCGTTCCACCCCCGGGCAGCACGTCGGGCGCCTGCACGACCAGCACCTGAGTCTGCTCGGCCTTGTTTTCTTCCGAGCGGATTTCGTCCGGCCTCATCCTGAAGTCTTTTTCGATGGCGGCGCGCACCTGCGCCTCGGTCATCCCGAAACGGGCGGAGCGGAACCCTGTGACTTCGGCCGTTACCGGCCCGGCGGGCGCCGGTATCGCCTCGCTGGGCGCGGCGGGTGCGGGGCGCACGGGCGCTGGAGCCAGCGGCGGGGGCCTCCGCGGCGGCAAGGTCGACTGCGCTAGAGCGGATTCTGCCGCACAGACCACGGCGAACAAAGCAACCAGAACGGAAATCGTCACACGTTTGCTGTTACGCCCTGCAGGGTACATGCACCTCTCCGTACGTCGGGACGCCCACCTTAACACACGACCAAGCGACTGTAACCGGACCGACCGGACGTTGCAGATAATTTTCGCGTTCGACGGCACCTTAATCGAACCTCTGCGCATCGGACGGCGCGCTATGTGCGGCGCGTAATGTGGACCCTTGCTTCAAGCACGCGAGGACTGACGTTCGACCTGAGTCAGATCGATCTGGAGAAGCTTCGCGAAGAGTAAGAAAGTGCGGCGCAAGGCGACAGCGGTTCAGGATATCCGCGACATCGTCGAGTAGAAGCTTGCGGAGATGCTGGCGCGCAATCCTACGCGCATGGACTATCAGCGCAAATACGAGGAAATCGTTGCGGACTATAATCGCGAAAAGGACCGGGCGACGATCGAGGAAACTTTCCGCCGGCTATCCCAGCTCGTGAATAGCTTGATAAGGAGCAGAGGCGTGCGGCGAGAGAGGGGCTGCGCGAGGATGAGTTGGCGCTGTTTGATCTGCTGCAGAAGGGCGGCCTGGAAAAGATGCGTATTGCATTGCCGACGAACTGTCGTGTGCCGATCGTGATGCCCGGCTCGTTGGATGGCTGAAGCCGGCCCTGACGCCGCTAGAAGCCAGGCACGCGCAGGTTGAGGGGTGGATTCTGGGTGTGACAGGGACCGGCGGCCGATAAGTCAAAGGCGTGCGGGCTGTGCTTCCCCGGTGCTTCCCTCAGAAAATTATCTTGGGCCTCGTTGAAATCCGATAAAAAATAATCTCTTTATCTCAAAGAGTTAACTGGTGGAGCCAGGCGGAGTCGAACCGCCGACCTCTTGAATGCCATTCAAGCGCTCTCCCAACTGAGCTATGGCCCCTGCAGGGATCAGGTAATTGGTATCGGTCATCAGGACGAAGCTGCAGTTTGCATCCTGACGCCCGAGTCTTGATTACCCTTCCTCTTCGTTCTCGATATCGCCACCGATGATGTCGGTGACGTCGGCGTCTTCTTCCTCCGTCTCCTCGATGAACGCGGCATCGTCGAGGCTCTCGTCATCGATCTCGACTTCCTCGTCTTCGATCTCCGCCTCCGCGCCTTCGCCCGGCTTCTTGGCGCTGGCGCCGGACGCTTCGGCGTCGGCGTCCTCGAGCGAAACGAATTCGGCCTCGGCGGGCTCTGGTGTGGCGACTTCCTCGACCGGGGCGGGAGCGCGGGCTGCAGCCGCCGGTTCCGCGCGCGAGCGCGAGACATAGGTCTCCACCGGGACAACCTTGCCCGTGTAGGGCGAGATCACCGGATTCTTGTTGAGGTCATAGAACTTGCGCCCGGTTTCGGGGCAAATCCGCTTGGTGCCAAGTTCTGCTTTCGCCATGAATGTGCTGCCTGATGCCGAAAGGCCTGATGCCCAAAGGCCTGCCTCGGGGTCTGGGTGCTCCACTTGGCTAGTCGGGGTGCGCCTGTCAATAGCGTTCCGAGGCTCGCGGGTTACCATTTCCCGGGCGCAGCGCAGCACGAAGTGGTGCGCTGCAGACCCGGGATCGCGGCAGACGCCGAGATCGCGAAGGTCCCGGAACAGCGGTGCACCGCTGTCGCGCTGCACCGCATCCGGGAAACGGGTGGAGGAGGCGACGCAACGCCGCTGCCTGTGTTACAAGCCGCGCGCTGGATTTAATGTCATGCACACCCAACCCGCTCCGCTCACCGCCCGGCGCAATGGTCCGCTGAAAGGCCACGCCCGGGTGCCGGGCGACAAGTCGATCTCCATCCGCGCGCTCATTCTCGGCGCGCTGACGGTCGGCGAAACGCGGATCGGCGGATTGCTCGAAGGCCAGGACGTGCTCAACACCGCTCAAGCGCTGCGCGCGCTCGGTGCGCTGCTCGAACAGCGTGGCGGCGGCGCGTGGCGCGCGCACGGCGTCGGGGTCGGCGGCTTCGCCGAGCCGCGGGCGGCGCTGGATTTCGGCAATTCAGGCACCGGTTGCCGGCTGGTCCTCGGCGCGGTCGGCGGCTGCCCGATCACCGCGACGTTCGACGGCGATGCGTCGTTGCGCAAGCGGCCGATGCGGCGCGTGCTCGATCCGTTGGAGCGGATCGGGGCGCGCACGCTCAATTCAGCGGACGGCCGCCTGCCGCTGACCATTGCGGGCGCGCGCGACCCGATCCCGATCGTGTTCGAGCCGCCGGTGCCGTCGGCGCAGCTCAAATCGGCGGCGCTGCTGGCCGGCCTCGCGGCGCCGGGCGAAACCACCATCATCGAACGCGAGGCGACGCGCGACCATACCGAGAAGATGCTCGCCCATTTCGGCGCTGAAGTCCGTGTCGCGCCGGAAGGGCAGGGCCGCCGCATTACGCTGCGCGGCCAGCCTGAGCTGGTGCCGGCGCCGATCGTCGTTCCCGCCGACCCGTCCTCGGCGGCATTCCCGCTGATCGCGGCGCTGATCGTGCCGGGTTCGGAGGTCATCCTCGACGGCGTCATGATGAATCCGCTGCGCACCGGGCTCCTTACCACGCTCGGCGAGATGGGCGCGTCGATCGAATTTCTGGCGAGACGCAGCGAGGGCGGCGAGGAGGTCGCCGACCTTCTGGTGCGCACCTCGGCGCTGCGCGGCGTCGAGGTTCCGGCCGCGCGCGCGCCGTCGATGATCGACGAATATCCGGTGCTGGCCGTCGCGGCGTCCTTTGCCGAAGGCACCACGGTGATGCGCGGCCTGAAGGAGCTGCGCGTCAAGGAGTCCGATCGCCTCGCCGCCACCGCCGCGCTGTTGCGCGGCAATGGCGTGGAGGCGGCCATCGAAGGCGACGATCTCATCGTGCGGGGGAGCGGACGCGCGCCCGGCGGCGGCCTCGTCACCACCCACATGGATCACCGCATCGCCATGTCGGCGCTCGTCATGGGCGCGGCGAGCGAGAAACCGGTCAAGATTGACGACGGCAGCTTCATCGCTACGAGCTTTCCGGGTTTCGTGGAGTTGATGCGTTCGCTGGGGGCGGAGTTGGAATGAATACTCCTGATCGGGGAAACGGGGCCTGACCCGATGATCATCGCCATCGACGGACCGGCGGCTTCGGGCAAGGGCACGATCGCCAAGCAGATCGCGTCGGTGTATGGGCTGCATCATCTCGACACCGGGCTGCTGTACCGCGCGGTGGCAAAGGCGGTGCTCGATGCCGGGCATTTGCCGGACGACGTGGCCCAGGCGACGGCGGCGGCGATCGCGCTCAATCCGAAGCAATTCGACGAAAATGCCCTGAAGGCGAAGGCCATCACCGAGGCGTCGTCGGTGGTCGCGGCGATCCCGCAGGTGCGCGAAGCGCTCATCAGCTACCAGCGCGCGTTCGCCACCAAACCGCCCGGCGCCGTGCTCGACGGCCGCGATATCGGCACGGTCATCGCCCCGGGCGCCGACGTAAAATTGTTCGTGGTCGCCACGCCGGAAGAGCGCGCCAAGCGCCGGGCGCTCGAATTGCGCCGCCGCGGCGAGGATGCCGACGAGCAGGAGGTCCTGGCCGAGCTCCTGCGCCGCGACGCACGCGATTCCAGGCGGACCGCCGCCCCGCTCTTGCAGGCCCCCGAAGCGCACTTGCTCGATACCACGCATTTAGGTATAGACGCCGCATTCCGGGCCGCCGTCGCCATCATCGAGACTGTCCGAACGGGCCGGAAGCGCAGTTAAAACAGCGCTTCCGTCATTGGAGGTCCCGCCCGTTCACCGTCTCGCCAGCGCTGCCCCGGACACGCAAAAGCTTCGTCCCGAAGGTTTGGTTTTAGCCCCAACCGCCGGATCGCCGGCGGCTGCCGCACATTCGGGACCATTTTCATACAAAGGGGCTGGGAGTGTTCATGGCTCAAGCTGCCGCTGCTCATATCGCTGACGCCGGCTCGTCGTCGCGCGAAGATTTCGCCAAGATGATCGACGAGTCGTTCAGCGACGGTCATTTGCAAGAAGGTTCCGTGGTCAAGGGAACGGTGGTCGGCATCGAGAAGGACCTGGCGGTCATCGATGTCGGATTGAAAACGGAAGGCCGCGTGGCGCTGCGCGAATTTTCGGGCCCGGGCCGCAACGCCGACATTAAGATAGGCGACACCGTCGAAGTCTATCTGGAGCGCGTCGAGAATGCGCTCGGTGAGGCGGTGCTCTCGCGCGACAAGGCGCGCCGGGAGGAAAGCTGGGGCAAGCTGGAAAAGGCGTTCCAGAATAACGAAAAGGTCCAGGGCGTCATCTTCAATCAGGTCAAGGGCGGCTTCACGGTCGATCTCGACGGCGCCGTGGCCTTCCTGCCGCGCTCCCAGGTCGATATCCGCCCCATCCGCGACGTCTCCCCGCTGATGAACAATCAGCAGCCGTTCCAGATCCTGAAAATGGATCGCCGGCGCGGCAATATCGTGGTCTCGCGCCGCACCGTGCTGGAAGAGACGCGCGCCGAGCAGCGCCAGGAGCTGGTGCAGAATCTCGAAGAGGGTCAGGTCATCGACGGTGTGGTGAAGAACATCACCGACTACGGCGCGTTCGTCGATCTCGGCGGCATCGACGG
>JBAUYV010000311.1:0-4340 GCA_049584975.1 Xanthobacteraceae bacterium | reverse complement strand
GCGATGATGTGCGCCAGAGGTGAAAGGTTTCTAGTGCCGCGTGAAATCTCTGTGGACACCTTCATCCGCAAGTGGCGCGTGGCCGAGCTGAAAGAGCGCTCGGGGGCGCAAGAGCACTTCATTGATCTCTGCCATGTTCTCGGCGAGCCGACGCCGGCGGAAGCCGATCCGACCGGGCAAAGCTACTGCTTTGAGCGCGGCGCGACGAAAGCCACGGGCGGCGAGGGCTGGGCCGACGTGTGGAAGCGAGGTCATTTCGGCTGGGAGTACAAGGGTAAGCGAAAGAACCTGGAAGCTGCCTTTGGTCAGCTGCAACAATACGCGCTCGCCCTAGAAAACCCGCCGCTCCTCATCGTCTGTGATCTCGACAAGTTCGTCATCCGCACCAATTGGACGAACACAGTCAGCGAGCGATACGAATTCGACCTGGAAGGGCTGCGCGAGCCGCAGAACCTGGAAAAACTCAAATGGGCGATGTCGGACCCGGAGCGCCTGCGCCCGGGTAAGACGCGGCAGGATTTGACCGAAGACGCGGCCGGAGAGTTCGCGACACTCGCCCAGAATCTGCGCTCTCGCGGGCATAGTCCCGAGAAAGTCGCGCATTTCATCAATCGGCTTGTTTTCTGCATGTTCGCGGAAGACGCCGATCTGCTGCCCAACAAAATGTTCGTCCGCATGCTGGAAGCAGCGAAAGCCGCGCCGAGCGAATTTGAGGGGCTCGCATCGAAGCTCTTTGCCGCCATGAAGGACGGCGGCCTCGTCGGGTTTGAGCGGATTGAGTGGTTCAACGGCGGTCTGTTCGATGACAGTAGCGCGTTGCCTCTGACCGCAGAGGATATCACGCTCTGCCTCAAAGTGGCGTCCCTCAATTGGAGCGAGATAGACCCCTCGATTTTCGGAACGCTGTTCGTGCGCGGCCTCGACCCGAACAAGCGCTCGGAAACTGGATCGGAGTACACCGACCGCGAAAAAATCATGATGATTATCGAGCCAGTGATTACTCGCCCGCTGCTTCGCGAATGGGAAACGGTCAAGGCTTCGGTCGTCGCGATGATCGAGCCTGCAAACGGCTCGCGCTCGAAGACGCCATTAACAGCGCCGCTGGCTATCCGGAACTTGCCGAGGAAGTCCGCAGGGTTCAAGGGCGGTTGATTGAACGACCCCAGCTGGAGCTGTTCGGCGACCTCGCCAAACAAGCCGCGTGCGCACGCTTGATAGCGTTCGGGCCGGTCTACGAAGCGCATCGCGCGCGCTTGAAACAGCACAAGCCGAAGGCAAGGCCGAGTATGATCGGTTCATGGCACGGCTTCGCTCCTTCCGTGTCCTTGATCCTGCCTGCGGCTCCGGGAACTTCCTTTACCTCGCCCTGGTCGAGCTGAAGAACATTGAGCGGCGGGTCGCAATCGAGGGCGAATTGCTGGGCTTCCCACGTTCCTTCCCGGCAATTGGACCGGAAGCTCTGCTCGGAATCGAAATTAACCCCTATGCCGCCGAGCTGGCACGGGTTTCCGTCTGGATTGGCGAAATCCAGTGGATGCGGCGCTCGGGCTTTGACATCGGGCGCAAACCAATTTTGAAGCCGCTCGATACCATACGCTGCCAGAACGCGATCATCGCCGACGACGACTCAGCGATCGAATGGCCGCATGCAAATGTCATCGTTGGCAATCCGCCTTATCTGGGCGCGAAACTGATGAAGCGTCGCCTCGGGGTGCCGATGACGGACGCCATTCGGGCGCTCTATGCCGGCAAACTGCCCGGCTTCACGGATCTGGTCTGCTACTGGTTCGAGAATGCGCGCGCCATGATTGAGGGCGGGATTGTGGAGCGCGCTGGCCTCGTCGCGACCAACTCCATACGCAAGAACACCAACCTGCCGGTGATGCACCGGATTGCCGCGACGACCCGAATTTTTGAGGCATGGAGCGAAGAGCAATGGACAGTCGACGGCGCGGCCGTCGATGTGTCGCTCATCTGCTTCGGTGCTCCGGGCGGCGAATCTGTGAGGCTCGATGGCGAGACAGTCGCTGCAATTAACCCGGACCTCACCTCGGGGCTGGATCTGACATTGGCGCGGTCGTTAAAGGAGAACCGCGACGGAGCGTTTCTCGGTATCCAGAAGAGCGGCCCGTTCGACGTGCCCGGCGACGTGGCGCGCGCCTGGATGGCGGAACCTGTGAACCCCAATGGCCGGAGCAACGGCGAGATTCTAAAACCCTACTGGAACGGTGACGACCTTACTGGCCGGCCGCGCGATATGTGGTTCATCGACTTGCCACTTGGGTTGAGCAAAGCGGACGCTTCACTCTACGCGAAGCCGTTTCGGCATATTGCGACGACACCCGACGATGACGGGAAGACAGTCGAAGACTTGCGTCAAGAGAGCGGAAGCGTGAGCGACAATTACCCGTGGTGGCAGCCTTGGCGTCCGCGCCAGGACATGCGTTCGCGCATCGAACGTCTCCGCCGCTACATCGTGACGGCGGAGACGGCCCAATACCGGCTGTTCGTCTGGCTGGCCTATCCGGTGCTCCCGGACAAAAACCTGATTGTCATCCCGAGGGAAGACGATCTGATGTTCGGTCTGTTGCAGAGCCGGTTTCATGCGGCATGGGCACGGCGCAAGGGCTCGGATCTGGAAGACCGCCCGCGCTATACGCACACGACAACCTTTGCGACTTTCCCATTTCCGGTTGGGATGACGCCGGATGTCGACCCGGCGAACGCGCGTGCGCTGCCGGCGGCCCCGGCGATCGAGGCGGCTGCGGCACGCCTCGACTCACTACGTAACGCGTGGCTCTATCCTGAGGATCTGGTCGTTCGGACGCCGGAGGTTCGACCAGGTTTTCCGGATCGTCTGCTGCCGCGGGATGCCGCCGCAGCGCGAACCCTGGCGCGCCGGACATTGACCGACCTCTATAACGAGGCTCCCGACTGGCTTGCCGAAGCACACCGCGCCCTCGATGAGGCGGTAGCCGCGGCCTACGGATGGGCGGCAACGATCACCGCGGAAGACGCCCTGAGGAATCTGCTTGAGCTGAACCTGAGCCGGAGCTCTTCCGAAAACGCGCCGTGACTTGCTCACGCCTCGCGCAAGATTTGGAACCGCTTGGAGTCATCGCGCCGGCCAAGGGTCACGAATGCCGTCGAAGAGTCCAATCAATTATCCGCCCCGACCCGTTTGCTTGAGAACATAGCGAACGAAGGCAAACATGCGTGCAAAGAAGTAATCAATCTGCGCCGGATCGGTGAGTGGTTCTTGAGTCGTCTCCGAGTGCCGAATTCGATAGTTATTGCCCATATCCGTCAGCGCTCCAGCCTCGTCAGCTAGGAGTGTTCGAAATCGGGTTGGTAGACGTGTAGCCTTGTCGAGAAGCTCGTCGGCTCGTGAGCGTTTGTCTTTCCCGGGCTCCAGGGTTTTCAAACGTTCAAATGCATCCCACAGTTTTTCAAGTGCGTCCTGACGAACTTCCTTATGAGGTTTGAGAATCTGCCGGCGTGCCGCCTCAAGCAGGCGATCGGTCTCAACATCCCCGGTACGAAAGATCGTTGGCGAGAGAATTTCGGCGAGACCTGCCGGCAGTAGACGGCGAATGTGGCCGTCGTCCGTGAGCTCATAGGCGATGCCGTTGCGCTGGAAAATCGAATTGACGTCGGCTGCAAACCGGATGCGGCCGTCTTCATGATCAAAGGTCAGGTGATGGTGCCGGAAAAACGAGTGATAAAAGCCCTTCATCGGCGTCCCGACGGCACTGGCTATGAACTCCAGAAGGTCCAGAATCACTATCGTTGGCGGCAACTCCTCAGGGGACAATGGCCATGTCATTCCGCGAAGTTCGGCGGCAACTGCGAGGCGCAACATTTTGTCGTCGTGGCCGCAAATGCCGTATCCATCAGGGCACACGTCCGGAAACCTGTGACCGAGCGATCCGTCTGCTAGGTGCCTGGACATCAGGACATAAAGGCCGCCCCAGACGGCCTCATCAATCTCCTCGTGGGTACGCGCCGGCGGTCCGTTCTCGCGATCCGAAAAATACAGTGTCATAGGTCCTCCGGAACGGGTGTGCACGAGGCCTCGAACCGCGACGCCTCGACCGCCTTCACGAAGCGGAGGACTGCTCCGATGGACTCGAAGATGAAACGCGCCTCGGCGGGGTGCGGGAGATCGTTGTCGTGGGCCAGTGAGGCGTTGTTGCGGACGTGGTTGAACTTATCGAACACGCCAATCGCATTCTTGATGATCTGCCGCGTGAGGTCGCGTAAGGGATAGCTCTGCTCAAGCGCCTTGACGTACTTGCCGGCGCGCGATTGCAGCGGTTCGTCGCGCGTCCAGCCGACGC
>JBAUYV010000310.1:0-4065 GCA_049584975.1 Xanthobacteraceae bacterium | reverse complement strand
CTTTGGCTTCAATTACCAGAGCGGAGGCTTTGTATTTGGGTTAGAAACTGATTTGGGTGGTATGGGTCTTAGCCAGAGCAGGCACGATCCGCATGGCGGCACTGAAGTTGATATCCTTAGCAATGGTGTCTACGGTGATGTGACCGGTCGGCTGGGCTTTGCCTTCGATCGTGTCCTTGTGTACGCAAAGGGCGGCGGCGCCTTTTTCCTTGGTTCCGCGCAGACCACCACAGGCATACCCGGTTTCACGGTCACTCCTAGCGGCGCATTTACCGGATGGACTGCCGGCGGCGGCGTTGAATACAAAATTTATCACGCCTGGAGCATCAAGGCAGAATATTTGCATTTTGATTTTGGTTCCCAAAACGCGATTCTCACCGGCGGTGCCGGAGTATTCCCCTATAGGAACGCTCTGACGGTGGATACTGTGAAAATCGGTATCAACTATCAGCTCGGCCCCGTTCAGTGAGCCGCCGTTTCAATTCTGGGCCCCGGTCATCGCCGGGGCCTTTGCTTTTTGGTGAGCTGCGCTGGCCGGATTGATTCGCGAGCTTGCCCGCATCGAGCGGCCTTGCATGTCGCATATGGGTCATTATCTGCCGCGGCGCGGGTCAAAGTGGGGTGTCGGCTTTACCCCCAACAGCAGACATTGGCTGCTTGTTTATGAGTCCACGCCCTAGTCAGAGCGTAGGCTCTTGCGCCGGCTGTTGCGACGGGAGCCTGACGCGGCCAAGCGCGTGTGCAAGCGCTTCCCGCGATCGTGGTCGGAATGGATTGCGCGCCACGAACCACAGCGTTGCCGTGATCGGCTTTTCCAAGGCAAGGTGCGCGATGAGACCGACAAGGATCGCAGCCGTCACAATGGCAATCGAATAGAGAATCGGGTGCGCCGTCGGTTCAAATACCGAAACGAAGACATGCGGCGGCGACATCATGACGAACCAATGGGTCAGATAGATCGCATAGGACGCCTCGCCGATCAGGACGAGCGGTTTCCAAAACAAGGAACGCGCCGGCGCCTTGGCGAAAGCGACAGCGATCACGATCAAAGAAAATCCACCGCCCCATCGTATAGCGCGGGCAAGGTCCGCGCTCCACGACGGCAGGTAGCAGATCATTGCAAATGCCGCGAGGATGAGGAGCGCGGACAGCGTTTGCGGAATCCTTGTGCCAAAGCGGAATGCCACGGCGATCCACATTCCCATGATGAATTCGAGCATCAGCGGGTTGGTGAAGCTCTTCCAGAAGGTCGACAGGCTGTCGCCCCACCATTGCCCGATCAGCACGCAAACGAGGAGCGCCGCCGTGGCGATGAGTACGGCGCGGATGCGGTCGAAAAACACCGCGATCGCGAAGATGAGATAGAAGAACATCTCATAGTTCAACGTCCAGCCGACGATCAGCAGCGGACCGCCAGTCGGGAACGGGAAGGGTAGGAAAAAATAAGAACCGAAAATGCTTTTCCATGTCGCCGCCGGTAAGTTTGCTCCGGTGACGTTCAAGAGGCCCCACAGAGCATATGACGTGGCTATCCAATAGAGCGGAACAATTCGGATGAGCCGCCGGATCACGAATTTCCGGCTTGCTCCCGGTTGTCCGAAGAGCGCTTCCGACGCGTAGACCATGACGAAGCCGGAAATGACGAAAAACAAGTCAACGCCGAAGTTCCCATAGTGAAAATCCCAAACGGCATCTTTGGCGTTGAAGACGGCGCGGTATGATTCGGTCAAATGGGCGAAGACGACACCCATCGCCGCAGCGGCTCGCAGGATTTGAATGGACGCCAACCGCTCGTGGCTGCTTGTTGGCATCGCTTTCCCTCGACGATCCTTGCCGTCGGACCAGGAAGTCGCGCGCGCTTGCGGGTGTTCGCCCCTACTGTTCGGAAACCCCGCGCAAACGACAATAGGTCTGATTCCCGTTCCTAGCAACGGATCCGTCGATCGCGTGTCGCGGCGACCCGCATACCGAATTTCGTGCAGATATCCGTTTGTGCCAGTTCGCTCCGAATACTATAAGGGAACTTGATAATAACGCAGTCCCACCAAAGCAGTACCGCCCTTTTTGCTATGTAAGACGGTCGAGGCGGCCTATGGCTCAGCGAGTGTTGGTTACCGGAGCGGGCGGATTCATCGGCTCCCATCTGGCGCAGGCGCTCGCCAAAGCGGGCTGGCAAGTCCGCGCCATGGTTCACTACAATTCGCGTGGGTCGATCGGCTGGCTTGAGGACGTCGAGCCGCAGGCGCGTAAATCGATCGAGATCGCGCCCGGCGATGTTCAGGACGGCGCATTCGTTCGCGAAGCCATGAACGGCTGTTCCGTGGTGATGCACCTTGCCGCCCTCATCGGCATTCCGTATTCCTATGACGCGCCCGCCCAATACGTGGCTACCAATATCGGCGGCACGCTCAATGTGCTGCAGGCGGCCAAGGATGTCGGCGTCGAGATGGTGATCCAGACTTCGACCAGCGAAGTGTACGGCACGGCGCAATCGGTGCCGATCGACGAAACGCATCCGCTAGTGGGCCAGTCGCCATATTCGGCGACCAAGATCGGCGCCGATCAGCTCGCTTTGTCCTTCCATCGCTCGTTCGGCACGCCGGTCGCCGTCATCCGGCCGTTCAACACCTACGGACCGCGGCAGTCGACCCGCGCCGTCATCCCGACGATCATCACGCAGCTATTGGCCGGATCGCGTGCGGTTGCGCTCGGCGCGCTCGCGCCGACCCGCGATTTCAGTTTCGTCGATGACACCGTGCGTGCGTTCGTCGCCGCGGCCGGGGCGAAGGCGGCCATCGGCGAAGTGATCAATATCGGCAGCGGCTTCGAGATCAGCATTGGCGACGTGCTCAAGGTCGTCGCCGGCGTTCTCGGCGTCGACGCCAAACCGTCCGCCGAGGCGGAGCGCATCCGTCCGCAAGCAAGCGAGGTGGGACGGCTGCGGGCGGACAATGCCAAGGCCGCGCGCCTCATCGGCTGGAAACCGGAATATGGCGGGCTCGACGGTTTCCGCCGCGGTATCGAGCGCACCGTGCGATGGTTTCGCGACCGGCAGCCGCAGGCGGCGCCGGCGCGCTACGCCGTGTAGTTCGGAGGGCGTTGTCGATGGCACGGCCGGAACTCGTGGCACAGCTATCGATCGGGCCCGAGGTCTCACTGCTGACCGCGATCGAACGGCTGACCAAGGCCGAGCGCAAGATCCTGTTAGTCGTTGCTCGCGACGGGGTCCTGCGCAGCGTCGTCACCGACTATGACGTGCGCCAGGCGATCCTGAGCCGCCGCCCGCTGGAGACGCCGGTCGGCGAGTTCATCCAGCACAAGCCGATCGTTGCCGCCGATACCGCGAGCGAGCGCGACATCCTCACGCTCATTCGCGACAAGCGTTGCCACCAGATTCCGATCCTGGACAAAGCCGGCCGCCCGGTCGACGTGCGCTTCGAGGATGAATTTGTGCATCTCGCCGAACAACCGAGAGAGCGCGCGGCGGTGGTCATGGCCGGCGGCCTCGGCACCCGGCTGCGGCCGATGACGGAGGAGGTGCCGAAGCCGCTGCTCGAGGTCGCCGGCCGTCCGATCCTGTTCATCCTGCTCGACCAGATCATCAGCGAGGGTTTCAACAAGATCTACGTCACGCTATTCTACAAAAGCCAGATCATCATCGAGCGGGTGCGCGACGTGGCGCGGTACCGCGACTGCGTCGAGTTCGTCATCGAAGACGAGCCGCTCGGCACCGCCGGCTCGCTCAGCCTGCTGCCGCGGCCGCCCGCGGAGCCGTTCCTGATCATCAACGGCGATCTGCTCACCGAAGTCCCGCTGCGCGAAATGCTCGAATTTCACCATCGCGAGCGCAACATGGTGACGGTGGCGCTCAAGCGCGAGCAGCTCGAAGTGCCTTATGGCATCGCTGAAGTGCGCGACGGCCGCATCGTCGCGCTGCGCGAAAAGCCGGCGCTGGCGCTCGACATCAATGCTGGCGTCTACATTGCCTCGCCGGAGATCTGCGGACGCGTCGGCCCGGGCGTTCGGCTCGATATGCCGCATCTGGTCAACGAATTGCTGCAGGAC
>JBAUYV010000309.1:0-2875 GCA_049584975.1 Xanthobacteraceae bacterium | reverse complement strand
CCCACAAGCCGGAGTGTGAGTAATGATACGAGAGGCGCGAGGAGCATGCACTCTAGAAATCCGTCAACTTGTGGAAAGGGAGTGCTACACGAACCGCATTGAGGACGGCTGCCAAATCAATGATCTCCTGGGCAATGGCGCCTTCGATCGGCGAGAGCCTGCCGAACGCCGCAGCAATCATTCCGATGACACTGAGCCCTATGCCGCCTACAGCACTGGTCAGCGCGATGGAACGCATCCGCCGGCCGATGTGCATTAGCTCATCGACTTTACCGAGTGAGGCTTCAAGGATTACTGCATCGGCGGCCTCAGCGGTGATGTCGCTGCTCATTCCGAATGCGACTCCGACCGTGGCCGCCTGCATCGCGGGAGCATCATTGATGCCATCTCCGACGAACAACGTCTTGCTCCGTTTGGTTTCCTCTCGAACGATCGAGACTTTTTCTTCGGGACTCTTGCCTGCATATACTTCGGTGATACCCACAACATCGGCTAAATAGCGGACCTCCGAATCGCGGTCGCCCGAGACCAGAAGGACATGGCTGACGTGATGGCGAGGACGGAGATGATTCACAAAGCTTGGGCCTCCAGCGCGGACAATGTCGCGAAAGCGAAACGTCGCGGCGTATACGCCATTGATGAAGACCACACATTCGAGGCCCGTTGCTGCCGCGGGCAATGAAAATGTCCCATCATCTACTTTGTTTCGGCCAGTGATCCACACTTCCCGTCCGGCGACCTTTCCCCGCAGGCCCTCACCCTGTTTCTCGCTAACCTCCGTGACCGGATCGAGCGCGATCCCGGCGTTGCGTGCGGCGTCGAGAATAGCTCCGGCCAACGGATGTTTTGAATATTGTTCCAAGCTCGCGGCAGTTCCGAGAACGGTGTTCTCTGATACGCCCGGCGCACAAAACTTTTCCGTCAGAGATGGACGGCCATAAGTCAATGTCCCGGTCTTGTCGAATATCAAGGTTTTACAGTGATTGATCTGTTCGAGCACGGCCGGGTTCTTGATGATGATACTGCGCCGCGCCGAAAGCGAAATGGCGCCGATCACCGCCACGGGAATTGCCAGCAACAGTGGACAAGGTGTGGCAATTACGAGCACGGCCAGAAATCGATGCGATTGTCCGCTGAGAACCCAAGCCGCCAGCGCCAAGGTGACTGCGAGCGGGGTGTACCAGGCCCCCAGCATATCGCCCAATCGCCGCAGGCGCGGCCTCCGCTGCTGCGTTTCCTGCATGACCTGTATGATTTTCGCGTATCGCGAATCGATCGGAAGCTTTTCGGCCCGAATCGTGAGCGCGGTCTCGCCGTTCACAGCTCCGGAGAGCACCTCGGATCCCGGCGTCTTGGACATTTCGAATGGTTCACCGGTCAGGTAGGCCTCATTCATCCTGCCGTGACCTTCCAGGACTACTCCGTCCACCGGACAGATTTCATGCGGAAAGACGACTAGAGTTTCTCCTACCTGGACGGAATCAATTTCTATATCCGTGACTCCGATTGTTGCCTTGCGATGCGCCGTTTGCGGCATTCGCATCGCCAGCACTTTGAGCACCGACGAGGCGTGCCGCGTCGCGAAGTTTTCGAGAGCCGTGCCGCCCGAAAGCATCAATACGACGATCGATCCGACCAGATATTGTCCCATCACGACGGACACCACGATGGAAATGCCCGCCAGCAAATCGGAACCAAACTCAAGCGCAAAAACCTTGCGCAACAATTGAAAAGTGAGAGGCAGACCGCCCAGAATCAGCGTGAGGTAGAGCGGAATGAACTGAGCCAGAGAAGAAGTCCGGAGGCCATAGCGAAGAAGAAGGTGCGCGGCGATTCCTGCGGCTGCCAGAGCGGCAATAAAGAAATCGCGACGCGACGGGTTATCTGGCAACGTTTGCAGAGGAACCCGAGGTTGAGGGACGTGCTGTTGGTCAACCGTATTCCGAATCCTCTCAACCACGGGTTCTGTTGCCGCGATCGGCATTTGCCCCACACACGTCGATGGCCTTTCACCCGCGGACAGTAAGTACAGGGCACTCGGCTTGCGTGACGACGCGGTGCGCCGTAGGACGCGACAGGTGTGTTGTCGCACCCATGTTGCCTGCCGCGCCGCGGATACCAAGAACGATCAGATCGGCGCCCAGTGCTATGGCGACTTCCAAGATCTTTTCCGCCGCTGGTCCCTTTTCCACCCTTGTGCTCGGTTCACACCAGGACTTCGCTTCAACCGGCACCAATTCACGGAGCCGGCGTAGCGTGGATTCGACGTAATTCTCAGCATGAACCAATTCTCCAACCTTTGGTTGCCCAATGACATGGAGGATCGTCAGCCGCGCTTCGTGTTCCTGCGCAAAAGAAACCGCGTATGGCAACGCACTCAACGATTCCGGAGAGAAGTCGGTCGCATAGAGAATCTCCTTCATTTTGAGGCGGCGCTCCGCGTTCTGAGAAATATGAGGCCCAACAGTGAGAACCGGGCACGAGGCCTGCCGGAAGACTTCCTCGGCAACGGAACCTAGAACGGCCCTTGCTATGCCCGACCGTCCACGCGTGCCAATCACAATCATATCGATATTCTCGTGTCGGACAACATCGCTGATCGTTGGCCAAACGTCCCCCTGAACTACGGAAACAGAATGCGGAAAGCCGGCGAATATTTCGTTCAATTGCTTCGCCTCTAACTTGGCTTGCTCTTCTGCTGCTTCCATAATCTGTGGTAGCCCCTCTGGACCGACGATAGGATAGAAAGGAGCTCGAACATGAACCGCGTGAACTGCTGCTCCATATTGTTGTGACAACCCTTTGACGTACGGCAGCGCAGCCTCAGCCGCTGGTGAGAAATCTGTTGCATACAAAATATGCTCGAGCGAGATCC
>JBAUYV010000308.1:0-30066 GCA_049584975.1 Xanthobacteraceae bacterium | reverse complement strand
ATCCAAACCGATCGTGGTAATTTGCATATGGACAGCTCCTGATGTGATTCGTTGACAGCGATCACCCTATCGGAACTCGCTGCCGGGAGCGGCCACCGTCCACCACATCAATCTAGCCGGCAAAACGCCCGTCTTCCATGTGCAGCCTGCGGGCGGGCAGGTCGAGTTCGTTGATGTAGCGGTCGTCATGGGTCACCGCCACAATGGTCACGCCGGCACGGTTCAAGTCACGCAAGATTTCATTATAGAACTTGCGCCGGAATTCCGGATCCTGGTCGGACGCCCATTCGTCGAGCAGGAGGAGCGGCCGCTTCTCCAGCAAAGCGACGATGAGCGCGAGACGCTTGCGCTGGCCGGTGGACAGATCGAGAGTGCGAAACTCGCCATCGGAGAGCCGCGTTTTAGCGCTCAGTTCGAATTGCGCCAGCAGGCGCTCGACCTCGGCAGGGTCCGGATTTGGAATGCCGTAAAGCCGCGAGAACAGATGATAATCG
Source organism: Xanthobacteraceae bacterium (assembly GCA_049584975.1). GTDB lineage: Bacteria > Pseudomonadota > Alphaproteobacteria > Rhizobiales > Xanthobacteraceae > BOG-931. The sequence continues at coordinate 29,572 of JBAUYV010000308.1, read as the reverse complement.
GTAAAGATCGCGGTAATCAGCGCGCGATAGCGCTCGCGCGTATCGTCGTCGATCCGCGCTCCGTCGAGCAGGATTCTGCCGGCTTCAGGAATGTACAGGCCGGCGAGCACCTTCAAAAATGTCGATTTGCCCGAGCCGTTGCCGCCGGTGATGAACACTAGCTCGCCGGACTCCAGGGTGAAATCCACGGGCCCGACCTGGAAGGTCGTTTCCGATGATTTGTCGAAGTAGCGGTACACGACGTCGTGCACCTCTATCTTGGCGAAGCGCTTCGGCATCTCGGCGGTGCTTATGTCGGCGGACCGCGCGGTTGCCAGCAGGTCGGCCTCCAATTGCTCAATCCTCCCCGCGGCGGCATTTGCTGAAGCAAACATCGGGATGGATTGAACGAGACCGAAAGACGCGCCGACGACAAAGAGTAGAGCCAATATGGCTTTGGTAATGGAACCGCCGGTCGCGCTGCTCAACTGGGGGGCTATGAACACGACGGCGCCGAGCAGCAGATACATGGCGATCTGCGAGAGCAGCATCCGGTGGAAATTCTCCGCGTCCGTTTTTATCTTGACGTAAGCAGCGGTGCTCGACACTTCAGTGACTTCATCGATTAATTGATCGCTGCGCGGCTTGTTAAGCCTTACCTCCTTGAATCCGTCGAGAACGTCGGTCAGCCGATCGAATAGTTTGTTGGTCCACTCGGATGCCTCGCGCTGGCCTTCGGCGATCGCGTGGCCCTTGAGATAGAAGATCGCGGCGCAGACCGCGACGATGCCCATGCTGATCAGGAAGGCAATAAGCGACAGGTAGGCCACGTAGAGGCCAACGAAAAGAACCAGCACCACGCTTTGCATCGAAAACGCGAGCATGCTGGCTGCCTGCGTAAGCACGGCCGTGTCAGACGTGACGCCGGCAACGATGCGGGCGCGGCCGATCCTCTCCAGGGGAGCGAGTTCGGAATGGCGCACCTCGTCCAAGACGCGGACGCGCAATTTGTGAATGATGGATTCGATCTCTACGGTAGCGGTAATGAGAATGTAGTTCTGGCACTTGATGAAAAGAAACAAACCGACCAGGAATAATCCCGCCGCCCAAAGGCTCGGCTTTTGACTATCGCTGGCAGTTTGCGCGCCCGCGTTGATCGCCGCCAGGAGCGCGGCGGTGCTGATGCCCCCGAGGCCTGCCATGAAGACCAGGCGGGGCAGCGAGCCGTGCATTTCGCGGCGAACGAGCTCAAGAAAAGTCATTAACTTGATGCCATCCGTTAGGTCTCCGCTGGGCGCTGACCGGCGCCGTCACGGGATTGGTATCCAGGGTGGCATGGTCTCCTCGGTGATCAGCCTCGGATCACGCGGAGCCGGAGCACTGGACTGGGACTACAACGATGAAGAGCGATTGCACTCATTTGACCCTCGCGCAGCCTGAAGCCGGCACGCCATCCGTTTTGCGTCGATTGATTGATCCGATCAGAGACTTGCGTCCCCCCGGCCCGCAGTTCGGCGGAAAGGGTCATCCAGGGCATGATCGAAGTCAAGCTTGACGCGGCGGTCGCGGTGAATGCGGCCGATCTCATTTGACCTCGGCTTTAACCGATCACATTATCGGGGCCGCACAGCCGAGCCGACGGGCGGAAATTCCGATGGGGCGGCGCAGCGATCCGTGATCCCGGAGTCTCCTGATGACACAAACGAGTGCGCATTGTTGGTACAATGGGCAAATCGTTGAGCGTGAGAAAGCAGCCCCGTCAGTAGCCAGCGCTTCTTTCCATCTGGGGACCGGGGTGTTCGACGGCATGATGGCCTATTGGAATCGCGATCACTATTACATGCATCGTGCCGAGGAGCATTTGGTCCGGTTTCGTGAGGGCTCAGCCTGCATGGGCCTGACTTTCCCCTGGTCGGTTGAGGAATTTCTCGCCGGCATCATGGAACTGCTGAAGCACGAACCGGAAAGGACGCAATACATCCGGCCGATCGCATTTCGCGGCGCGCCCGAATTGTGGATCACGGGATCCGAAGGCCGGCCGGCGGACGTCAGCATTTTCACCGTGCGCACCGACCAGCACCGCGACCTCGACGCTCCAATCAGTTGCGAACTCTCTTCCGTTGAGCGGATTTCCAGCCGCTCGATTCCGCGTCAGATCAAGGTCAGCGGCGTCTACGTCAACAGCTTTCTGGCGCGCAGGATGGCGGAAAAGAGCGGCGCCGATGACGGCCTCATGTTCGACCGCGACGGTCACCTTACTGAGGCGTCGGCCGCAAATGTGTTCCTCATCTCCGGCGACCGCCTGATCACGCCTCGGATCAAGGTGGACGTTTTTCCCGGCATCACGCGGGAAGTTGTCATGGAAATCGCGCGCGACAAGGGAATCGACGTGCAGGAATCGGAACTGCGCCGCGAGGATCTCGCCGGCATGGATGGCGCATTTCTTTGCTCCACCCTGATGGAAATCCGCGGCCTGTCGAAGCTCGGCGCCCAATCGCTGCCGACCGTCGAGTTGCCGGTCTACAAGACCGTCGTTAGCGCCTTTCGTACGCTGACCCATCAGTAGCCGGGGCTGCCGAAAGTGGGTTGATCGTCGCGATTCCCAAGCTTTCCAAGCGCATATTGCTAAGCCCAATCCCGTGGCATACAAACGCCAGGATCCTTGCGAGACGCAGCGGAGACGCCCATGCGCGTGTCACAGCCGGAGAATTCTGCGGCAGATGATGAGCGCCGCACGTGGGAGCCGCCGGCCCTAGTCGAGATGAAAATCGGCACGGAGACAAAATCGAGCCGCGACCCGGAAGATGCAGCGCTATCCAAGGAGCCGCCGCAGCCAGCCGCGCCGGTGAGCAAGCTTGGATTTTACTTCGAGTGGGGATTCCCACTGTCCAGCCGCGTCACCAAGTAGGGCGACGCGCCCGCTACGCGCGGTCAGCGATTTGTTGACTCGAACCAATTCGAGAACCGAGCGGCCACAAAGGCTCGGGGCAGTGCGAGCTGATATTCGTCTGCGATCTGGTGGTCCGCAACCTGGGACGTGTGCAACCCGCCGGCCGACCAGTTCTTGATTGCCCGCTCGAGCCTGGGGAAGTCGATTGCGCGGCGCGCCAAAGGCGAGGCTGAAAGCTCGGCAAGCTGCCCCGCGAGCCAGTCGCGCCGGCGATTAAGCTTCTCGTACCAATCGGCTGAATGGACGCCGCTTTGACGGTTCGTCAACACTACATCGGGGAGCAGACCCCACATGGCCCGCCGGATGAGCGAACGGTCGATATCCTCGACCAGGTATTGTTCGGGCGGCACGCCAAAGCAAAGCGACACAACATCGATGTCGGCGGTCGGATCGCGCAACTCGACGCCGGTGATCGCTTTTTCCGCCGCGAGCCAGTCGCCCATATAGTCGACGGGCATAAGGCCCTTTGCCCGTTCTCCCGGCCGCTCGCGGTAAAGGAAGTCGTGCCCGTTCGTTCGCGCGCGTTCCTCCACTCCCTTGGCGGCGGCAAAATCGGCACGGATCGCGGAGTGATTGCTCCAGGGTGCGGTGCGATGCCGTGGTGCAGTCGAGCGGGGCCAACGCGCCGCGAGCAGCGGCTCCAATATGAGCCGGTGAAAGGCGGACCAGCGGGAATCGGGCGAGCAGCGATAGTAGAGCCGCCACTGCAGCAACGCGGTGATCAGCCTGCCCGCGAGCAGATGGTCGATGGTCTGCGACCAGCCGCTCCAGCTGATCGTGGAATTGCCGAACAGGCCCCCAAGGAGTACGCGCCGGCCTTGCCCGCGGGCGGCCCGCGGGATCGCAAGCATCCAGCCCAGCGTCAGCGGATTGCGTACCGGTCCTTCGAGCGCAAGGAAACACCGCTCCAGGTCGGCAAAGTCATCGCATTCGTCGTTGAGGATGTAGGTGACGTCTATATTCCCGGCGAGTTGCCGTATTGCCTCGACGTACGGCGTTTCATCGGCGTAGCAGCCGTCGGCGACCGGTCCGTCGAAGCCGGCACGCGGTACCTGGGTGTAGGCGGTGAGCCGCTCGCCCTTCTCAGCGAGCGCGCGCGCAGCAAGCACCGAGACGGAAGAGCAATCGAGCCCGCCGCTCAGATGACTCCCGATCGGATGGGCGCTGCGCATTTGCCGGCGCACGGCGCGATCGAGGCATTCGCGCAAGCCATCCGCATACGCTTGGTCGGAGCCGAGGCGGACGGGCTTAACGTCGGCTGTGGACCAATAGCGGTGTTGGACCATCGATCCGTTGGCCGCCACCTTCGCCACATGAGCGGGCGGCAGCCGGAAAATATGACGGTACAGCGTGCTCGCATGGTCGGCGTGATTGAGAACGAGAAAATCGGCGAATTTTTCTTCGCTCAATTCGCGTGGCACATCGGGTAGCGCGAACAGACCTTTTGGCATGGAGGCGAAAGCGAAGAATTGTTCGCTCCGGTGCCACATCACCACGTTGAGGCCGAGATGATCGCGAGCCAGCGTCAGGACGCGGCTGCGCGGGTCCCAGATCGCCGCGGCGAATGGACCGCGCAGCCTGGGCCACACGGCATCGCCGAATTTCTCCCAGGCGGTCAGCACGATCTGCGCGTCCGGCCAGGCCATCGCATCCCGCGCCGCTACGCCGATCTCCGCCAGCATGTCCTCGCGATTGTCGAGCCGCAGATCGGCCGCGATCATCGCACCGCTCTGCCCCTGAAGAGGCTGACGGTCGAATTGATCCTCGGGCGTCATCCGCATCAGGGCATGGGCAAGACCGATGCTGTCCGCCACGAGGACGGCCGAGCGGTCGGGACCATGTGGGCGAAGGGCGTTCGCCATGCGCTCGAGGTCGCGGCGCGCAACAGCCGGTCCGCGCAGACGCATAAGCCCCGCAATACCGCTCATGCAAAACGCCTAAGATCGTGCCGCGGCCGCGCCAAATTGAGCGATGCGCTTGAAGCGCACGGCCTCGGCGGCGCCGACGATCACGTCCTGGCCGACTTCGATCCACGCGTGCGCTGCCATTGCGCCTTCATCCCGGGCGACGCCAAGACAGAGGCTGCTGGCGATGCCGCGGCGACGCAACATCGCGTGGGCCGCTAGCGCCGACGCCAGGCATGAGCCCTTGATCCATGCCTTGGCGATCCACGGCTTGGCGCTCATCGTGTCGATCGACCACGCCACCCAGCGCGCCTCGTCAGCGGCGAAGCGTCTGCTGTGCCGCTGCGGCCGGTTGGCCCAGGCGAAGATACGGGCCGGCGGCAGAAACCGCACGGCAACGCGTGCGACAGCAAGCATCAGCGTTGCTTCACGCAAATAGGCGCGCCGCATCGTGCTCGGCTTCATGCGATACCGTCCGGATCGATGACGCGGACCAACTGACGCTTCACCAATGTTTCGAGAAATTCAGCCACGTCACCGGTCACGGTGGCGGTGTCGACGTCGTGGGTTTGCGCCAATACGTCAAATATGTCCCCGACACGGTGCGGCTCGACGAGCATATTCCAAATCTGCGTACCGACTCTGTTAAGGCTGAAATAAGCGCCTCTGCGGACGCTGAGCAGAACGACGTTTTCCTCAAGCGTAAGGAAGGTCGGTTCGCTGTCCCGCACGAGGATTGTATCTGCGGTCACGGACATCGAGTTCCTGCTGCACCGAATGATGGAATCGCCACGGGATCGAATCAAGACATTCCGATGAATTGCTATGTGCCGCGCAAACCACACAGTTGGTTCGAGCACTTTTGGCTCAAGCACTTGTGGTTCGAGTACTTGGCACCACCGGGCGGTCCATGATAGCTTTATCGCACAAAGGGCCCCGGATTGCTCGTGAAGGCGAACAGCTTTGGCACCGGGTGAGTCCATCGGCAGGCCCCGGAGCGGAGCGGCGAGAAAGGAACTGGACATGGCAAAGGAACCGAATGCGACTCCGAGCCCTGACGCGAGTGAAACAGCGATGACGACCACGCCGAAGTCGGACGAGATGAAACACGATGAACGTTCCGAACAGGCTTCGAAACTGGTCGATCGATTTTCCGTGTGGTCCGGAGTCGCGGGACTCCTTCCGATACCCGTTGTGGACCTCGTGGTGGTGGCCGGGCTCCAGCTGCAGATGCTCCGGCGTATTTCGCAGATTTACGAAGTGCCGTTCTCCGAAAATCGGGGCAAGGCGCTCATAACGAGCCTCTTGGGCGCGATGATTCCGACGAGCAGCGGTCTCGGCATGGCCGATGCGCTCAAGGCCATCCCGGTCGTAGGAACACTCATCTCGGCATGTGTCACGCCGGTGCTTGCCGCCGGCGCCACCTATGCCATCGGCAGGGTGTTCATCCAACACTTCGCTTCGGGGGGAAACCTGCTCGATTTCAATCCTCCGGACTACAAGGAGTTTCTCAAGGGCCAAAAGGACATGTGGATCAAGCGATCGAACGCCGACGCTTCGCATCCGGCGCCTGCCGCCCATCCCGAAACCTCCACGGGTGCCACCCCAGCCAGTTCTTGACTTGCACAGGCGCTTACCGGCCAATTAGGGGCGCGCCGTCCCGCTGAAGCGGGATGGCACTAGGCCGGCGAGAGACGAAGCCCCCATGCTCGAAGCGATCCTGTATATTTTTATCTGTGTCCTCACGGGCTTCTGCGGCAAAGACTCCCGCATAGGGTTTTTCGGTACATTCCTCATTGCGCTTGTGACGACCCCGCTGGTGGTCTTGCCGGTGCTTCTGCTGCTGAGGGGACCTTACCGTCGGGCCGAACGGGATCGCCCTCAGGCGTGGCGCGCCTGATCGCGATGAGTGAGAATGGCTGCTTGAGCGGGCTGGCCCTGTCCACGGGCCGGGTCTGTATGGACGAAGATCGCTTCGTCGAGCAGTGCCGGTTGGAGAACGATGGATGACTGCGTACCCCTGGTCTCGCGCTCAACAGCCGCCGGCGCCTGGATTCTCCAGCTTGATCTATCGCCACTTGTCTGGTGTTGCGGTCACCTTGATGGTGATCCTGCTCATGGGCTTCGTGCTCTACCCGCACATGGTGATCACCGTCCCAACCGGAAATGTCGGTATTCTGTGGAAACGGTTCTCCGGTCCGGGCATCCATTGCTGGTGCATCCTTCCCAGCGGAACGGTGCTGGATCCAGCGGAAATCAGGAATGAAGGCCTTACGATTATTTGGCCATGGGACAAATTATATATCTACGATTTGCGGCTGCAGACCTACACTCAGAAATTCAACGCAATCTCCTCCGATGGCGTGGCTGTGACCGCGGAAATTACCATGCGGTATCAACTGATCCATGATTCGGTCCCGGTCTTGCACCAATTTGTCGGTCCCGGATACCTGCAGACCGTACTCATTCCGCAGGTTGGCAGCGAGACGCGTTCCGTCATCTCCAAATACAACGCTGAAGATGTCTACAGCACCAAGCGCACGCAGATCCAACAGGAGATTGAAAGCGAGTCCTACACCGATCTCGCCAGACATGCCGACCAACTGTTCCAAGCCACCGCCAGCGAACAGGTCAACCTTTCAAAATACGGAACGACCCTGCAAAACTCGATTCAAATTCTCGATACGCTTGTGCTCAGCATCGAACTGCCCGCCGATATCGTCGCGGCGATCAATCGCAAAGCAGAGCAGTTTTATGCGATAGGGGAGTACCAGTATCGCGTCCAACGCGAGGTGGAGGAGTCAAAGCGAAAGCAGATCGAGGCGAACGGCATCGCCTCCTTCCAGCAGACGGTGAGCCAAGGAATTTCGGATTCGTACCTGCGCTGGCGCGGCATCGAGGCGACGCTTGCCCTCGCGCAGTCTCCGAACACCAAGATCATCATCGTCGGCGGCGGCAAGGATGGGCTGCCCATAATTCTTGGCAACGTCGATGGAGCGCCGGCGCCAAATCCGGTGCAGAAGCCAGGGACGCCTGCCACGCCGCCGGCTGATAAGACGCCGGCTGACAAGACCCCGCCTACCCCGGGAACAGCGCCACAGGCCGCGCCGGCTACACCCGAGAGCAAGCCCACCGCCGAGGCGCCTAGTTCCGGCAAGGAGCCAAGCACATCGCTTGACCTGACCGATCTCAAATCGATCCTGTCCAAGCTTTCTGACGTGTTGCGCACGAGCCCGTCGCAGACGACTCCCTCGACCAACAACGCGAAATCCAAATAGAAGTGCAGAGCGGCGAGGCGGGCGCGACCAAGCGCCCTTACGGGAGAAGTTTGTTTGGACCGCAACGGCGCGGCGAGCGTTCCGGTCAAACCGGCCTTTCGGCCTCGCTACCGGTCTCCGCGGGCAGGTATGCCACAACCAGCAAATGCTCCGAGATGCAGAACTGCAGCTTAAGGAGCCGGCCGTTGCGCACGACTGCCTGACGACGAGACAGACTGACTTCCACGTCGTGGTGATCAAGAAAGGTCTGGTCGAGCGGATAAACGGCCTTGTAGACGGCCTCCTTTGCGGCAAACAGCAACCGCCCGCCGCAGGGGTCTTCATCGATGTGCGAACGCTCCTGCGGCGTTATCACCAAATCCAACAGTTCCGGTGGCAGAGTCTCCGCGGGCTCGATGTCAATTCCCAGTGCGCTGAAGTTGCGGCTTGGTGCAATCGCCGCGATGGCAATGCGGGAATCGTGGCTCATCGAGCCGACGATACCGTTTGGCCAAACCGGCGCGCCGCCGCGGCCCTTCGGCAACGCGCGGTGCGGCAGCCCGATCTTCGCGAGCAGCTCGCGCGCGACAATGCGTGCCGCGCCGCTAGCGCGGCGTACCTTCACGACGCTCGTGGCGAACGCCGCCGCTTCTTCAGGCAGCAGCGCGTGTTCATCACCGGGCGAAATGATGCGGTGCCCCATGAAAATACCTGGCAAAGACAGCGCGCCCATCGCGGTCTGCAGGGCGGAATCTACGGCCAAGGTCATCATGGGCTTTCAGTGCTTTGACTTTGGGCCAAAACCACGCAACACGGCAGCCCGCACTCTTCCATCTTCGGATAACTTCTTCATTGCGTTCTGGCCCGGAAATCGGCGATCATTTAACGTCGCGAGTGCTTCACATGCGAAAGGAACTGAAAAGTGGCCGAAACGATGGCACCAACCCGCTCTGCCCAGCCGACGCCCCAACCGTTCGGTTTCTGGCGAGGATTCGGAAGCTCGGGCCAGTGGTTCGTTCTGGCGGTGGTTCTGTTAATTGTCGGGACCGGTTGCTACGTACTCGGCTGGAACTCGGCTCTTCACGAGAATGTCGATACGAAGAAGCAGTTGGGGGAACTGCAAGTACAAAACACAGATTTATCTAAGAAGAATAATGACCAGCAAACACAGATTGGAACTCTGCAACAGCAACTGAAGGCAGCGCAGAACCATCTGCGGGATGTTTTTCTCGCCTATAAGACCATTGATATCAATGCCAACGATTCGACGTTTGTTTCGGGCGCGCACTTCTCCGTTGGGTTGGTGGGGCCTCCCGCGACCGACCGGGTGAACATTAACGTCAACGGTCAGCAGCATTCGGCTGCCGTAGGCGACACCATCGACGTTGGCAAGATATCTGCCAGCTGCCGGGTAACGGTCAGCTCGTTTGACATGTTCAAGGCATCGGTCATCACGAATTGCACGCCGGCGAATCCTTAGCGTGCGGTTCAGAGTAGGCGTGTGTTTTGGTGTTGGAGACCTCGGGCTCACGCTCCTCTTCAAAGTCCTTGCGCCGACAGAAGAGCAGTTTCGCCCAGATGCACCGGCAGCGCCCGCTGGCGGCATTCGACGCGAAACCGCTTCAAGATCAACGGCTCGCCATCCAGGTTTATGTTCAGATCGTCCGATGACTCGTACTCGATCCATGAGCTTCGTGTCGTAACCATTTTGGCACGGATGCCATCGGCGCCTTCATGGAGCAGATGGGAAAAAGCGTCCAGCCGTGCGGCGTGGTCCAACTCAGGCAAGATCATCAAATCAAGCAGGCCGTCATCAATCAGTGCATTTGGACAAAGGGGTATGCCGCCTCCAGCCTGACGGCCATTGCCGATTGCCAATACCAAGAAATGCCCTTCCCACGAGAAGCCTTCTCCTCGGAACCTCCCTTGATTGGCCGAGAGTTCGGCAAAGTGCGAGATCCCGGTGATCGCATAGGCTAACCCGCCCAGTCGCTGCTTGAGCTTAGGGTCGGTTTCGACGGTGACGCGCGACCCAAAGCCGCCCGAAACGAGATTGATGAATGGCTTGTCGTTCACGAGGCCGATATCGATCCAACGCGGCGGTGAGCTTGCCGCGATTTGCAACGCGGCTTTCATGTCTTGAGACGGTATTCCCGTTGAATGGGCAAAATCGTTTGCAGTACCCAGAGGAAGCACGCCGAGAGAGCACCGTGCAGGCAAACCAGCCCTATAGGCGGTGGCAAATACCTCGTTGATCGTTCCGTCACCGCCACCAGCCACAACGCAATCAACTTTTCCTTGTCCAGCCTCGGTGACGGCCTCGGTAGTCAATCGCGCGGCGTCCCCTGCTTCCCAAGTGACCCGCACCTCCACAACGTGGCCATCGTTGCGCAGGGCGTGAACAGCTGCCCTCAGGGGAATATTACCGGCTGACTTGCCGTGCAGAATGATGCGGATATTGGTCACAGCTTTCAGCCTCGGCCACGCGAAAGATGTTACGCGGTGCTTTCGCTAACTACGGGCGGCATCGCTCCGCTTTCGAAGCGCTCAACGAAGACCAAGCCGATCCTGCCGGTCAACGCGGAAGCGGTGAGGGCGGAAACCGCCACGCCGACGAAGCCTACTCCGGGAAACGCCAAGGCGAGCGCCGAGGCTGTTGCAACGCCGAGCCCGGTAGGGATCGCGCCGCCCACAAGTCCAACGACGATCGATCGGGTGAGGTCGCGCTCGAACGGCACCTCGTAAAGGTTGCTCAGCGTTTTGACCATCTGCAGCACGACGACCGTCACGCCGGCGGCCGTCATGATCGGTATGGGGGACAATCCGCCCACGGCCGCGTACAATTTATAACGGTCGACGATTTTCTCCGCGACGGCGCGCCGATTGTGCGCGCGCGGCTCTTCCGCCGCATGAGTCGAGACCGCGGGCGGGAGCAGCTCGCCTTCCATCGGCCGTGGAGAAGTCTCGGCCGCTGATTCCACCTTGGCGTTATCGGGTGGTGACGCCGGTTGCGCCGCGGTGACTTCGTCGTGCGAGGAAGTCTCGGGTGCGCTGGAGCGCGCTGCCGGTTCGACTTTGGCGGTATCGGGGGGAGAAGCCGGTTGCGGCGCGGAGGTCCGCTCCTCGTGCGAGGAACTCTTCGAAGTGCGACGGCGCGTTGCCGGTGCCGCCTTGGCTATGTCAGGTGGAGGGGAGGGCTGTTCGCTCGCAGAACTCTTCTCGGAACTTTTGGGCGCGCGGTGGCGCGGCCGTTGTGTCTTGTGGTACTCGCCCGCCCCAGTACCGGCTTCCGGTAAGTCCCCAGTCGATCGTGTGATGGCCTTGGGGAGCTTTTTCCGGCTCATGCAGCCGCCTGCCTGGTTCCCAATACGAAGTCGATCTCGTCGCCGATGGCGGCAATTTCCTGCGCTGCAGGTCCGTGGCTGTCAATCAGGTTCGGCGTAGCGCCCCACAAACTGGCCTCCGGATAGGCGACCCGGTTGGTCATTTCGGCGTGCAAAACCGGCAGGCCCGCGTCGGCCAGTTCGGCACGGATGTGTCTTGCTATGACGGACTCCCGGGTCGTCTGTGTCAGTAGGCAGCGGAAAGGCGGTCGCCGACCATCGGGACGATCGGTCAGCATGCTTATCAGATCAAGCATGCGGTCAACGTCGAGCGGCGACGCCCTGACTGGAACGAGAATGAAATCCGAGGCCGCCAGGCAATCCAGCGTTGTTGTTGAGCGGAATCCGGGCGTATCGATGATCAGCGGACTGCCGCTGTGACTGAGCCGCCGCGCGGTCGCGGAAGCTTCCGGTGTCGCATCCTCGACGATCGAAACGCTGCCGAGCGCGCGTTCGCGTTCGGCGATCCGCATGATCGAGCGTTGCGGATCGGCATCGATCAGGATGGGGCGGCGGCCGTTGAGATGCCAGTAGACCGCCAGGCAGCTCGCGACCGTACTTTTGCCGCTGCCGCCCTTCATCGTCGCTACGGTGATGATCGTGCTCGTCATCTCCACGCCTCCTGCGTTAGTACGCGCGAAGTGATTCGACGTTGATATCGTATCGGATTCCGGCAAAGCAAACCATTCGCGCGCCAATTCGGACACCGCGTGTTGGTGATATTGCCAAGCCGAACTTGCAAAGTATAACTCGGCCATCTCCGATGCTGCGGCGTCATTTGGGAACGTGCGATTTGCGAGGTCCGGCGGATGCCGTCAGGCGGAGTTGAGTTGCTCCATATCTGGAATCGATGTCACGCCTGCGGTGCTGCGCCTATCGTCGGCTTGCGCTTTACCTGTCAAACCTGCCCGGCGGGCGCGGATAACGATCTGTGCCAAGCGTGTTACCGTTTGTTCGAACAAGGCCAGCTGAAACATCCTCCGCCGGAAGCCCGCGAGGCGCCCGCAGGCCCTCATGTATTTCGCGCATTCGAAGGCATTGAGCGCGAGCGGGTGACGCCATGGCTCGCGGTGCCATGGAGCACCGCGCCGGCGCCCGCGGTTCCGGATCGCTTCGTGGTTCGTCCGGAGTTTCGCAGCGGGCGCGAGTCGTTCTTCGGCAGCTACGGCTTCGTCGTTGTCGCTGAAGACGGAGGCCTGCCGCTGGTGCTCACGGCGCTCCACGTATTGGATGAGCTCGCCAAATTCAGAGGCATCGATTGTTCCGAGAGCAACACGGCCTACAGCGGCTACGAATTACCTCATCAGGTCACCGGCGTTCAGTTGTACGATCCATACGCGGCGAATTGGATCCTCAGTGAGTTGGGCTCTGCGGGCGAAATGTTGACGCTGCCGCGCGCGCGGATTTGTACCTCAGAGCCGTACTCGCAGCGCGATGTCGCGGCCTTCCGCGTCCTGCCTACGTCGAAATTCCAGCCCTTGCGGGTTGCACGCGCGATGCCGGCCGTTGGCGGTCCGGTCTGGCTCGCCGTGAACCTCGGGCGCGGCATTGGCGAAAGAACCAGCCCGGCCGTGGTCGCCGAACTCACCGACGATACGTTTGTCTTTCGGTACGCCAAGCCGGTGGCATTACCGCCCTACACCAGCGGCGCACCGGTGCTTAATCGCGCCGGCGAGGTCGTCGCTGTTAATGTCGGCGGCGGTACCCTCGACGGTTATAGGATTGGCCACGGCGCCCACGTTGTCAGCCTGCGCCGACATTTCGGATGGTCTTGATGACGGCGCGATCTCATCCCGCCGCATGCGCCCAAACATGAGCGTCGTCTTTCACAGCACGGTTGACGATTCGAACGAATGGCTTCCTCGGCTGCGCCGCCTCTTGCCGGACGTCGAGATTTGCCAGCATTCTGAAGTTGCCGACCCGGCGAAGGTCCGTGTCGGCGTATTCTGGGATCAGCCGGCCACCGGCCTCGGGGCCTATGCGTCGCTTATCGCGGTGCTGTCGCTCGGCGCCGGGATCAATCAACTGGACCCGGAGACGATACCGCCTGGCGTGCAAATCGCTCGCCTCGTCGATCCCAATCTCGCCGACGCGATGACCGAATATTGCCTCGCCGGTGTGTTGAGATTTTATCGAAATCTCGACGTGTACGAGCGCGAGCGCCGATGGAACTTTTTCGCGCCGATACGGCGCGAGGAATTTGCCGTCGGCGTGATGGGCCTGGGCGTACTGGGAAGTGCTGTGGCGGCGCGCCTCACAGCCAACGGATTCCCGGTCCGCGGCTGGTCAGCGCGGCAAAAGAACATGGCGGGGGTTGGCTGCTACGCCGGACGAGAGGCGATGGGCGCTTTCGCAGATGGCCTTCGTTGCCTGATCTGCCTCTTGCCGCTGACCAACGAAACCAAAGGCATTCTGAACGCGCGGCTGTTCGGGCTGCTTGAAAGAGGGGCTGCGGTGATCAACGTGGGCAGGGGAGATCACCTGGTTGACCCTGATCTTCTGGCGGCGTTGGACATCGGCCAGCTTGGCGGAGCCATGCTGGATGTGTTCGGCGAAGAGCCATTGCCGCCCGGCCACCCATTCTGGCGCAACAATCGTATTCTGATTACGCCGCATGTGGCGGCTATTTCCGATGCAAAAAGTGGCGCACCGATCATTGCGGCGAACATCCGGCGCGCCTTGCGTGGCGAGCCGCTACTCAACGCGGTGGACCGGTCCCGCGGTTACTGACGGAGCCAGTCAATTTTTTGGTGGCGTCAACTCGGCAATTTGTCCGGTGAACCAGGCAAGCTCCTGCTTCCAGCGAGCATTATTCGGCGCCAACCCTGTCAGCCGTTCCACCACTGACTGACCCTTTTGCAATGCTGAAAGCGCCTGCTGCGGCTCATTCGTTTTCCTCAGCGCCGACGCGAGTTCGGCATAGGAAATCGCCAGATCGAACTGAAAGCCGGTATTGGTGGGGTTGCCGGCGGCGATGGCCTCGATGGCCGCAAAGCCTCTCTGGAATGACGCCAGCGCGTCCGCCAGATTGTTCTGCGCCATTTGTACTTCGCCCAGCCGGTTCAATGTGAACGTCAGGTCGCGTTGCCAGCCAACATTGCCGGGTTCGGATGTCGTCAAGTGATCGACGATGCTTAGGCTGGCCTGATAGGAGCTCAACGCCGCGGTGAGATCGCCCTGGGCTCGTTGGAGCGTGCCCACCCGGTTGTACGACAGCGACAGATCGCGCTGCCAGCCGGCATTGCGCGGATCGGACTTCGCCAGCGTCTGCCGGAGAGCGAGGCTCGCCTGGAAGGAACTCAGCGCGGCCGTAAGATCGTGCTGATCCGCCTGCACGTCTCCGACTTTTTCGTACGACAGCGAAAGGTCGCGCTGCCAGCCGGCATTGCTCGGATCGGACTTCGCCAGCCGCTCCATGATGGCGAGATTGGCCTGGTGCGAGCTGAGCGCCGCCGGGAAATCGCCCTGCAAAACTTGGACATTGCCCACGCGCTGGTGGCTTACAGATAAATCGCGTTGCCACCCGGTGTTGCTGGGATCGGATTTTGCAAGTTGCTGCGCGGTGACAAGGCCGTCGCTATAGGATTTTAGTGCGCCCGCAAGGTCCCCTTGCGCGATCTGGATATCGCCGACGTTGTTCAGGCAGACCGAAAGATCGCGCTGCCAAGCGGCGTTTGCCGGATCGGACTTTGCCAGCCTTTGGGTGATAGCGAGGGCGTCCTGATATGACTGAAGCGCGGGAGCGAGCTCGCCTTGCGCCGCACGCACCGCTCCCACCTTGTTCAATGCCACGGTTATGTCGCGCTGCCAGGTGGCGTTGCTCGAATCGGCTTTGGTCAATCGCTGCATCAACGACAGACCGTTTGTGAACGATGCGAGCGCGCCCGTGAGATCGCCGCGCGCAAGCTGAACGTCGCCGACTTTCAGGACCGCGGCCGCAAGATCGTGTTGCCAGCCGCTGTTGCCGGGATCGGCTTTGGCGATCCGTTCCCGGATGGCGAGGCAGTCGTTGTAGGATTTGAGCGCGCTGCCGAGGTCGCCCTGCGCGACCTCCACGTTGCCCATGCGCTCATAAAACACCGAAAGTTCGCGCTGCCATTTGGCGTTACTGGCATCGGATTGCGCCAGGGGCTCGAAAACGGCGATACCGTCGCGGTATGACGCGAGCGCGCCGGCGAGATCGCCTTGCTCAATCTGCACGTCGCCCAGTCTTTGGTCTACGACCGAAAGATCGTGCTGCACCGAGGCATCGCTGGGATTCGACTTTGCCAGTTGCTGCTGAATGGCGAGACTGTCGCGCAGCGATTTCAGCGCCGCTGCGAGATCGCCTTGGGCAACCTCGACGTCGCCAACCTTGATGTCCGACAATGCGACGTCGTGTAGCGCGCCGGCATTGTTCGGATTGGATTGCGCCAACCCCCGGGAAATGGCGAGGCCGTCCTGATGGGATTTCAACGCACCCGCAAGGTCGCCTTGCGCCATCTGCACGTTGCCGATCCTGTTGTGCGCCACCGCCAAATCGCGCTGCAGGATTTTGTTGGCCGGATAGGACTGCGCCAGCCTTCGCGCGATGGTGAGGTTGGCTTGATAGGATTTCAGCGCTCCCGCAAGGTCGCCCATCGCCACCTGCACATCGCCGACCGTCTCGTCAGACACTTCCAAGGCGCGCAGCCAGTCGGCGTTGCTGGGATCTGCGGCGACAAGATCGGCATCGATCTGCTGAGCCTGTTGCGCTGCGGACAGCGCGCCGGCGGTGTCGCCGATCGCCAGCAGCGAATCCGCCATCTCGGTCAACGCCACGTCTTCGCTGTGCTTTAATTCGGGCGTCACCTGGCCGGACTTGATGAGCTGCTCTTGCAGCGCGCGGGCCCGGTCGAGAATGTCCTTGATGAGCGAGGCAGGGACACCAACCGCGTTGCGGAAGCGCTGCGCCAAGTCAAACACAAGACCGTTCGCGGTCGCGGTGGCGGCCGCAAGAGTTGCTTCGGCGCGTTGCCGCTCACGGTAGGCCCAAAGACCGGCGCCGGTCGCCACAACGGCAAGCACGAAGAAGAACACCGCAGCACCCGCCACCAGCCGCTGCCGCAGCCGTGCCTGACTGCGCGAAGCATTGACGTAGCCGACGAGTTCGCCCGGCAATTCGCCGGCGAAATCGGTGACGAGCTTTTCGGCTTCAGCCAGCGGTACGCCGCGCTGGATCAGGCGATCCTTGGGCTGCCCGTGTTCCTGCCAGCGCCGCTCCGCGTCCTCGACTTCGGCACGCACCCGATAAAACTCGCGGCTGGCCTGTGCGGCTTCCGCCGCCTTCGGCCAACTGCTCAGCACCGCGTCGTGCGCGAGCCGCAGCGCCGGCTTGCCGGCGGCGTCCTGGCGCGCCACCAGGATGCGCGCCCCCAACAGCGCCTGCACCAACGCTGCTTCCTTCGGCTCTGCGGTGACTTCGGCTTGCGACGCCTCGCGCAACGTCAGGGACTTGCCGTCGCGGGACGGCTCAGCCAGTTGCCGCAATAGCTGCGGCAAAGCATCGAGCGTCCCCGCCGGTAGGTTCGCCACCGCGCGCTCTGCCTCCGCCGCGATGGCGCCTTGCAGCCCGCCAAGCTCGTCATAGGCAGCGTGCGTCAACAGCGTCTCGCCATCGCGCTCGACGCGCCGTTCGTAGAGCTGCCGCAGAGTGAATTGCAGGAGCGGCAAACTGTCGGCGGTTTTGGCGTCGGCGAGCAGACGGTCGTCGAGCGCGCCGTGCTCGGCGTTACGCTCGAACAGTAACCCCGCCGCCGCGGCCGGCGCGCGCACGATTTCGGCGAGCTCCGCAGGACCGGGCGGCCCGAGATCCAAGCCGGCGCCGGCTTCCTTGAGCGCCTTGAGCACGGGTTGTTTGAGCAGCAGCTCGTAGAGATCAGCGCGCAGCGTGGCGATGCACCAGACTTGACCAGTCGCTACCAGCTCCTTGATGGCCTCCGCAAACGCCGCGCGCTCTTCGTCGCCGACTGCTTGCACAAAGAGTTCGTCCAGTTGATCGACAAGCAACACCAGCGCCGGCCGCAACGGTCGATCGGAACGGAGTTCGCGTTGCGCCGCTTCGGCCACGCGCGCGAGTGCGCCGACGATCGGCCGCGCGGCCGGCGAGCCCCCGCGCCGCAGATTATCGGCGAGCACGGCGGCGCTGGAGAAATCGCCTTGCGCCAATTCCGGCAGCGCTGCGAACAGGGCCGTCGCCAACGATGTCACCGGACCGGCTTGCCCTTCGCCCGGCTTCATGGTCGTTGCGCGCCAGACATCGATAGCCGCCACCACGCCCGGGGTCGTCAGGCGCGGGATCAGCCCGGCGCGCGCGAGCGACGACTTGCCCGAGCCGCTGGCGCCGACGATCAGCAAAAATGGCGTGTCATGTTCGGCCGCGGCCGCCAGGCGCCGCCGCGCCTCATCGATCGCCCGGTCGCGGCCGAAGAACACCGCCGCGTGTTCGGCCTCGAATGCAGCCAGACCAGGGAAGGGCGAACCTTTTTCTTTCGGCCATTTCAGCCGTGGGCCGAGCATGTGACGGCTGTGCAGCCATTGCTGCAGCAATTCCTCGATCTGGTGCTCGAAGTCGTCGGTATTGCCGAATGTCTGAAACGCCGCCTTGAAATGTCCGTCCTCGGACTTGAACCACTCGCTCCAGAACACTTCGAGTGCATCGAGCTGGGTCTGCGCCTGACGCCGGCGGTCAAGGTCAGCCGTCGGCAGCACCGCGTCTGCGGTCTTGCGGAAGACATAGACGTCCGGGAGGCCTTTTGAACGCGAAGCCTCCAGTGCGCTCAGCAATTCATACGCGGTACCGGACGGATAGGGCTTGCCGTTCGGCATGCGGCCGAAATCCCCCGGCAGCTCCGTGCCGATGCGCGTCCAGAAAATCGATACCAGGATGTCGCAGGCTTCCGGCTTTTGAATCTGCGGCTGAAAGCTGCGGTCGGCTTTGTAGAAGTGCTCCTCCCACAGCACCGTGTCGAAATGGACAAGGCCTTCGTAGTCGCGATTAAGCTTGGCGGCGACCGCTTGTACGCGCCCGCGCTCCGGCGCCACGTCGGCCGGCGACGAGACGAAGATCTTTACGACGCGCGCGGTACTCTCGACAGTCATCGCGGCTTTCCAACGCAAAACCGGTCAGCGGTCCAGTCGCCCACCCATCGCAGGAGGCCGGGTGCCTCTCTCACCATAGCGGAGCCGACTTTCTCAAACCACGGCCTGCATCGCGCGCGCCAGCGTGTGCAAGGGGGCATGGGCCGGTAAATTAAGGATTTGCTGGGCCGCCAATCAGCCACCGCCATTGGCATGGCGTTTCAGAGTTGCATAGATGGAATGATGCACTGGCGTCGGTACGCCCAATTCTTCGCCGAAACGGGCGACCGCACCGGATAGCCACTCGAGCTCAAGACGCCGGTGGCTCTCAAGATCCATCAGCATGGACGACTTGGTGTCGGGCGACACGTTGCCATAATAGTCTTTGTGCCGCTCCACAAAATCCGCGCCCAGATCGATCCCTTTGGCGGCGGCGACGGCGGCGGTTTCCGCGATCGCATCGACGAGGAGCTTGCGGGTATCCGGATCGCCCATGATCGCGCCGGCCGGTTTGCGCATCATGCTGGTGACGCCACTGAATGCGGTCAGTAGCGCAAACTTCGTCCACATGTCCTTGACGATATCGTTGGAAAGGACCGCATCGATCTTCGCGTTATTGCAGGCCGCAAGAAACCGTTGGCTGCGCGTGCTCATGCTGCGGTCGTACTCGCCGAAGATGAGGCGCGCCCGCACGCCCGTATGGGTGATGACGCCGGGAGACACGATTGCGGCGCCGGTGATAAAGGCGGTGCCACCCATGACAACGTCGCGGCCGAGAATCGTTTGCAGCCGCTCCTGCGGGTCCATTCCGTTCTGAACGGTGATGACCGCCGTTTCCTTGCTGATCATCGGCGCAATGAGCCTGGCAGCTTCGCTGGTGTCGTATTGCTTGACCGCGAAAATGACGACGTGAGGGGTACCGATGCCTCGCAGATCGTCGGTGGCGGAGACCGATCGCATGTAAAGATCGCCATTGGGGCTTTTGAGCTTGAGGCCATCGGCACGCAGGGCGGCGAGATGCGCGCCGCGCGCGATGAAGTGTACTTCCTCGCCGCCGGCTGCGAGGCGCGCGCCGTAATATCCGCCGACGCCACCGGCTGCCATCACGACGATCTTCATGGCTGGGGGCTTATGCGGCGTCCCGCTGCGAGCGCATCTCGTGCTCCCTCGAGGTCACGCTGCGGCGGTGGCGGCCGATGCTGTTGGCCGCTGCCGTACCGCCAGGAACTCGTCGGAGCCAAGGGTGGCGGCCCAGATCGCGCGCAGCGTGCCGCCGCGATTCCACACTTCGATTTCGACCTTGCGGTCAGGTGAGGTCTCGACCATGAGCGGACGGCTTCCGATCCGGCCGGTGCGGATTTCTACCACAAGGGTACCCGAAGGGACGCGAAATTCAATGACGCGGTTTCGCTTAAGAGCGCCGACGAACGCACCGTTGATGAAAATCTCATACGGATGCCGTCGCTCGGAAAAGCTGGAAAGTCGAATGACCCGCAGTATGCAGTCGGCAGGTGCCGCGTCGATCTGGTGCGAATGGATGCCGAAATTGTCGATGAATCTGTGCTCCGAGGGCTCCCTGGGAAGGACCAATACCAGAAGGCCGGCGATCACAGGTGTAAGGAAAAGGGAAATGAGAAACCACCGCCACCAGGCGCGGCCGCGCGCGCTGGCGATAATGCCAATGAGAATTGCCAGCAAAAAATACAAGTAAATGAGCGCCATTTCTGACCTCTATGGTGCGCTTCGCAGAGGAGGTTTTCGGGCGCGCATTATAAACCGCGGCGCTCGCTAGTCCAAATCGCCGGCTAGGAAGAGGGCGACGGCGTGGAGCGCGCCGTTGGCGTCGAGATCCTCGTGTCCCCCGTCGAGAAACTTCACGATGTGCTTGGGCTGGTTGGCAAGTTCGAACAGCCGTTCGCCCATCGCATAGGGGACGGTCTGGTCCTGGAAGCCGTGCAGGATCAAGAGCGGTGCCGTGACTTTGCCGATGCGTTCGTCGGAGTGGAATTGGTCCTTCATCAACAACCGCACCGGCATGTACCAATAACGGATCGAGGCGACTGCGGCCGTCGAAGTGAACGGCGCCTCCAGGATTATGCGGCCGACCGGCTTTTCCGCCGCGATAGCGACCGCGACGCCGGAGCCGAGCGACTCGCCCCAGAGCACGATCTGCTTTGCCGGATAGCGCGCTGCCGCGAACGCGTAAGCGGCCTCGGCGTCGGCGATCAAACCGTGTTCGCTCGGGCTGCCGGCGTTGCCGCCGAAGCCCCGATATTCGAGCGCCACCAGGCCGACGCCCTCGGCGATGAGTTTCTTGAAACGCTCGACGCGGTAGCGCAGCGCGCCGCCATTGCCGTGGAAATAGAGAATGATCGGTCTGCCATCTTTCGGCGCGACGTGCCACACGGTGATGCCGACGCCGTCCGCGGCCGTGAGCGTCACTTCCTCGGCCTCGGGCAGGCCCGCCTGGGCCGGCGTGACGTGAGCCGTGTCGGGGAAATACATCAGCGAACGCTGCGTTACGTACAGCACGGTCGCGATGCCCACATAGATGCACAGCGCGGCGATTGCGGTCCCTATCAACGCCTTCCTCACATGGGAAGCCGAACGTGCGCGCGGCCCGACGGCGCGCCATGGCCGGGCGATAAATCTACGGCACACCGCCAACGCCTGCGCAACGGGTGACTGTTTGCTCGCCTTCTCGATGCTCGACTTCTGTTGTGCTGCGAGGGGGCGCATGATCGGGGCTCTGGCGGTCTCCGGCGGCGCAATCACGAGAACACCGCGACGATCAAATCGCCGCTCGTGCGCGTCGCTCGAATGGGATGGTGCCAGATAAGCGCGGCGCGCAAAAGCAAACCGGCCGGCTGCAGATGAGCCGGCCGGCTGAATTCAGTGCGCAGATGCGCAACAAACGCACCCTGATTACGGGCAGACCTGTACGGTCCGCACCCGATATCCGTTGAACTCCTCGACCCACACGCGGCGCTTGGCCCAATGACATCCGGGCGCCAGCTGCGCGTAAGCCTCGGGCGGAGCCGCATAGGCGCCGGGAGGTGGCGGCGGAGGTCCGTAGCCGGGAGGTGGTCCGTAGCCCGGAGGAGGGGGCGGCGGGTAATAGCCGGGAGGCGGCGGATAGTAGGCCGGCGGCGGAGGAGGACTATTGGCAATGGCGCTGCCGATGATCGCGCCGGCGGCTACCCCTCCGAGGACGCCTGCACCTACGGCGCAGCCAAAGCAGCCAGCGTTCGCCGTACTGGGGGCAGATAACGACGCAAGGCCAATGCCAGTTGCCGCGGCAAGCCCGATGAGCGATTTGTGCATGTATTCTCCTCGTGCGATCGGTCGGGTCCCGATCCAGAATTTCTCTGAGCGGAAGTCCCCGTGATACCCCCGGTTGGTCTCAAGAACTCGCCCCAAGCCTCCATTAGAGTATGGACTCTTTGGCGGAAATTGGGTGCGCGAGCCCTGTTTTGTCAGGATTGTTGATGGCTATCCAAAATAAAGAAGCCTGCGGCGTCCTATCGTGGGACGGCGTCCTATCGTGGGACGCCGTCGTTGACGGGAGACCGTGGAGCGCTCGCGCTTAGTAGCAGGCGCGTACCCAGCGGTACCCGTTCCAATAGGTGCGCCAAACGCACGGTCCATAGGCATACGGACCGTACCCGTAGTAGCCGTACGGATAATAGTAAGGCGCTGCCAGCGCGCTGCCGACGAGAGCGCCAGCCAAGAAACCGCCGAATACCGGTCCCGGGCCCCACCAACGTGCCTCGGCCGTGCCCGACGTGGCCATTGTCGCTAGGGCGATAGTCGCTGCGGCCAAGAGAGCTGTGACAATCTTCTTCATGGCATTACCTCGATAGGGTGTTGATCCTCGCACTTCCAACCGCCCCCTTTAGGGTAGAGTTCCAATATCTTCGTGAATGTCGTCTGAACAATGATGCCCGAATGTGGCCATCATTGGGAAAACGTACCGAAAATACCGGGAAAGCGATCTGTATGTTGTTAACTTACGCCGTCGGAGACATTCACGGTTCGCTGGAAAAACTCCGCGCCCTTGTCGAGGCGTGCCGCGAACACGCCAACGGCCAAGCATTCCGGTTCGTTTTTTTGGGCGACTACATCGACCGCGGGCCCGACTCGGCCGGCGTCGTGCGGTTTATGATGAGTCTGCAGGCGGATCTGCCGAAGCAAATTATCGCGCTCAAGGGAAATCACGAGGCGTGGGCACTGTCTCTGCTCGACGGCACAATGCAGGCGGGAGCTTGGCTGCGTAACGGCGGAGCAGAGACACTGCAAAGCTACGGCGTGAAGGACATCGGCGATCTGCCCCGCGCCCATCTTGATTGGATGCGTTCGCTGCGATTGTTCTTCGACGACGGCCGGCGCTTTTTCGTCCATGCCGGCGTCAATCCGAGTAGGCCGCTCGACGCGCAGGACGAACAAGAGTTGCTCTGGATCAGATTGCCATTCCTCACCAACAGCCGCGACTACGGGCGTCTGATCGTTCACGGCCATACGCCTTTGGAGGACTCAAAGCCGGAGCTGCGCGTCAACCGGCTCAATCTCGATACCGCAGCTGCGTTCGGCGGACCGCTGACGGCCGCCGTCTTTAACGATGAAAAGACGGAGCCGCTGTCGTTTCTGCAAGCGCAGTGATTCTTGTCAGTGAGACTACTTTGTCCAATCCGTCGCGGTGAACGCGGCCCATATTGCGACAATCCGCCGCAGGCCTCGTCCGGGGCGTTTGGGTGGCTGTAAACCGCCAAAAATGCGCGTGCTGACGTGGGTTATCTTCGTGCCGTGATTCGCGGGAGAGTGGCGGCAATGCAATGACGCAGGACGCGGCGAAAGGCTCGGCAAGACTGGCGCGCAAGGGCGCTGCATTGCGGTCGGCCGCCAAGCGTCGGCGCGCAGGCGTTGAGAAACAGCCTTCCGCCGATCAGCCAAAGCCGGCGAAAGCGCGGTCGCAATCGGAAGCCATGCGGCTTGCGAATGAGGTCGATCGGCTCGCGGCGCAGCTCGAACAATCGCGCGCGCGCATCGTCGATCTCGAGGCCAAAGTCGATATCGATCCGCTCACCGAACTTTTGAACCGCCGCAGCTTTGAGCGCGAGCTCAAACGCTCGGTCGCCTACGTCAAGCGTTACGGCACGAGTGCTGCGCTCGTTTATTTGGATCTCGACGGGTTCAAGCCGGTCAATGATCGCCACGGCCACGCGGCGGGAGATGCGGTGCTCAAAGCAGTGGCAGCGGCGATCGTTCGGCATGTGCGCGCCTCGGATCTGGTCGCGCACATCGGGGGTGATGAGTTCGTCGTCCTGTTGTGGAACGTGAGCGGGCCTGCCGCCGCCGCCAAGGCTGCGGCTCTCGAGAAGGCCATCTATTCAACGCCGGTGCGGTGGGGCTCCTCGACAGTAGTCGTTGCCGCTTCCGCGGGCGTCGCGCTGATCGGAGCGCTCGACACGCCGACCGACCTGCTCGCCCGCGCCGACGCCGCCATGTACGCCCGCAAGGGCGAGAGGAATACCTTTCCCCACGCGCGGGGAGAGGCCGGACGGCGCAGCAATCCGAGTTGAGAGGGCGTTGCCGAAAATCTGAGCAGGCGGACATACGTCCTTATCCCGACCTTCTCCCGGCAAGCGGGGAGAGAAGGGGATTACGCAATGATATCTGGCGTGAGCTGGTCTTCGATGAAGGTGATGCGGTCGCGCAGTTGCAGCTTGCGCTTCTTCAGGCGCTGAACCTGGATGATGTCGGCGCCCGGCGATTCTTGCAGTGCGGCAATCGCGGCGTCGAGGTCACGATGCTCCTGCAGGAGGCGCGAAAGCTGCGCCCGAAGCTCGTGTTCTTCCTCTTTCGTCATTCCCGCCTTGGTCGCGGCTTGGGTCCGGCTACGCTGCGGCTTGGGCACGGTCTCAAGCCAATAACTTGTGGTCGATTATCGTGGTTTGGTTAACGTCCGACAAGCCCGCCCAGCGTATGACACAGTGCACGACGGGGGACTTTCGCCGCAGCATAATCGGAGTATCATGAGTCCTGGTGACGCTGGAACTATAGTCGGGAACAGGCAGTAGACACGCAAGGAGATAGGCCACATGGCGATCCAATCGCATCTTGCGGAACTCGAAAAACGACACCAAGCCCTGGAGCAAGAAATCAACGATGCCCAGACGCACCCATCTACTGACGGTTTGACAATTGCGGAATTGAAACGAAAGAAGCTTCTCGTAAAGGATGAGATCGCGCGCCTACAGCAAGAAGCGCTCGTCCACTAAACGATCAATCGGCGTTCATTGCAGTCGGTATGCCCCGCGCGAGCGGGGGCCGGTGCTTCATTGCCGACGCCCAAATCCTTGTTTGGATCGCTTACGCGGCAACGAACGGCGCATGCTGTGATCACATAGCCTTCGCGATTTCTCGCAGCTTGAATTTCTGCAGCTTGCCGGTGCTCGTTTTTGGAATCTCCGCGAACACAACGGTGCGCGGGCATTTGTAGGCGGCGAGGTGCTTTCTGGACCAGGCAATCAGCTCCTCGGCGCTGGCGGTCGCGCCCGGTTTCAGTTCGACGAACGCGCATGGCGTCTCGCCCCATTTGTCGTCGGGTTTGGCCACCACGGCGACCGCTTGCACAGCTGGGTGCTTGTGGAGCGCGTCTTCGACTTCGATTGACGAAATGTTCTCGCCCCCGGAAATGATGATGTCCTTGGAACGGTCCTTGAGCTGGATGTAACCGTCGGGGTGAATGACGCCGAGATCGCCGGAATGAAACCAGCCGTCGGCGAATTCTCTTTCCGTCGCCGCCTTGTTTTTCAGATAGCCCTTCATCACCACGTTGCCGCGGAACATCACCTCGCCCAGTGTCTCGCCGTCGCGCGGCACCGGCCGCATCGTCGCCGAATCGAGCACGTCGAGCGCTTCGAGCACCGGGTAGCGGACGCCCTGGCGCGCCTTCTTCGCCGCCTGCTCGGAGGCGGGCAGTTTGTCCCATTCCCGATGCCAATCGTTCACGCTCGCCGGTCCGTAAGTCTCGGTCAGGCCGTAGACGTGGGTGACGTTGAAGCCGGCCGCTTTCATCGCCGCGAGCACGGACTCCGGCGGTGGCGCCGCGGCGGTGACGAATTCGATCGTGTGCGGCAGCGGCTTCTTTTCGTGCGCGGCGGCGTTCAGCAACGTCGACATCACAATCGGCGCGCCGCACAGGTGCGTGACCTTGTGGGTGACGATGGCATCAAAGATCGGCGCTGCGCGCACCGCGCGCAAGCACACATGCGTCCCCGCAACGACCGACACCGTCCAGGGAGAGCACCAGCCGTTGCAGTGGAACATGGGCAGCGTCCACAGATAGGCCGGATGTTTGCCCATGCCGCAGGTGATGACGTTGGCGAGCGCGAGCAGATAGGCGCCGCGGTGGTGATAGACCACGCCCTTCGGATCGCCGGTGGTGCCCGACGTGTAATTGAGCGAGATGGCGTCCCATTCGTCCTGCGGCATCAGCCAGGAAAACTCGGGGTCGCCTTCGCGCAGGAACTCTTCGTATTCGAGTTCGCCGATCCTTTCGCCTGAGCCCTTGAATTCCGGATCGTCATAATCGATCACCAGCGGCTTCGCCTTGCAGTTTGCCAAAGCGTCTTTCGTCACCTTGGCGAACTCGCGGTCGACGATCAGCAACTTCGCTTCGCCATGGTCGAACTGAAACGAGATCACTGCGGCATCGAGCCGCGTGTTGACGGAATTGAGTACAGCGCCAGCCATGGCCACGCCGTAGTGCGCTTCCAGCATCGCCGGCACGTTGGGCAACACCACCGCGACCGTGTCGCCGCGTTTGATCCCGCGCCGCGCCAGTGCCGACGCCAGCCGCCGCGCGCGCGCATAAAACTCCCGATAGGTCCACGAGCGGTTGCCGTGAATGATCGCGGTCTGATCCGGGTAGACGGCCGCGGCGCGCGCCAGGAACGACAGCGGCGTCAGCGGCTGGAAATTTGCTGCATTGCGGTCGAGGCCGGTGTCGTAGGGTGTCGCCATGTCGCTCCCCATCTCCGTGCCCGTGTTCTCGCTGGCGGCGTGTAGCCTAGCGAAAAGATGCGACGGCGATCAATGCCGCAAAGCCGTCCCACCTTGCCAGATCAGCGCGAGCGAAATGCAGAACATCAGCAAATAGGTGACCCGGTAGAACCGCTCCGTCGATGTCCGGCGCACCAGCCAGATGCCGGTGAAGTTTGAAGCGACGGCAAGCGGCAGCAAGGCCATGGATGTAGCGAAGTTGCGCAGCGAAAATTGTCCGAGCAGGAAATACGGGCCGATCTTCATCAAATTCATGAAGGCGAAAAACATGACCGTCGTGCCCACGAACGTGAGCTTCTCGAGCCGCTGAGGCAGGATGTGGATCTGATATGGCGGCGTGCCGACGTTGACCAGAAGCGACATGAAGCCCGCGAGTGATCCCCAGAATACGCCGACGACCGCATGCGGCCGGCTGGTATTTTCGGCGGAGCGAAGCAGGTGCGGCCACAGCCACCGGCCGAGCCAGCGGTAGAGCACGAAGCTAAGACCGATGAGGCCGCCTACAAGCTCGACCGCTGCGTTGGAAACGTGGCTCGCAAACGCGGTGCCGGCGCTCATGCCGATGATCGCGCCGGGGACCAAGACCTTCAGATTCCACGTGCTCCAGGTGCGGCGATAGGTCCACACCGAGATAGCGTCCTGGGTGACGAGAAGCGGGAGGATGATGGCGGCGCCCTGCAGGATAGGCACCCGCAGCGTCAGCAGCGGCACGCAGATCATGCCGAGGCCGGCAAAGCCGCCTTTGCCGAGGCCGAGCAGGATCACGGCGGGTATGGCCAAAAGGTAGAACAGCGGGTCGGTGATCACGGGAATTGGCGAGGCTGGGCCGAAGCTGGGCCGATGTGCTGTGACATAGATCAAAGCGTGGGCGAGAAGGCCAGTGCAGTGGCGCATGGGTAAGCTGCCGCGGGCACGGTCTTGCAAAGGTTCGCTGATCCGTCATCCTTCGAGGGCTGCGGAACTTCGGGTCGAAGCCTTTGGTGGCCGCCTCAGCGGTGACGGGCAAACTGGGAGGAGACCGCGTCATGGACGCCCGTTCGACCAGGTATCACGAGGTCTACGCGCGTTGGCAGCGCGACCCGCAAGGCTTTTGGGGCGAGGCGGCGCAAGACGTCGATTGGTTCGAAAAGCCCAAGACGGTGTTCGATCCGAAGGCCGGCATCTACGGCCGCTGGTTCGTCGGCGGCGTCTGCAACACCTGTTTCAACGCCGTCGACCGTCAGGTTGATGCCGGACGCGGCGATCAGATCGCGATCATTTACGATTCGCCGGTTACGGGCAGCAAGCGCACCATCACGTATCATCGCCTGCTGACGGAAACGCAGGTGCTCGCCGCGATCCTGCGCGACTTTGGCGTGGAGAAGGGCGACCGGGTCGTCCTCTACATGCCGATGGTGCCGGAGGCGGTGGTGGCGATGCTTGCCTGCGCGCGCATCGGTGCCATCCATTCGGTCGTGTTCGGAGGCTTTGCAGCGCGCGAACTCGCCACCCGCATCGACGACGCCAAGCCGAAGGTGATCCTGTCGGCGAGTTGCGGGATCGAGCCCGGCCGGGTCGTTGCCTATAAGCCGCTGCTCGACGAGGCGATCACGCTTGCCGCGCACAAGCCTGACGCTTGTCTGATCCTCCAGCGCCCGCAGCTTGAAGCGACCATGATCGCCGGCCGCGATCACGACTGGGCATCGACCCGCGATCATGCGCTCGTGCATGCGCGCTCGGTCTATAATTGCGTGCCGGTCCTGGCGACTGACCCTCTTTACATTCTCTATACGTCCGGCACGACCGGTCGGCCGAAGGGAGTCGTCCGCGACAATGGCGGCCACATGGTGGCGCTCAAATGGACGATGAAGAATCTCTACGGCGTCGATCCCGGAGAGGTGTGGTGGACCGCATCCGACATCGGCTGGGTGGTGGGCCACAGTTACATCGTCTACGCACCGCTCATGCACGGCGCGACCTCGATCCTTTATGAAGGCAAGCCGGTCGGGACGCCTGATGCCGGCGCGTTCTGGCGGGTGTGCTCCGAGCACGGCGCCGCCGCGCTGTTTACCGCGCCCACCGCGTTCCGCGCGATCAAAAAGGAAGACCCCCAGGGCAAGCTCCTCAAGCAATACGACCTGTCGAAATTCCGCACGCTGTTCCTTGCCGGCGAACGCGCCGATCCCGCCACGCTCGAATGGTCGGAGGCGATGCTGAAAGTGCCGGTGATCGATCACTGGTGGCAGACCGAAACCGGTTCGCCGATAGTGGCCGATCCGGTCGGTCTTGGACTTCTGCCGATCAAGCACGGCTCCCCGACGGTGCCGATGCCCGGCTACGATGTTCGCGTCGTCGATGAGGCCTGCAAGGAAGTGCCGGCGAACACGATGGGTTCGATTGTGATCAAACTGCCGCTGCCGCCCGCGTGCCTGCCGACGCTCTGGCAGGACGACGCGCGTTTTAAGGAAAGCTACCTCGCCGAATTTCCCGGCTATTACAAAACCGCTGATGCCGGCTTCAAGGACGAGGACGGCTATCTGTTCGTGATGGGTCGCACCGACGATATCATCAACGTCGCCGGACATCGGCTGAGCACCGGCGGCATGGAGGAGGTGCTGTCGTTCCATCCCGATGTTGCCGAGTGTGCGGTGCTCGGCATCAAGGACGAACTGAAGGGCGAGGTGCCGTGTGGCTTCATCGTGCTCAAATCAGGCGTCAACCGCCCGCCCACGGAAATCGAGAAGGAGTGCGTTGCACTCATCCGCGAGAAGATTGGACCAGTCGCCTCGTTCCGTCTCGCCATCACGGTGGGGCGCTTGCCGAAGACCCGCTCCGGCAAAATCCTGCGCGGCACCATCAAAAAGATCGCCGACGGCGGGCTGCAGATTGAAGGTGATGGTGACCGCTGGGAACTGCCCTTGGTGCGAGATCAACAATGGGCCGACCCCATTGCTGTCC
>JBAUYV010000307.1:0-36467 GCA_049584975.1 Xanthobacteraceae bacterium | reverse complement strand
AGGCTTTTCACCATCTTCATTTTGAACCTCCAGTGTGTTTGCCGTGATTAGGGTTCTGTGCCCGCCTAGAGGCGCAAAAGCGCATCCCCCCCGTCGAAACTAAGGGACACAGACGCAACAGCACTCTTACTGGAAGACGACTCTTCGGCTTGGGAAGCCGCGGGGGCCAACTCGGAAAGTTTGGCGATTTGCCAACGCTCTCAATACGCTAAGTTGGACTTCCCCTCAAACGCCAGTAGCTTATCTATACGACTAGATTACACGCTGTGATTCACTGCACAACGAATAACCGATTGATCTGCAGATTTTGCCTGCTGTTTCTCGTAAAGTGTTGCGTAAAAAGCACGAAATGACGCCCAGTCGTCAAAACCTGACAAGATGCCACGAAGCAATTCAGTCTCGCCTTTTGCCGCGCTGAATCAGCGTGTTACCTGAGCGCAAACGCCCCTGGGCGCCAATCCGCCGGCAAGGCTGTTGTCCACCGTTGTCAATGCGGTGATTGTGCTTATCCAATGCCGGGTTGCCTGCCGGACCTGCTCACACGTTGGCGAGTCGGCGAGCCATACCAAGATGCGGCGTCAAACGATGCGACCGCTGCGTCGCTTTTGGGAATCTATGGCAAAGGATTCAGGCGCCCGACCCTGCTGATATCGTTCCCACATCGTCCGGTAAGCCGCCTCGATATTGCGGGCGAACCGCTTAGTGTCGAACAGCGGGTAGGTGCCTCGATGGCGTGCCAGCTTCGCTTTCAGCGCAGAGATGCGAGATGGATCGCGCGCCAGTGTAAGCGCCAGTGTCTCGTATTCTTCGAGCGAAGGGACAATGAGCTCGGAAAGACCGATGGCGTGATTTAAGCTGGCCGCGACGCGCGCCGCAAAAGTCGCACCGGGACAGGTCAATACCGGCACACCGACCCACAGCGCGTCGGCCGCGGTCGTGTGGGCATTGTATGGTAATGTGTCGAGGAACAGGTCGGCCTGCCGAAGGCGCGCCAAGTGATCCGCCACAGAGGGCACTCGCGTTGCGAAGATAAGCCGATCCGGCGACACGCCGTTCGACTCAGCCTCACGGCGCAGGTTCGCCACGGCGGTCACGCCGGCTTCGCTTAGCCAGAGCACGCTGTTTGGCGTCGCTCTGAGAATGCGCATCCAGATTTTGAAAATATCCGGAGCGATCTTGAACGCATTGTTGAAACAGCAGAATACGAAGGCCTTTTCAGGCAAGGCGCATTCGCTCCGCGTAGGCGTCGCTTCCGCGACGGCCCGGCGCGAATCGTTGACCATGAAACTGTCGGGCAGCCACACGACTTTCTCGCTGAAAAACGCGAATTGATCGTGTGGTACGACCATAGAATCGGCGATTATGTAATCGATATACTGTGCGCCCATCGTGCCTGCGTATCCGAGGTAATTCACCTGTACAGGCGCCGGGCGGCGCGAAAGAATATTTGGCCTACTGTTTCGCGTGATACCGTTGAGATCTATCGCAATATCGATTTCCAACTGTTGCATCATCTCGGCAACATGCTCGTCCGTTCGAGGCCTCACATCGACAAAGCGCTCACATGCGCCCGCTATCCGGCTGACCGTCTCGGATGCACTCTCCTCGGCCGCATACGATATCGCCGTAACCTCAAATAGCGACTTGTCGTGCTCCTCGAACAAGCCCGCGGTCAATTGCGTAACCGGATGATCGCGGAAATCGGATGACAGATAAGCAAGGCGAATACGATCGTGCGTATAGATCTTGCCGGACCACAGCGCCGGGAACGACGGCAGTTGACCAATGTAGCTCTTGGCGGCTCGCAGCTGGTCGGCGTGAGAGGACCGAACTGCGAGAAGCAACAATGGAGAACCCGTTGGCTCGCCGCTTCGGATGGCCGTGAGAAAACGCGAGACGTCGTCGTCCAGATGGGACCACTCGCACAGATAAAGCTTGGCGAGGAGATAGCGGCCTCCGAATTCCCCCAGGTCCGGCCGTGTCCTCAGAGCTCTGATGTAAGCCGCATACGCATCGTCGTACCGCACCAGAACCGTGCAGATATCGCCGCAACCAACCAGCGCTTCGGTCGAGTCGGGATCAAGAGCGAGCACGTTGTCGTAGGCCAAAAGCGCTTTGTCGTATTGCTTGAGCGCGGTGGAAACCCTGCCACGGCCCAGCCACGCCTCAACCAAATCAGGCTTTGCGGCCAAAGCCCTGGCATAAGCCTCCAATGCGCTTTCGTACTGCTTGCGCTCGGCGCGCACGTTGCCGCGCCCAACCCAGGCTTCCGCTAAGTCGGGCTTCAATTCCAACGCACGGTCGTAGGCAGCCGAAGCATCGTCAGGCTGCTTCAACCTGGCAAAGACATTGCCACGGCCATTCCACGCCTCGGCCAAATCGGGCTTTAGGCGCAGCGCTCGGTCGTAGGCAGCGAAAGCACCTTCTGGCTCTCCACGCTTGGCTAACAGATTGCCGCGCTCAAGCCATGCCCCAGCCAACTCGGGCGCTAAGGAAAGCGCTCTGTCATAAGCCGCGAGCGCTTCGTCAAACTGTTCTAGTCCGGCAAGTGCCTTGCCGCGGCCAAGCCATGCGTCTGGTCCCGGCTTGAGCGCCAGCGCCTTGTCGTAGGCCGCGAGCGATTGGGCGTAGTTCTTCAGATCGGCAAGAGCATTGCCCTTATTCAAGAAGGCGTCGGCGTAGTTCGAATTTATGGCAATCGCCCTGTCGAAATCCGCGATCGCTTCCCGGTGGCGCTTCAAGTCGTTGAAGGTGGTGCCGCGATTATTCCAGGTCTCGGCGACGGAGGGATTGATCTTCAGAGCCTGGCTGAATCGTTCCAACGCCTCGACCGGCCTCCCGAGCGCCTTGAGGATGATTCCGTAATTGTAGAACGTGACATCGGATGACGCGTCTTCCTGCAAAGCGCGCCTAGCGTAGCTTTCCGCCTCCTCGAACCGCCCGAGGCCTGTCAACAAGAGGCACAGGAGGTTCAGGGCGCCGACATGCTTGGGCTGCGATTGCAGGACCAGCTTGAAGAGTCGCTCGGCGGCGTCCGCCCTTCCCTTCTGCATGGCAGACAGGGCGCGTTGAAAGCTGTCCTGCACCAACGTTGCCATTTGAGGCTAAATCCACGCAGGATGGTCAGCGAGCCCGGCAAAATCGCCGATCCAAGATGCGGCTTTCGAGTATTGACCGCACCGCTGGCCCGGCGGCGAAGCAGAATCGTTGGCAAAGAAATAAGAACGAACCATGAAGATCGAATGCAAAGGGTGGCGGAGAGGAAGGGATTCGAACCCTTGATACGGCTTTAGACCGTATAACGGTTTAGCAAACCGCCGCCTTCAGCCACTCGGCCACCTCTCCTCGCAGGACCTGCTGAACAATAGGCGCTTCAGCTTATCGATCGATCCGGCCTGCCTCGCATGTTATCGCGCTGCCCCGGGACCGCCAAGGTTGGCGTCTCGCGGAAGCGAAGCCGCTACGCGTGACGAGATCACAGCGGCCCCCTTCCCCTTGCTCACGCCATACCCCGTTACTCTCCACTCTCCAACCCCACGAGGGCTCCGCGTTGAGGGCCACTTTGCAACGCACAGCGGTGGGTTCATTCTGGTGGACAGGACACTAATGTTTAAAAGTGTTGCTTTTTTGCACTAGCCGTGGTCATGCAGCTTTTCCATGATTGTCTAGACCTTGGCCTGAGTCAGGGTCGATACGGGCTGCCCAAGGGATAGGACCGGAGATCAACCCATGAAGACCTCGACAAAAATGTTAGTGGCCGCTGCGATCCTCCTCGGGGGAACGTCGGCCACGTTGGCGCAAAGTGTCAATGATCCGTCGATCTATGGTGGTGGTAGTATCGGTTCGAATCGCAATCTGAACAGCGCTCTGCAGAACACCTTGCCGTTCCCGCGGCTGGAGATCTCGCACTTCCAGACGATTGCATATGGCGCAAGCGTCAACGATCCGCTGATCTTCGGCGGTGGAAGCATCGGCTCGAATCGCAACCTGAACAGCGCACTGCAGAACAGCTTGCCGTATCCGCGGCCGGAAATCTCGCATCTTCAGACGATTGCGTGGGGCTCCAGCGCCAACGATCCGTTGATCTATGGCGGTGGCAGTATCGGCTCGAATCGAAATCTGAATAGTGCTCTGCAGAACAGCCGCAAGTATCCCTGGTAGTTGAGGAATGGGGGGCGGCCTAGACTAAGGCGTCGCTCTCTCGCACGGAAAGAGCGCATCGGGGCTTCAAATCAGGAAAGTCGTTGTCGAACAACGTCCACCTGATTGGAAGCGCCCCGGTGCGAGTTTCTTTGTGTGCCGGGACCTTGTGCGCTAGACGCGCGCAGATCCATGTCGTCCGGAAATCATCCGTCATGGCACTGCTGAACCGGCCCTTAGCGCCGGATTTTTATTTGTTGTTGCAGCTCGCCGAAGCCCCAACGACCGCTTGCTCCTGACTGCAGGCGCCTCGCCCCGACACTCGCCAACGGCCGGCGACATTGACCCGCTGGCGCCGGTTGGCTAGCAGGATCGTGAGCGTATCGTAAGCCGAACAGTGCTATGAACCGAAAGCAGCGGCGAGCCGCGGGGCGTGGCAACGCGGCGGGCGTCGCCACAACCGGAATCGTCACGGCCGCCATGGCGCCGCCGGCCCAGGCGCTCGCTGAGCTTTTCGGCACAGCCCTCACGCATCACAAAGCCGGCGCACTTGCGGAGGCCGAGCGGCGCTATAGGCACATCCTCTCGCTCGCGCCCAATCACGCCGAGAGCCACGGCATGCTCGGCATCGCCATGCTCGCGCAGGGCAAGATCAACGATGCCATACCGCATCTTGAGCGCGGAGCTGCGCTCAAGCCCGATCTGCCCGGCGCCCATGACGACCTTGCCAAGGCCTACATGGCGGCGGGCCGGCCCGAGCTGGCGATCGTTGCCGCCGCCCACGCCTTTGAACTCGACGAGACCGAGCGGCGGAAGACGTTTTTCGCTCACTGCGCCAAGCTTGTCGTGTTTGACCGGGACGATGGCCGCGTGGGCAACTTGGTCCTTCGCGCCCTCACCGAAGGCTGGGCTCGCCCGCGCGAGCTTTCCCGCGCCTGCATCAGCCTCATCAAACTCGATCGCAGAGTGAATGAGTGCGTCGCGCGGGCCAACGCGGCGTGGCCTAACCGCCTGCCAGCCAACGAACTATTTGGCCCTGCGAGGATAGCAGCGCTTGCACATAATCAGATTCTGCGCCGCTTATTGGAGACCGATCCGGTTACAGACCTCGGTCTGGAGCGCGTTCTCACCAACGCGCGCCAGGCAATACTGATGGGCGCCGCCGACGGTGCGGTGGATGAAAGGCTGCTCGATCTTTACTGCGCGGTGGCCCGGCAGTGCTTCATCAACGAATACGTCTTCGCGTTGACAGAGAGCGAAGCCGACCAGGCGGAAAAATTGCGCGCGACTGTGGATGGGGCCTTGGCTGCGGGCGAGCCAGTTTCAGCGCTGTCGCTGGCAATCACGGGAGCCTATTTCCCGCTCCACACTTTGAGCAACGCGCAGGCGCTGCTCGACCGCCCCTGGCCGGACTGCGTGGACGCATTGCTCGTGCAGCAAATCAGCGAGCTGGCGCAGGAGCGCGGGATCGGCGCCGCCATACCGGCCCTGACCGCCATCGAGGGCGAAGTGTCGCGCGCCGTCCGCCAGCAATATGAGGAAAACCCATACCCGCGGTGGGTGCAAGCCGGGCCGCCCGGACAGCCCCCCATTCTCAACGACCGCCGGTCGATCCTCGATGTGCTGATCGCCGGCTGCGGGACCGGCCTCTCCACCACCGAGTTTGCGCGGCGCGCGCGCGAGGCGCGCATCCTCGCCATCGATCTCAGCCTCGCAAGCCTCAGCTACGCGAAGCGGATGGCGCAAAACCTCGGCCTCACCAACATCGAATTCGCTCAGGCCGACATCATGAAGCTAAGCTCAATCGGGCGCGATTTCGACTTCATCGACGCGTCTGGCGTCCTTCACCATCTCGGCGACCCCTGGGCGGGCTGGCAGGTGTTGCTGTCCATTCTGCGACCCGGCGGCGCCATGGAGGTCGGACTCTACAGCGAGCGGGGACGCCGCAATGTCGTTGCGGCGCGCGCCATGATCGCGCAACGCGGCTATCGGCCGATCGCGGGGGACATCCGCCGCTGTCGCGAAGACATCGCCTCAGCCGAGGACGGCTCACTCCTGAAATCGCTGACGCGGTCGGACGACTTTTTCTCCATGAGCGAGTGCCGCGACCTCTTGTTCCACCCGCAGGAGCACCGGCTGACTTTGCCAGACATCAAGACCTTCCTGGCTCAGAACAATCTGCAATTTGCGGGCTTCGTGCTTCCCCCGGCAATCTTACGCAGGTTCGCAATGCGGTTCCCCGAGCCAGCGGCCATGACTGACCTGGACCGCTGGAATACCTTCGAATCCGAGGCTCCCGACACTTTCGCCGGCATGTATGTGTTTTCGCTTCAGAAGCCGGCCTAGGGTCCCGCTCGCATTGTGACCTCGGGTGCTCTACTGCGGAACAACGAGGTGATCGGGCGCAAGGCCCGCTTGCGCGCGCTCATGTGCCGCCACATAGGCCGCCTCCAAGTGCCTTGTGAACAGCGCAGTATCGAACAGCGGCTGGCTGAGCCGATTGAGCGCAAGCTTCATCCTGATCGATGCCATCAACTCCGAATCGCCGGCCAACTTAGCGGCGAGCGCCTCATAATCCGCCACACTGTGCGTGACCATTTCGGGCATCCCGATGGCCCGCAGAAGGCTTGCCGCCATCCGCGACGCAAATGCCTCGCCCGCGCAAGTCACCAGCGGCAACCCGGCCCACAGCGCATCGCTCGCCGTCGTACCAGCGTTAAACGGCAGCGTATCCAGACAAAGGTCAGCCATCCGGTATCGCGCCAAATAGTCCGCGTAGGGAATTCGCGGGGCAAATATCAGCCTTGCGGGGTCAACGGCCCTGCCCTCCGCCTCCTTCCTCAGATTGGCTTCTACGGTGGGGTTGTCCGCGAGCAGCCAGAGTACGCTGCCGGACACGCGTTGCAGAAGGCGCATCCAGATATCGAAAACGTAGGGCGTAATCTTGTGGCTGTTGTTGAAGGCGCAAAACACAAAGGCATTTTCCGGCAGACCGATCGCTGCGCGCAACGGGCAAAGGTCGCTAATTTTTCTTTCGGCGTCATTTGCTTGAAAGCAATTCGGCAGGCATACGACCTTTTCCGCGTAAAACTGCCGCTGCTCTTCGGGGATCACCCAAGGATCGCCAATGATGTAGTCGATGTAATTGGCACCCATCGTCGCTGGATAGCCCAAATAGCCGATCTGAACGGGCGCAGGGCGCCGCGCCAAGATCGCCGTGCGCGAATTGCTCGTGTGCCCCATCAAATCGACCGCAATGTCGATTTCCAGCCCCCTTATCAGGTTCGCCACCTCGGCATCACTGCGATCCGTGACGTCGATAAATTGATCAAACGAGCCCATTAGCCGCGTTGATAAGGCGCTCCGTTCGGGCGGCCTATACGAAATCGCCACGGTCTCGAAGCGCTCGCGATCATGCCGCTCAAACACACCCGCCATTAGAAAAGAGACCGGATGTTCGCCAAAATCGGCCGACAGATAGGCCAGACGAATGCGCTGGTGATTGTACCCTTCCCCGCGCCAGAGCGGAGCGTCCGTTCCGGGACATTCGGTGCGACTAAACACGCTCGCGCATTGGAGTTGGATTTGCGCGGATGCGGACAAAGCAAGCACCGCGAATGGAGACGTGGAAATACCGGCCCGGATTGAGGCTTCGAGATGCGAGCACTCGGCATCGAAGTTGCTCCAATCGCACAGCCGCATTTTAGCGTGAAGGCGCGCACCCTCGGCGAAGGGATCGTCGGGCCTAAGGGTGAACGCCTTATCGAAGGCCGCAAGCGCGTCGCCGTAGCGCCTGAGCTCGGCAAAAACATTGCCGCGGCCGAGCCAAGCACCGGCCAAATCCGCCTTGAGGGCCAGCGCCTTGTCGAAAGCCGCCAGCGCTTCGTGGTAACGCTTGCGCCTAACGTGCACGTTGCCGCAGCCGAGCCATGCGTCGGCGAGATCGGGCTTGAGCGTCAGCGCGTTGCCGTATGCGGCAATGGCCTCATCGTAGCGCCGTAAAAGGGCGTATACATTTCCGATATTCAGGTGGGCCCCGACGTAACGAGGCTCTAGGCTCAATACTTTCTGAAAGCTCGCCAGCGCCGCGTCATATTTTCTCATTTCCGCGAAAACGGAACCGCGCTCATTGATGGCCGCGATGTGATTTGGCGCAACCGCAAGAAGCCTGTCGAACTGGTCGATCGATTCTTCCAGGCGCTTCAGCTTGTAAAGAGCAATGGCGCCCAGGTAGAGGCAAGAGACGCTGTTGGGGCTGATTTGCAGACCTCTGCGCGAAATCTGCAGCGCGTCTTCATACTCCTGCAATTGAAAGAGCATAGTCGCGTAGTTTTCCAGGACTTGAATATCTGCCGGCTGTATCTCCAACGCACGGCCAACGAGCGATTTGGCACGTTGCAAATGCCCGGCGCTTGCCTCCACAAGCCCAAAGCAATGAAGCGCCTGAAAATTATCAGGCTCACTCTCGAGAATTTGCCGGTAAATTTTGGCGGCGCTTTGAAGTTTTCCGGCCTGCTGGAAGGCGATTGCTGTCCGCAGCTTCTGTCGGTTATCCGCCGTCGACATTCCGGGCCTGGAAGAATGCTTTCGCTGGCTGCCGTCAGCTTCGCCAGCGGCATCCTAAGCAGCGCCCGTTTGCCATTGTCAAGAATACCCTGCTGCGCCCCGTTGACGGGAGCAAGCAGGCCCGCAATCACGTTGCCCTATCGCGGTTTAGGCCGCGATTGCCGTCGCGGCAGTATCCCGCTTCCGCAGCGCCAGCCAATCGCGCGCCGCGCGCTGCGCGGCGGCAACCTCCGCATCCGACATCTGATTGGCGATCTCGCGCCGCAAGCGGACCGCCTCGGCGTTGCCCTTCGCGGCGGCGAGATTGAACCACATATGCGCGCTGACGAGATCGACCGGCACTTCGATGCCAACCGAATACTTCATCCCGAGTTCGAACAAAGTGTCGCCAGCAGCCGCGCCCTCGCCGAGCGCTGCTTCCTCGAAGCCAAGAAACTCAAAACCAGCCATGATGCACTCCCCTGACTACGTCACGCGAGCTGTTTGCTTCCGCGTGTCCATCTGCGCATTTTCACCCCGGCAGATATACCGATAATCCAAGGAAGATTTGAACGGTGGTTTAAGCAATGCTATGAATCGAAGGTGAACTGCGCCCCGCAGATTTCGCCTCACTTCAGCAACACGGCGTTAAGCAACGACACTTGCAAGACGCGAAAAACCGCAGAAAACATACGCAATCTCCCAGGGCCAGACGCCTCCACCATCCTTTACCATTTCACAAACAAGAGGAACCAAGGAGCCAATGAGCATCAATCGCAAGGCCGCGGCGGCGTTTTGGCTTTCGACAATCGTGTTGTCGATGGTGGGACCGAACGTGATCGTTTCCGCATCCGCCGCCGACCCGTTGGGCACTTGGTACACGGAAGGCAACGAGAGCAAAGTTCGCATCAGCAATTGCGGCGATGCGCTGTGTGGGGCGCTGGTGTGGCTCAAGGAGCCAAACGACCCGAAGACCGGAAAACCGAAGATCGACGACGAAAACGCCGATGCGAAGAAGCGTAATCGGCCGCTCCTTGGCGTTCAGATCGCGCTCGGCCTCAAGCCGAGCGGTAAGACGGATCAATGGAAAGGTGAGGTCTACAACGCCAAGGACGGCAACACCTATACGGGCTTCTTCACCATGACCGGCGCGGACACCGCCGAACTCAAGGGCTGCGCGTTCGGCTTCATCTGCAAGTCGCAAACCTGGACACGGGTGAAATGAAAAGCGCTACCCACTCACGCGCCGCCGACACGGGCTGAGCGCGTGCGAGGCGGCATCTATGATGGCTCGACGGCGAAGCTCCGCGGCCGTTCGCCACGCTGATGGCGCTGCCACATGGTCGTGTAAGCAGCCTCCATGTTTCGGGTAAAACGCGTGGTGTCGAACAGTGGACAGATTTCGCGGTTGTGCATGAGTCTGTCTTTCAGCGATGCGCAAAACGCCGGCTCGGTGGCGATTTTCACTGCCAGCGCCTCATAATCCAACAGCGATTTTGCCACAAGTTCTGGTAGTCCGGCAGCGTGCAGCATGCTCGCTGCCATTCTGCCGACAAACGTTTCCCCAATCATCGTCAATATGGGTATCCCAGCCCACAACGCCCCGGCTCCAGTCGCGCCTGCATTGTATGGGATCGTGTCGAGAAACAAGTCGGCCAATCGCTGCCGCGCCAAATGCTTCGAAAGCGGCACCCTTGGAGCAAAGATGAGGCGGCTTTCCTCAATGCCGCAGCGCCCTGCTTCGCGCCGCAGGTTGGCAACCATATACGCGTTCGCTTCCACCAGCCATAGCACGCTACGCTCGACTACGCGCAGCAGGCGCATCCATAACTCGAACAGCGGGCGCCTGAGTTTGTAGCTGTCGTTGAACGAGCAGAACACAAATCCCTCCGCCGGCAACCCCACATCTTGGCGCGACGGCGTGTCAGACGCGACGGTCAGTCGGCTATCGTTCGCCAGAAAGCAATGCGGAAGATGAACGATATTTTCGGTGTAGTACTTCTGTTGATCGAGGGGCAAGACGATCTTGTCGGCGATCGTATAATCGATGTACTTCGCTCCCATTGTACCAAGATAACCAAGATAGCTCACTTGAGTCGGCGCCGGGCGCCGAGCCAGGATCTGGGACCGCGAGTTACGCGTGTGCCCCATCAAGTCCACCGCGACATCGATTTCAAGCTTGCGAATGAGTTCCGCTATCTCCTGATCGCTATTGTGCCGAACGTCGACGAAGCGCTCGAATGCACCTTTAATTCTGTGTCGCATCGGTGAATCTCGATCCGGCCCAAACGATAAGCACGTCACCTCGAAACGCGATCTATCGTGTTGTTCGAACAAGCCGGCGGTCGAGTAGGCGACTGGGTGCTCGTGCATGTCGGCCGACAGATAGGCAATACGAATGCGATCATGCCTATAGGGTTCGCCGCGCCACAGTGACTTTCGTGCAGGCGGACATTGGTCCGCCACCCAAATCTCGGCGCACCGCAACTGAGCGGCGGCCGATGCGGAAACTGCGAGCATTCGGAAAGGAATGGATTTCAGCCCTTTCTGGGTGACCCCAGCAACGAGAGCCGCGCATTCGGATTCCAAATTATCCCAGTTGCAAATTTCCAATTTCGCCGTGAGCCGCGCGCTCTGGGCGTAGTCTGCATTGAGTGAAGCCGCCTTGTCATAGGCGGCAATAGCTTCTTGATAACGCTTGAGTTCGAAGAAGATGCGACCACAGCCATACCAGGCCGCCGAAAGGTCGGGCTTTATGGCTAACGCCTTTTGGTACGGAGCCAGAGCCTCATCATAACGCTCAAGCTGGCGGAAAACGTTGCCTCGACCCAAGTGGGCTTCCGCAAGGTTCGGCTCCAAGCGGAGCGCGCGGTCGTAGCTTTCGAGAGCCTCAGCAGGGCGCTTCGTATCCAATAGAACATTGGCGCGCCGGTTCCACGCTTCGGCAAAATTCGGTGCAATATCGAGGGCCGCATTGCAGTGGAGTAATGCCTCTTCGTACCGCCGCTGCCGAGACAGCACTATGGCGAAGTTGGTGTGCGCGAGGGGAGATTGCGGTGCCGCCGCCAACACCCTCTCGTACGTTGCAGCCGCGGCAGAATCGTCGCCAAGTTCGCTTTGCATTCGGCCGAGGTTAATCAAAACATCGGTCGCATTCGGCCTGACGCGCAATGCGTCTTTGAGACGGCGGAGGCCGGCGG
The DNA here is from genome assembly GCA_049584975.1 of Xanthobacteraceae bacterium. Taxonomy (GTDB): domain Bacteria; phylum Pseudomonadota; class Alphaproteobacteria; order Rhizobiales; family Xanthobacteraceae; genus BOG-931. The sequence goes on along the minus strand of JBAUYV010000307.1, from coordinate 24,582 downwards.
CAAAATTGCCGCGCTGCCCTTCGATAATGCCGAGCATGTGCAGGGCGTCGAACTGCTTTTTATCGTCGGCCAAGACGAGCTTGTAAAGAAGCTCGGCCTGCCCAATGTTGCCGGCCTGGTGGGCAGCGAATGCGCGGGCAAGTACTTCTCGTTGGGAGCTCGGAGCTTGCATAGCGAGGTCCAGAAATATTACAGCAGTCGTGCACCGCAACAAGCCGCTACCTGTTTATCTTACCGCCCCCGTTGGGCAAATGGGCCGCGTCGCCCGCGCGGATCGTTTGAACCAACCCTGAAGGTGCGGAAACCGCGCAAGCTCCTGGCTCCGAAAGGGCTGCGCGTTCGGCTTCATCCGCAAGTCGCAAACTTGGACGCGGGCGAAGTGAGTTTTCGTCCGACAGGACCGCCGGGGTCTCCAGACCGCGCCAACGGCTATTTCGTCAACGCACGACCGCTATTTCGCCCGCTGACCGAACAGGATGGCCCGCACCTTCGGGGCGCGTGGATCGACCGCGGAGGCCGCCTCGATGCGAATGGCAAAGGCGCGCTTGACCGCGTCACGCGCGCGGACGGTTTCGAACCAGCGCTTGAGGTGCTGGAACTGGGCGAGGTCCTGGCCAGCCCGCTCGGCAAGACGCACCCAGCCGAAGCAGGCCATGTCGGCGATGGAGTAACGGCCCGCCAGGAATTCGCACTGCGCAAGCCGCGTGTTCATCACGCCAAAGAGCCGATTGACCTCGTCGGTGTAACGCGCAAGCGCGTACGGGACCGGCTCCGGCGCGTAACGGCGGAAGTGGATGGCCTGCCCGGCCATGGGGCCCAGGCCGCCCATCTGCCAGAACAGCCACTCGTCGACGGCGACGCGTGAACGTTCGTCGCGCGGATAGAATTTCCCGGTCTTGCGCCCGAGGTATCGGAGGATGGCCCCGGACTCAAACACCGAGATCGGCCGCCCGCCCGGACCGGCGGGATCGACGATGGCTGGGATACGGTTATTGGGCGAAATGGTGAGAAAGCGTGGCGCGAATTGTTCGCCCTTGGAAATGTCGACCGGCTGCACGACGTAGGGAAGCCCGCACTCCTCGAGCATGATCGAGATCTTCCAGCCGTTCGGGGTCGGCCAGTAGAACAGTTCGATGGGCTTGGCGCCCCGCCGCGTGCTTCCACGTGCCGGAGCGCGCTTCACTGCGACGCCACGCTTCGCCTTTGCGGATCTTCGCGCGGGTGTCATTTCAATGCCAAGGAATCATGGCAACCAAGGAACCGCGGCAACAAAAACGGCGCCGCGGATTTGGGCCGCGACGCCGCTGAGAATCTTCGCGAAGCATTACAGACACACCGAGGGCGTCGGCGAGATGTACGAGGATCAAGCCCGCTGGTTTTTCCGCCAGGGCGAGGTCCGGTTCCCCGTCCCTCGTATCCACCGTCCTTTTACAAACAGTGGTAAAGCCTGACCCCTCGTCCCGCCGACGCCCTCTGTCGTTCACTAGAGCCGGCGCGTCTTGGCAGATCATCGACCCAAACCGCGACGGCCGCCGGCCCCGTGTAACGTGATCTTCGGCTCATGTGATGCCGAAGATCGACAGCGACGCTACCTACTTCTTCTTTCTGCGCTTCGTCTTTTTCGCTGTCTTCTTCGCCGCTGCTTTCGTCTTTCGCTTCTTCGCCATTGCTGCCCTCCTAGCTTGAGTGGATGGCGACATCGGTACAGTGCAGTCGCGAATCGAGCTGCACTGTCATTCGCTTACACTACCAAAGCGAAAAAAACATCTTTCCATCGCGGATTTGTGCATAGATCTCGCTTGACGTCATGTCGCCGCACCGGCGCACGATCGATACCGAGACACCTTTCCGAAAACTTTCGCGATGACGCGATCTTTTGCGAGAAATTCGACACAGCGCGAAAGTGCCCGTTAAATGCGGGTTTCTACGATGTCTCTCGACGCGACGGTTTTGCACGCACGCATTTGATGCGATGCGCGTTACGCCGCTCGCGCACGCTCGACGCGGCGCGCAGAGCCGAATTCGCCGCACGAAAAGAATTTTGCGCGGAGCGCCCTTACGGGCGCTTCAGCGGCCTCACAGCGGCGCAAAACGCGCGAATCACCTCGACCGATTCGCTCCCGCGAGCGCACGGACCGCACACTCAGCGACCGTGCGCGTAACCCCAACGCATCGTCGCGCGTGAAATTTTCGCTCGCGTCTCGGCTTGAACAGAAAAATGCACCGCGGTTTTTTGCGTGCGCTGGATTGAAGCTGAGGGTCAGATGCCGAGCTTCTTGCGCAGAAGATCATTGACCGCTTGCGGGTTCGCCTTGCCGCCGGAAGACTTCATCACCTGCCCGACAAACCAGCCAATCGCCTTCGGATTCTTTTTTGCGTCGGCGATTTTGTCCGGATTCCTCTCGATAATCTCGTCGACCAGCGTTTCGATGGCCGAAACGTCGGTCACCTGCTGCAATCCGCGTTGCTTGACGATCGCACGCGGGTCGCCGCCCTCGTTCCAGACGATTTCGAAAACATCCTTGGCGATTTTGCCGGAGATGGTTCCCTCAGCGATGAGATCGAGAAGGGCAATCAGCTGCTTCTCCTTCACTGGGGAGTCGGAAATGAACTTGCCTTCCTTGTTTAGCCGCCCACCTAGCTCATTAATTATCCAATTCGCCGCTCTCTGGCCGTCCCCATGCCCCCGCGCGACCATCTCAAAAAATGCTGCCCCGATTGGATCTTCCACCAAAACGTCAGCGTCGTTGGCGGACAGGCCGAATTCCGACATGAAACGCGCCTTCTTCGCGTCCGGAAGCTCTGGCAGGCCCTTACTCATATCCTCGATCAATGACGGGGAAAGCTGTAGCGGCAGCAAGTCTGGATCGGGAAAATAACGGTAATCGGGTGCCTCTTCCTTACTGCGCATCGAGCGGGTCTCGCCCTCCTCCGGATCGAACAGCCGCGTCTCCTGCTCGATCTGTCCGCCATCCTCGATGATGCCGATCTGCCGCCATGCCTCGTGTTCGATGGCTTCGCCGATGAAGCGGATGGAATTGAGGTTCTTGATCTCGCAGCGCGTCCCCAGCGACTCGCCCGGCCGCCGCACCGACACGTTTACGTCGGCGCGCAAATGCCCCATCTGCATGTTGCCGTCACAGGTTCCGAGGTAGCGAAGGATACTGCGCAATTTGCGTATGAACGCCTTCGCCTCATCGGCGGAGCGCAGATCGGGCTTGGTGACGATCTCCATGAGCGCCACGCCGGAGCGATTGAGGTCGACGAGCGAGGCGGCCGGATGCTGATCGTGCAGCGATTTGCCGGCGTCCTGTTCGAGGTGCAGCCGCTCGATGCCGACGCGCACCATCTCGTCGTCCGGCATGTCGACGACAACTTCGCCCTCGCCCACGATCGGCGATTTGTATTGGCTGATCTGGTAGCCCTGCGGCAGATCCGGATAAAAATAGTTTTTACGGTCGAAGACCGATTTGAGATTGATCTTGGCCTTGAGGCCGAGGCCGGTGCGCACCGCCTGGCGCACGCATTCCTCGTTGATCACCGGTAGCATGCCTGGCATGGCGGCATCGACCAGCGACACGTGCGCGTTCGGGCCGCCACCGAACGCTGTCGAGGCGCCGGAGAACAATTTAGCCCGCGAGGTCACCTGGGCATGCACTTCCATGCCGATGACTACTTCCCAATCGCCGGTGGCGCCTTTGATCAGTTTCGATTTCTTGGCCGGTGCGTCCATCGCCCGCTCGCGCCGCATGGGTTCAGGCACGAGTTAATCCCTTGCGATGCTGCCAGCAACCCCGGCCCACCAAACAGGCGCGCGACCAAGCCCGGCCGCGACTGGGCAAACCAGCATTGCGGCGGCCGCCTTGCGCAGACTGGCAAGGCTGCCGGATACTGCCAGCAATCGCCGGCCGTCATTGCAGCGCGCCGAGTTGCGAAGAAGACGATCAAAAGAGACGCCCAAGGGAGATACCAATGTTCCGATTTCTCGTCGCCACCTTCATGCTGCTCAGCCCGCCGGCTTTGGCGCAGCAGTCGGCGCCGGAAATTCCCTACGACTCCGTTCCGGATGCCTTGAAACTTCCTCCCGATCTCTACATGGGCGAGGCGGCGGGCGTGGCGGTCAACTCGAAGGGCCACATCTTCGTATTCCATCGCGGCGGCAGCAGCCGCGGCCCGGCCTTCGCCAACACCGCAGCGCAATTGTGGGAGTTCGGCCCGGACGGCCGCTTCATCCGCGAGATCGGCAAGAACCTCTATGCATGGTCATTTGCGCACGCCGTGCGCGTCGACAAGGAAGACAACATCTGGGCCATCGACAAAGGCTCCGACATGATCATCAAGTTCAACCCCGCGGGCCGCGTCACCATGGTAATCGGACGCAAGCAGGAAGCGTCTGACGCCGAGACCAAGCCGTGGGCGCACGTCAACCCGCCGCTGCCGGCGGAGAACGGGCACTTCCGCCAGCCAACCGATGTCGCCTGGGATCAGGCGGGCGACATCTTCATCAGCGACGGCTACATCAATTCGCGCGTCGCCAAGCTCAACAAGGAGGGCGACTGGCTCAAATCGTGGGGCGAACCCGGCAAGGGCGAGGGCCAGTTCAGCACCGTTCACAATATCGCGGCCGACGCCGGCGGCACGATTTATGTCGCCGACCGTAATAACCGCCGCGTCCAGGTCTTCGACAGCGACGGGAAGTTGCAGCGCATCATCAAGATTGACATTCCGCCCGATCCAGATGCGCAGCCGGCGATCGGCAACAAGCCAAACCTCACCAACTACCTGGAAACCGGCGGTACCATGACGCCGGGCGCGCCGTGGGCGCTGTGCATCACCCCGCCGCCGAACCAGGTGCTGTACGTCTCCGATGCTTTCCCGGGCCGCGTTTACAAGCTCAGTCTCGACGGCAAAGTATTGGGAATGTTCGGCCGCTCGGGCAAGCAGCTCAAGGAGTTCGGCTGGGTACATGCCATTGCCTGCCCGAACGAGAACACGCTTTACGTCGCCGAAATCCTCAATTGGCGCGTTCAAAAGCTGATCCTGCATCCGGACCAGCAGCACGCGGCGAACCACTGAAGACCTGCCGGCGACTGCACAAGGTGAGCGACTTGTCCCGTTCAGATCGCGGCGCCATCGAACGCATGGCCGCGTGGGTCGCGGGCGTGCACAGCGAAGATTTTTCGCAAAGCGCCATCGAGCAGGCCAAGCTCGTCCTGTTCGACACAATCGGCTGTGGGTTTGCGGCACTCGATGACGTAAGCGCCCGCGCCGTAGTGGAGACACTCGCGGCGTTCGGCGAACAGCCGCAATGCACGGTGCTCGGCCATGAGCGGAAGATGAGCGCGCCGAGCGCCGTGCTCGCCAACGGCATGTTGATCCGGGTGCTTGACCTCAACGACTACGTGGTCGGCGCCCATCCGGTAAGCGGCGCGCGCGGCGGGCATCCAAGCGACAATATTCCGGTCGCACTCGCCGCCGCCGAACTCGCCCGCGCCGCCGGCCGCGACCTCCTCGCCGCAATCCTGCTCGGCTACGAGATTTACGGCCGCGGCAAGGCCCTGATGCAACCGGACTCCGTGTGGGACGGCATCACCATATCCGGGCTCGCCGCTCCGGCCATGGCCGGCCGGCTCATGGGGCTTGATGAGGAAAAACTCGCGCACGCCATCGCGCTCAGCGCGGCGCGCGCGCCGACGCCGGTCGCGGTGCGCGAAGGCGGCATCTCGGCCGCAAAATCGATCGCCAATGCGCTTATCGCACAGAACGGCATGCAGGCTGCGCTGCTGGCGGCGCGCGGGGTCACCGGGCCGCTCGACCTGTTCGAGGCCGAACGCGGGCTCAAGGCTGTGTTCGCGTACGAGCCTGCGGCGGCGGGCGACATTCTCGGCGCGCCGTCGCCGGCGGAAAATTTCATCACCCGCGTCGCCATCAAAGCCTATCCGTGCTTCGCCGGGGCGCAATGCGCGGTGGCCGCAGCCATCGCGCTGCATCGCCTCGTCGACGGTGACGTCGATCGCCTGGCGAGCATTCGCGTCAGACTGGCGGACTTGCCCATCGTGCGCCGGCAGCTTTCCGATCCCGGACGCGTTGCGCCGCGCTCACGCGAGGCCGCCGACCACTCTTTGCAGTTTCTGATCGCGGTCGCGCTCATCGACGGCACCTTCGGACTCGCCCAGTTTGACAACGAACGGTGGAACGATCCGGAAGTCCGCGCACTGATGGCGCGTTTGCAGATGACGACCGACGCCGATTTGGCTCGCCGCGCCGGCGAAGCTTACCCTTGCGTCCTCAACGCCGTCGGCCGGGAAGGCCACGCCCATGACGTCGAAATTCTCGCACCGCCCGGCTTCTCACCGTACGGCCCCGATGCCCGGACGGTGATGGAAAAGTTCAACCGCATCACCGCCGATCGCCTTGCCCCCACCGCGCGCGACCGCGTCATCGCGTGCGTCTCAGGGCTCGACGCCGCCCCAAGCTGCAGCGACCTCATGGAGGTGCTGGCGGTGTCTTCAAATTCCGCAGGACTGACCCGCCACCCGCGCTAGCATGAGCCCCGGCCGGGTTCTGCTATGGTGGCCAAAACGGAGGAAACGATGCCCCTGCGCGCGCTGGTCGCCTTCGCTGCCGCTTTGCTGGCCGCCAATCCGCTGGCGTCGGCATTGGCGCAGGAGTGGCCGGCCCGTCCCGTTAAGATCATCGTCGGCTTCGCGCCGGGCAGCAGCGCCGATCAACTCGCGCGGCTCGTTGGCCAAGGGCTTTCGACGGCCCTTAAGCAGCAGTTCTACGTGGAATACCGTCAGGGCAACAGCGGCAGCATTGCGGCCTCTGACACCGCTCGCGCCGCGCCGGACGGCTACACACTGATGATCGGCGGCTCTGGACCGCACATAACCGTTCCAACGCTCAACCCTAAAATCGGTTATGACCCGATGAAGGATTTCACCCACATCGCCATGATTGCAGGCGACAGCTACGTGCTTGCCGCCAACCCGTCGCTCGGCGTCCACGATATTGCCGGACTGGTCGCCTTCGCGAAGGCGCGCCAGGCACCGCTCACCTCTTCCTCGCCGGGCCCGGGATCGCTCGGCCAAATCCTCATCGAAGAGTTCAAACGCAAGGCAGGCATCGAAATCACCCATGTGCCGGCCCCCGATTCCGGCCTCATGGAGGTGATCGGCAATCACATCAACATGACGCTCACGGTCCCGCTCACGGCCGGTGAGCAAATCAAGGCTGGAAAGGTCGTTGGGCTTGCCATGTCGTCCAAGGAACGCAATCCGGCCTACCCAGACATCGCGACCTTTGCCGAACAGGGCTATCCGGAAATCACCGGCGCCACCTGGTTCTGGGTCACTGCGCCGAAGAATCTACCCCCCGCCATCGCCGAGAGGCTCAACGGTGCAGTGCGCGACATCTTGAAACTTCCGAATGTCCGCGAATACTTCGAGCGGCAGGCTCTAATGTCCACGGACTTGGACCTCGCCGCCACGAACGCATTCGTCGGCCACGAACTGGCGCACTGGAGCGCCTTGGCCAAGAGCGTCGGCTTGACGATACAGTAAGAACACACAATCAGGAGGTCCCCGCTATGGACGCCATTACAGACAACGAAGGTCTCGCCTCGGCCCTGACCGAGCCGCGCGCGCGCATCGGTCTGATCATCCCGTCGGTCAACCGCATGACCGAGCCGCAGTTTAATCACTATGCGCCGGAGGGCCTCGGCATCCACGTGGCGCGCGGGCGCGTCGCCGGCCAGCCGTCGCGGACCGTCGCGGAGCTGACCGACGAAATCGCGCATGCCGCCGGCACGCTGGCCGACGCGCATCCCGACCTCATCGTCTTTCACTGCACCCACACCTCCATGAAGGAAGGCGCGGACGGCGAGGCGCGCATCATCAACCTGATCCGCAAAACCACGGGGATCGACGCGCTGTCGACCTCAAGCCTGGTGAACGACGCGTTGCGCGCGCTCGGCCTGCGCAGACTCGTGGTGCTCAGCCCCTATCAGACCAATGACAACATCATCGACTATCTGGCCGCCGCCGGCTTTACCGTGGTCAATGACGTTGCGCTCAAATGCAAGACGGCGGCCGATTTCGAAGCCATCACGCCGCAACGTTGGCTCGAGCTCGCGAAGGAGAACGACCGGCCCGATGCCGACGGCATCTTCCTGAGCTGCACGAACACGACGCAGATCGAGGCCGTTGCGGCGATCGAGGAAGCGCTCGGCAAACCGGTCGTCAACAGCAATCAGGCCGTGCTCTGGGGCTGCCTGAAACGGCTCAAGCAGAAATTGGGCGGGGTCCCGCCGATGCCGGATCTCGGACGGCTTATGAACGACATCGACGCCTGAGCGGCCATCACGATAGGAATGTCTACGGGGAGTAGAAGCGTCATGAGGATCAGGTTTGGACGCATCGCCGCACTGGCGGCGTGCCTTTTGTTTGCACCCGCCGCTCTGGCCCAAACCTATCCATCGCGGCAAATCCGTCTCGTCGTGCCGTTCGCAGCCGGCGGCCCCGCCGATCTGCTCGCGCGCGTTCTTGCCGAAGAGATGAGCAAGGATCTCAGCCAGCAGGTCTTTGTCGACAATCGCCCGGGCGCCAACACCATCATCGGAGCGGAACTGGTCGCGAAGGCCGACCCCGACGGCTACACGCTGCTCATGGCGATCGATGGCACGCTGGTGATGAACCCGTTTCTCTACAGCAAGCTGTCCTACGACCCGTTCAAGGACTTCGCGCCGATCACGCTGGTGGCCGATGTGCCTTCGGTGATTGAGGCCAACAACAACGTGCCGGCCAACACGGTCCAGGAACTCATCGCCGAAGAGAAGGCCAATCCAGGCAAGCTCAATATGGGCTACAGCACCCCCACCTCGCAGGTGACCGCCGAACTCTTCAACATGCGGGCGGGCATCAAGCTGACGCTGGTGCCCTACCGCGGGGGCACCACGCAGGTCACCGGCCTCCTCGGCGGCGAGATTCAGCTCGGACTCGAAAGCGTGAACGTGGCGCTGCCCTTCGCCCGCGCCGGCAAGCTGAAAATCATCGCACTCACCGGAGGCAACCGCATCTCGCTGGCGCCGGATATTCCGACGGTCGGCGAGACGTTGCCGGGCTTTGACCTCGGGATCTGGCAAAGCGTCGTGGCGCCGGCGAAAACGCCGCCCGAAATCGTCGACCTGCTGCACGACGAAATTGTCGCCGTATTGAACCGCGACAGCGTGCGCAACAAGCTCACCACGCAGGGTGTAGAGCCCGCGGTCAGCGAATCGCCGGAGGAGTTTGCCAAGTTCATCCGCTCGCAGGCGGAAGTCCGCAGCAAGGTGATCAAGGCCGTCGGTATCAAGCTCGATTGAGCACCCCGCCATGCCGCTCATCGCACGCCTCCCCATGCTTGCACTGTTGCTGACCGGCGCATGGTCGGCGGCCGCGGCTGACGACACGGCGAAAGACTATCCCAACCGCACGATCCGAATGATCGTGCCGTTCCCGCCCGGTGGTCCGGCCGACACCATCGCGCGCATCGTCGGGCAGAAAATGTCAGAACACTGGAGCGAGCCGGTCATCATCGAGAACCGCGCCGGCGGCAATACCGCGATCGGCGCCCAGCTCGTGGCGAAATCGGCGCCCGATGGCTACACGCTCCTCGTCGCCATGGACGTGACCATGGTGATGAACCCGCTGGTCATGAAGAATCTTTCCTATGACCCGCTCAAGGATTTCACGCCGGTCACGCTCCTCAACAAGAGTATTGCGCTCATCACGGCGCGCAGCGACGGCCCGAAAACGATTGCGTACCTGATCGCCACGGCGAAAGCCCACCCCAATACGCTCTCCATGGGCGCGGGCACGATCACGTCGCGGCTCGGCGCGCTCGCCTTCGCGCAGTCAGCCGGGATCGACGTGACGCTCGTTCCCTACAAGGGCAGCGCCGACATCACCCAGGGACTGCTGACAGGCGCCGTCGATTTTGCCATCGACGGCGTCCCCAATGCGTTGCCGCTGATCGAGGCCGGAAAGTTCCGAGCGCTGGCAAAATACAGCAACCGGCCGCTACCTATCCTGCCCGATGTGCCGAGCCTGTCCGTCGCCGCCAACCTTCCTAACATCGGCGAAAGCTCGACCTGGATCAGTCTCGTGGCGCCGGCGCACACGCCTGAGGCTATTGTCGACAAGCTCCAACGCGAGGTCGCGCAGACTCTTGGCGATCCGGCCATGGCCGAGCGGCTGCGCAAGGCGGGCCTGAGCTCCGACAGCAGCACGCCGCAGGAGCTCGAAGCGCTGATCCGCAATGACACCGCGCGCTGGCGCACCGTGATCCAGAACGGCGTCGCCGATAAAATCCTTGAGTAGAGGCTAACCGGACACCGCCACAACGGTACTGTTCGCACCACCCATCGCCGCATCGCGCTTGGCCAGCCAGTCGGAACGCCACTGGCTCGCCGCTTTCCATCGCTGTTGCTGGAGCGGCTCGGCTGCACGGCGCAGAGTATCGACGATCTCACGTGGCGCCGTGTCCGGCGAACCGCTGTTGAATGGCGGCGCGGGATTGTATTCCATCTGCAGCTGAATTTGCTGAGCGACCGTTTCGCCGCGCAGCATCGCCGCAAGATGCAAGCCGAAATCGATGCCGGCCGTGATACCGCCGCCGGTCACCCGATTGCGATCGACCACGACCCGCTCGGCGACCGGTATTGCACCGTAAAGCTCGAGCAACGACAGGCTGAGCCAATGGGTCGTCGCCCGGTAGCCCTCAAGCAATCCGGCAGCTCCAAGCACCAGCGCCCCGGTACACACGGAAGTGACATAGCGCGCCTGCTCCGCCTGTCGGCACACAAAGCCAAGTACGGCGTCGTCGTGCATCAGGCCCTGCTGGCCGGGGCCGCCGGGAATAACGATGACGTCCAGCGGCGGACATTCATCGCATGTGACGGTGGGGACGAGCTCAAGCCCGCGCTCGGTTCGAACCGGATCCAAGCTGCGCGCAACGATATCGACCGCGGTGTCCGGAAGCCGGCTGAAAACTTCGTATGGGCCGGCGAAGTCAAGCTGAGTCATGGCCGGAAAAATGAACAAGCCGATTTGGCAAGTTTGCGAATGAACCGACATAGCTGCGCTCCCAGGAGTGATCGTGGCTGCTAGGCCGATTTTGCCCTCGACAGGACTTGACAGCAATGTCATTATACCTACGTTTTTCTGCCAAGCGCGTTTTTTGCCATTCGGGTCAACGATGCGCACATCGAAAGCGCGAGAGCGTCTGGTCGTGGTGCTGGCTTTCGAGGGCGTGCAGCTCCTCGACGTGGCCGGGCCCGTGCAAACGTTTGCCAGCGCCAACGAAATGGCAAAGGAAGCGGGCCGCACGCCCTATCGCATCGTCGTGGCGTCTCGCCGCGGCGGGCCGCTCGCTACATCCGCGGGCCTTCCGCTGCTGACCCAGCCGCTCGCCTCGGCGACCCACCAAGCGCCCATCGATACGCTGATCCTGGCGGGAGGGCCCGGCGTGCACGCGGCACTGAAGGATGCGCGCACCATCGAGTGGGTGCGCCGCCAGCTTTCGTCGGCCCGCCGGATCACGTCGGTGTGCACCGGGGCCTTTCTTTTGGCGGAAACCGGCATCCTCGCCGGACGGCGCGCCACCACGCACTGGAAATCTTGCAGCCGTCTGCAGCAGCTTTATCCCGACGTCCTGGTCGATCCCAATCCGATCTACGTGCACGACGAGCGTATTTGGACCTCGGCGGGAGTCACGGCCGGAATCGATCTCAGCCTAGCGCTGATCGAGGAAGACCTCGGACGCAAGATCGCCATGCAGGTGGCGCGGCATCTCGTGGTCTTTCTCAATCGGCCCGGCGGCCAATCGCAGTTCAGTGCTCCCCTTGAAGCGCAGGCCGTTGCCGCCGACGGCAACGCGCCCAATCACTTCGCGCCGCTGCACGGCTGGATCGCCGAGAATCTCACCGGAGACCTGCGGGTCGAGCGGCTGGCCGAACAGGCCGGTATGAGCCCGCGCACGTTCGCTCGCATCTATGCAGCCAAAATGGGAATAACGCCCGCCCGCGTGGTGGAAAAGATCCGCATCGAAGCCGTCCGCCGCATCCTTGAAGAGACCGACTTGCCGATCAAACGCATCGCGTCGGAATGCGGCTTCGGTCAGGAAGATCGGCTGCGGCGCGCCTTCGCGCGCCAGGTCGGAACCACACCGGCCGAATACCGCCAGCGATTTTGAGACTACTTTTCCGAGCCAACTCTCCGAGCCATTTCCGCTCTCTCCATTGAGCGACAATCTGCGGGTTGCGCCGCTGTTCGATGCCGACCGCTTCCCCCGCCATCTGCAAGAGGCCTACAGCATCATGGTCGATATCCAGCGGCGCGGGGAAAGTGCGCGTAGTCTCACGATCAGGCACTCTTCAGTGGACCGCTGACGTCGGTATCGCACCGACCAAATACATTTCCGGACGTGGACTGCCAAATGTTTTCGCTCGGTTTTACCGAAAATCTGGAACCTGCGATTGCGTTCATCGTTTAAGCTGGCCAATTGGACCCACGCTGGCGATTCGTGCTCAAGGCGGTCTCGCGCCTCTTGAGTTCAGCAAACACGTTGCTGCGGCCGAGCTTTGCTTCAGCGAAGTCGGGTTTTAGCGCCAGCGCTCTTTCATAGGCGAAAGCAGCTTCATCAAAGCGCTTCAGGTCGTAGAGAACATTACCGCGACCGAGCCAAGCCTCCGCCGAGTTTGGATTGAGTGCCAGCGCTCTGTCGAAAGCAAAAAATGCTTCCTCATGGCGCTTGAGGATCGCTAAAGACTTCCCCTTGTTGCAAAAGGCTTCCGTATATCTGGGATTGAGTCGGATTGCCTTTTCGAAATCTCCGATGGCTTCATCATCACGTTTGAAGTGGCTTAAAATAGCGCCGCGATTATTCCATGTTTCGGCGGCGCCGGAGTTGATTGCTAACGCTTGGGTAAAACGTTCTAACGCCTCGGTAGGTCGATCCAACGCCTTGAGGACAGTGCCGTAATTGTGCAACGTCGCATCTGAGTTCGGATTTTCATCCAATGCAAGGCGTAGATAAGTTTCAGCTTCTGCAAGTCTGCCGAACCGCGTCAGCACAATGCTAAGCAGATTGAGTGCCCCAAAATGTCTTGGCTGCGTGCGCAAAACAGCTTTGAATAAATGCTCTGCGTCTTTGACGTTCCTTGCTTGGAGCGCTATCAAAGCGTGCTGAAAAGCTTGATTTTCGGCAAGGAATATTTCTCCAGGGAAAGGACCTTGTCCTTTAAGAAGTTCTATCTCATCTGTCGTATGTTTGAGCTGCAAAACTACAAGAAAACCGTTTCCTACTTTGTCGTCAACATCAAGAACCTGTAGGACAGTAAGGTATGGAATATTGGATATAATTTCTAGAAATGATTCCGTATTGAAAACTGAATGGTGCTCATCCGTGCTCGGATTGTTTTCGGGGTGTGTGTGACGCTTTTGTAATTCGTCCCACGCAGTGAGCGATCGCCCTTTATCGAATGTTCGATCCACATGAGGCAAAACATGAACCATCAAACCGTAAGGCCGCAGCACCCTTCGCATCTCATGGAAGCCGGCAATCAGATCCCAGACATGTTCGAGTACATGGCTAGTGACGATGTAATCAAACTCAGCCGTTTTGAACGGAAGCGGCTTGCCGAGTTCTGCGGTGACATTGGTCCCGACAACCCAACCGGCAAGCCGCATCTGCTCCGTGTAGTAGGATGAATCGTTCGGAGGTGGCTTAATGTCGGCATGGATGCAGCGTTTGAATCCGAACGGATTATGCGCGGCCGGACCAAACTCTACTCCTCTTCCTTCTATGGCTTCGATTGGATCAATCCATTCGTGCGCCACTTTGCTCTCGGGAAAAGTCATGTTCTTTTCCTAATCGACTTGACATTCATTTGCGTCCCGAGACTGCGAAATGACTCGGACTTCGGCATCGGCATGTCTCACTGGCGGATCAAAAGCATTATACACGACGCGGCGAACTGGCGGAAGCGGTTGCGATGTCCGGAGGCAGGGATATACGAACGCGTCCAATTTTTGCTGGATGTGGAGTCTTGATACCGATTGGCGATGTCTTCCACAGAGATTGGTGCAGGCGTTTTGGTCATGACCGGCGATGGAAATCTTCTGGAATTTCGAGGGGGACACCTCGAACCCGGTTGATTGACAGGCTACCTTTGACCGCGAAAAAAGCCGAAATGCGCAGCGTGGATGGTGACGTAACATTCTGTGCGTCGGGAATGCGGGGGGAACTCCGAGCACTTCAAGACCGGACGAAATCTCCACCAGCGATTCTGAGTCCCGGCCTAGAGCGATACCGTGGAGCATTCCACTTTGGCCCTCATCCGGCCGACCCGATCGGCCTAAGGGTGCAAAGAGGCGATCCCCAGGTTTCCTGTGTACAAGATACAATACGCAGTGGAAAACTTCCTGCACACATGGTCTCTCATTCGGAGACCCAAATGCAAATGATGGCCGGGAACCGAGGCAGACATTCGAGGTCGCTCCGAAAATTGCTACTAGTTCAGCGTTAATTCGGGAAGTCCCAGTTCAAATGATTACTTCGGTGCAGGACGGGTTTCGACATGCCTTGTCTGCCATGCAGAATGGTAAGGCGGACGACGCCGTACGACTGTTCCAGCAGGTCCTGAAACTGCAGCCCAAGCATGTCGGCGCCCTAAACCTCCTGTGTCTTTTGTTGACAAAGCTAGGGCGGTTCGAGGAGGCGGAAAGTTGCGCTAAGCGCGCCTTGAAGGAAGACGCATCCTCCGATGCCACGTTTTACAATTACGGGATCATTCTGAAGGCGTTGAAAAGGCCTGCCCAGGCGTTGGAACGATTTAGTCAGGCTCTGAAGATCAACCCTGCCGTTGCGGAAACCTGGAATAATCGGGGCACCACCTTCAACGACTTGAAGCGCCACCAGGAAGCAATCTCAGATTTTGACAGAGCGATTGCCATAAATTCGAATTATGCTGAGGCCTTTTTGAATAAGGGTAATGCTCTTGCTGATCTCGAGAACCATGCACAATCGCTCGACGCCCACGAAAAGGCGCTGGCGCTCAATCCGAGGCTGCCAGATGCATGGCTTGGCCGCGGCAAGGCACTTGCTGGACTGGAACAGTTTGACGAAGCGCGGGCGGCCTATGAGAGGGCGTTTTCCCTGGCACCCAATTTGGCGGCGAAATGGCTTGAGCGCGGCAATGTGTTGGCCCGACTCGCAGAGTCAGAAGCTCTTGTCTATCGCAAATGGATCGAGGCGTACGAACCGATTACGCCGGAACTGCGCTCGTTGCTAGCGGTCGACATCGCCAAATGGCGGGCGCGGCCGCTCATCTCTGTTATCATGCCGAGCTACAATATTGATCCGAAGTGGATGATCAGCGCCATAGACTCGGTGCGCAACCAAATCTATCCACATTGGGAATTGTGCATTTCCGATGACGCCTCGACCATCCCGGAGATTCGGCCATTGCTTGAGGAATACGCCGCGCGCGAACCGCGAATTCACGTAACTTTCCGCAGCGAAAACGGCCATATCAGTGTCAATTCTAATACGGCGCTCGATCTCGCGAACGGGGATTACGTTGCACTGATGGATGCTGACGACGTCTTGAGCGAAGACGCGTTGTTCTGGGTGGCCCGTGAAATCATGCTGCATCCGGAGGCCGATCTTTTCTTCTCGGACGAAGACAAGATTAACGAGAAGGACGTGCGGTTCCATCCCTACTTCAAGTCGGCCTGGAATCCCGCGCTCATGCTGTCGCAGAACGCTTTCTCCCATCTCGGGGTCTATCGGCGCCGTCTGGTTGAAGAGGCTGGTCGGTTTCGTGAAGGATATGAAGGCTCTCAGGATTATGATCTCGTTTTGCGCTGTGCCGCAAAGACGACCGTTGATCGAATTCGACATATTCCGCGCGTGCTTTATCACTGGCGCACGCTGAAGAGTTCCACCGCTGCGGGATTGTCAGCAAAACCATACGCTTGGGAATCTGGGCGATCAGCGATCCGCAATCATTTGCAACATGCGCGAATAGATGCGCTAATCAGGCCGGCCGCGCTCGCGGGCTTCTATCAGGTGGACTACAGTCCGCCAGAGCCGCCGCCGCTTGTAAGCGTTCTCGTGCCGAGTAAACTGGATCGTCCGGCGACCGTGAAGTGCCTTGCCTCGCTGCTGAGGGAAACGACTTATAAAAATTTTGAGTTGCTGGTCTTGGTGCACGCTGAGCACCTCCAGGCGGCCAGGAGCAACCCGGACGTTGCGGCACTTTTGGCACACTCTCGCGTCCGATGCGCCAATCATGGTGAGGTACCGTTCAATTTCTCACGAGTGAACAATCTCGGAGTTCGCGCCGCTCGCGGAGACCTCCTCTGTTTTGTTAATGACGACGTTGAAGTGATCAGCAAGGATTGGCTTGAGCGTCTCGTCCCCCGCGTGAT
This sequence comes from Xanthobacteraceae bacterium, assembly GCA_049584975.1. Classification (GTDB taxonomy): domain Bacteria; phylum Pseudomonadota; class Alphaproteobacteria; order Rhizobiales; family Xanthobacteraceae; genus BOG-931. Next base: position 8,110 of record JBAUYV010000307.1, on the reverse strand, counting down.
GCTCGACGGCGTCGGTGCAGCCGGGCCGATGCTCTACTATCCATCGGACGCCGTACAGCATGCCGGCTTTGTCCTTGGAGTCGGAGGCATTGCGGATCACGCATTCAGGAGACGGCCACGCGGATTTCGTGGCAATTTTGGCCGCGGCGCGTTGGAGCAAGACTATTCGGCTGTAAGCGCCGCCTGCATGCTGGTCCGACGAAATGTGTTCGAGGAGGTTGGCGGATTTGATGAAACACTTCCGGTCGCATTTAGCGATCTGGATTTGTGCCTAAGAATACGCCAGACCGGGGCCCGGATTATATGGACCCCCACTGTCGAAATGTACCATCACGAGTCGCTCACCTTCGGGCACGATGATTCCGCTGAGGAGAGCGATCAGTTCCGTAATGACATGTGGCAGCGATGGACGGACGCTCTCGAATGCGATCCGTGCTATAATCCAAACCTGAGTTTGGTGCGCGGATCGATGTTCTCGTTTGCTTGGCCGCCTCGCGTCCCCAGTGCGCAGCAAATGGTCACCGATAGCACAAAGGTCAGTATATCAAGAACCTCGCAGCTGAATCAGGCTCTTGGCAAGGCACTCGTCAATATTAGGGTTGAAGTCTCTACCGCCGCGAACCACGATCCGGAAGTGCGGGATGTTCTAGCAGGATGCGGAAAAATTGAATTTTGAGGAGCGATTTTTCTATACGAGCAGCAACGACGAGGAGAGCGACGAGCTGTAATCACTGCATCGAGGGTTGTGGCTGCGATTTAGCTTCATTGTGACAACTCCCATCATACTCATGCGGCTGCTGCCAGAATCTTCGGGATTCGAATGAGATTGTAGGCGCTCGCAGTCAGGACGAAGAACCACTCTACCAAACCGCGGCCACGATGCCGGGTCTTGCGCAAGCCGCCAACCGTCTTCATCCAGCCAAACGGTTCTTCGATCCGTTTTCGCTTGATGGTGCTGATCCGGTAGCCAGGATGGCGTGTGGTGCGGGCATCGATTGCCGAACGACGATTGGTGTCATTCTGCGAGACATGCGGCGTGCAGCCGCGTTTGCGACAGCCGGCGACAAAATCGGCGGTGTCAAAGTTCTTGTCGCCACCCACGGTGCTGCCAGGTCCGACATTGTCCTTGATCATATCGAGCGCGGTGGCACGCTCAGCCCGGCCACTGGCCTTGGTCAATCGCGCATCAACGATAAGTGCGTTGCGGTTCTCCGTCATCAGATGCCCCATGTAGCAGAGCTTGGCCTCTTGGCCTGCGGCTTTGCGGAACAGCCGGGCATCGGGGTCGGTAGTCGAGGAATGCGTATCGTTCCTGCGCTTCTCGCCACGGAAGTCGCGCTCCGTATTGCGCCCACCGCGCCGGCGGCGGCCTTTACCCAAGGGCGGCTTGCGGCCGTCCTTCGGCACGAAGCTCTTCATGCTGGCCCAGGCTTCGATCAGCGTGCCGTCAACGGAAAAGTGCTCGCTGGAGAGCAGGCTGCGGACTTGCGGCAGGTTGAGAACGCTCTCAAAGAACTTGGCCGCGATATCACCGTCGAGCAGCCGATCCCGGTTCTTGCAGAAGACGGTGGCATCCCACACCGGATCGTCCGTCGCGAGCCCAACAAACCAGCGGAACAGCAGATTGTAGTCGAGCTGTTCCATCAATTGCCGCTCCGATCGCACCGTGTAGAACGCCTGCAGCAGCAGCGCTCGCAACAGTCGCTCCGGCGGGATCGACGGGCGTCCCTCGCGCGCATAGAGCCGATCGAACGTCGGCGACAGCTTCAACAGCGCTGTGTCAACCAGCTCGCGGATCGCCCGCAACGGGTGATCCTCCCGGATACGTGTCTCAAGACGCACATAGCTGAAAAAGCCTTCCGATCGATCATCATCGCCGCGCATCGCGTTCTCCCAACCAAAGGAATCAACACATGCACGGAATCACACCCCAAGCCTCTCGCAAAACAACTTTTTCAGCATCCTGCTAGGCGAATTGACACGCCGACACCCAAATTTCTGCGCCGACAAGCACATCGGCCAAGTATTTGTTGATCTCAGGCGACTCGATGGATCCCAGCGTATAGATGACACGGTTGCCATGCGTCCGGTCGATAGATTCGAGCTAAAGATCGCCCTCCGACCACCTACGCGAAGGCCTCGAAAGCAGACATTCGGTTGCAGCGCAATATCGGTCGATCAGGGCCAATATCGACCAAAGTGCACCGCAGCAAAATGGCTGTTTGGATCGTACAGATTCTGTGAAGGTGTGATGTTAGTTTTATCAAGGTACAACTTAGAAGAAGGGCGGCGTTTCAGCGCCGCCCTCTTTTGGTTCATTAATATCGCCACGAACTAGACGGGAAGTACTGCGACAATCTCCGTGTCGTTCGGATCGACAACCACGATTTCGTCTCCATAGACGAAATACAGAAAACCTTCCCACTCTGGATCAATCTGCACCAGGGTATCGGGCACTTCTATCAGGTGGATCCGTCCTCGTCCTATCCGCGTGCCGACACGCACGTCGAAATCTACGTGGCCCACCCGAGATGCGCCGCGTGCCTCAATTAGGGTCTGGCGGATATGCGTCCGCTGTTCCTCGGAGAGCTGGTGCTGGCCGGAGGCATTGCCCTGCAGGCCGGGTGGAATGCGCCGCTCCTGGGCGGTAGTGCCCTCGTTGTTGGATTTATTGCCGCGGTTCACACCTTGGGCGCGCTGGCTGGTTGCAGCGGAGCCCGTCTGGGCTCCCGAATGGCCGACTCGCCCGTTGTCCTTCCTATCTCTGGGAGCTTGCTGCGCCGCCTGTCCTCGATTGGGAACGGCACGATTAGCTCGCTGGGGCTGGACGGCATTACCCCTGCCGGTCACCGGTTGCGAAGCGTGTGGTTGGGCCGCGTGGGGCTGCGCCGCCTGCGGTGCGGCACTGTGGCCCTTCTGCTGTTCTTGGGCTGAAGCAAAGCCCGTTCCCACCGTCAAGGCGAGAGCCGCGACGCCGGCCAGCAAAGCCGTTCGATTGATGTTCATTCGATCCTCTTGCGGTCATTTCTCTGGGCAAGCTTCCGTTCCCAAATGGGTTGCGAAGCTCGGTGTACCAGTAGAACGCAGATCGGCTCTGAAAGTTTCTGCAAGGTGAATCTTTTAGTTGGCACAACGCATGCGACACGAAAAACACGCTCGCTATGCGAAATAATTTCAATCGCCGTTGCGAGTATGACCGTCTGAAGTGAGCATTTTTGCTCAGACGCTGCCTAGCAGCCCGTCCAGGATGTAGCAAAGAACCCCGACCGGCTTCCGCTGACAGGGCGGTTCAATCGAGAATACTGGGAGACGAGCATGTTTTTGACTGCACAATATGCCTGGTTTGAGCCCGTGCTCATCGCAACCATCGTGGTGTTCATCATTGATTTAGTCGGCAACTCGATAAGTTTGGGCAATCGCTTCGTCGGCGCCCTAATGAGCTCAATCGTGTTTGCCCTCGTGTTCGGAGCGCTTGTCTATTTCGGCTACGGCAACGTGTCGATGTCAGTTACGACGACGCCGAGTGCAACCGCCCCCGTTCTAAGTCAAAAGTAGGCCGCCCTAACCGACTTTACGTCAAGCATCACGGCAAGGGCGGCGCGCTCCGGCCGGCGTCGTATCCAGCAAGGTGCGCGCCTGCCGCTAAGCTTGTGGCGGTCAAGGGCGATGCGAGTTGTGCCTCCACAGACTGAAGCCAACGCATCCGCAGAGCAGTAATGCGATCAATTATCTCGTCAATTTGTTTGGCCGTGTACTTTGGCGATTTCATTTTGAACCTAATTCCTCACTACATATAGACACTGAGCTGGAGCGCATCAAGGTCCAACACGCGAACATGTCGGATCCATCGCAACCTTTGGGGCAAAGCAACGTTGTCGTTACTCTGAAGGGAGAATCCTTTGTGGGTGTTCAGAAGAAGACGCGAAGAAGTTCAAGAGCGTCCACCTGGAGACGTGAGATGAAACCCGCGACACGCGAAGAGGAACGGATAACCGAAGACGAGATCGCCCGCAGAAATCTCGGTCCTCGTGGCGTGCCGGGTGGTGAGGATACCGCGAAGATGACGCCGCAACAGGCAAAGAATATTCCCAAGTCAGGTGACTTCGACGGCCATACCGCCTGATTGGGCAGAACTTCGGTTTACCAACGCATCACGCCACCCGAGCGAGCTTCCCACCGGGCAGTGAGGCGCACCTGGGAACCCTCAACATTAAAGGTGCATCCGTGTGAGCAATATTGCTCAGAAATGCGTGGAACCGAGGGTCAATATGCGGACTGAGGGGCGCCCCGATCAAGTAGGGAGCCACGACGATGAATCCCATCACTGTATTTCTGACCATCGCCTGCCTTGTGGCGGGCGTCGCATTGGGCGCGACAGGACACCGTTATGCTGGTGCCCCAGTTGTGATCGCCGCGATCATCATTGCGTCCGCGCTGAAGATGGCCAACACCTGGGAAAAATTCGTCATCCTTCGCGCCGGCAAATTGCGCGGCGTCAAAGGCGCGGGACTCTTCCTCATTATTCCGGTCATAGACCGTATCGTCGCCGTCATTGACGAGCGCATTCAAACCACGGCCTTTGGCGCCGAGGCGGCGCTGACGAAAGACACTGTTCCGGTGAACGTGGACGCGATCATTTTCTGGTTCGTCCATGACGCCCAAAAAGCAGCTTTGAACATCACCAACTACCGCGAAGCGATTGATCGGGTCGCCCAGACGTCGCTTCGCGAAATGATCGGGTCGTCGATGTTGGCGGCGCTTCTATCGGAACGCAGTGCTGCCGACGAGCTCCTACGCGGCGAGATCGGCCGCAAGACCGCCGACTGGGGTATCTCGGTAAAATCCGTCGAGATTCGCGACGTGGCGATCCCGGTTGCGTTGCAGGACGCGATGTCGCGGCAAGCGCAGGCGGAACGCGAAAAGCAGGCGCGCGTCATTCTCGGATCGGCCGAGGCGGCGATCGCGGGCAAGTTCGTCGAGGCAGCCATGGCCTATGCCGATCATCCGGCGGCCTTGCAGCTCCGTGCCATGAACATCATCTACGAGACGACCAAGGAGCGCGGCGCCACCATCTTGATCCCAACATCGATGGTCGACGCCATGAATCCCGTGGTAGCGCTCGCGTTGGCGGGGCAGCAACCAGCACCACAAAAGGCAAATGGACCTCTGCCATTGGAAAAACGTCCCCAATAGCGCATCCGGTTCCATGAGTGCGATCGGACAGGAGGCCGCCTTTTTCTCGACGCCAATAAGCTCTCAATGGTCAGTGTCCCGAAATGTGCCGACACACAAAATCGCGGTCGGTCGTGCATCCCGGTGCAGCGGAACTCTTTGGGATTTGGCCGTGAGATAGCTGCAACTGCGCCCTATGTTGCGCCGCGTCGAAATTTGGCCGCCACTTCCTCGTAAAGGGAAGAACCTCCGACATGACATTCACTATCGAGTTCTTCCGCATTCGAGAAAGAGACAACGCGCACGCCACCCTTGATCGAATTACGCACATCGCATCCGACCTAGACAGTGCAAAGGTGAAAGCCAGGTCGCTCTTTGAAACGTTGAACCTGCCGCAAACCCCCGATGGTTTGCGGATTTTGGATGAAAATGGACACGAGGTGTTCTTTGGACACCGGGGACAGATAGTTGTTAGACGAAAAAAGACGACGGGTGAGTGATAGCTGAGAAACCAGCGCGGCATCCGGGTCAATTCTGGCTACAAAATTTTCAATCATCAAATGAGGAAATTACAAGCGGCGGAATGGCGTCAAAGACCACGTAATCGCGAACGAATTGGTGGGCAGCTAAAGCGTCGAGAAGGGCCAGGAAGAGACTCATGCAGTGTAACAAGTTTGTCCCCCGATTTGGGGCAGGCAAGCGTTCGATCACGCTCCAAACAGACGGTGGAACCCGTCGCCTTCAGCAGTCGGGATGCTGCCGCAAGCAAGCTCGCCCAACGTTTCTTCCACCATTTTAAGTGATTTCTTCCAATCCGGTTCTTCTGACACAACAGAAAAGGCACAGCGCACTGCCCGTTCAAAGCCTGCCGAGCACAACCAAGACCAGTACGATGACAAGGATTAGGCCGAGGCCGCCGCCCCCATAGTATCCGGTCCCGTAGAACGGGCCACCTCCAAACCCGCTGAAACCTCCAAGTAGTATGATGACCAGAATAATGAGCAGGATGGTTCCGATCGACATAGCATTATTTCCTTAATTGGGCAGTTGGCGTCGGACGGTCGGCGTATCAACACGAAAGCTATTTTTCGGGACGTCGTTTGCTGAAGGCGGCGGCGACTTCAGTCTTCTCTATGCGCGCCGCCGGGTTGCCGCCCTCACCAAGATTCTTCTCTTCGGTGCAATCACTTATCATGCCCGTATTGAGGAACCTTAGTTTGCTTTTTTGTTTCATGAGAGGCTCGGGTTTTATTTGTCATGCCAGATGCAGCGGCACGATTTTGTTAGACTAGACCCGTGTGCTAGGCGATGACTGTGCAAAATTGCTCAACTCAAGAACTCTACATATTATCGACATGCCCGTGCGTGCATGTCACGCTATCTGGAACATTACATTGACGAGGCCGTTACCCCTACGCCAGCAAAGAATGAGGACACGACAATGGATAAAGATCGAATCAAAGGTTCGGCGGAGCAGGTCAAGGGCGCCGTGAAAGAAACTGCCGGAAAGGTCTTCGGCGACAAGAAACTGGAAACTGAAGGCAACGCCGACAAGGCCGCCGGCAAGTTGCAAAACGCAGTGGGCGGATTAAAGGACGCAGTGCGCGGCAAGTAAAGGCAGCACCATCAACGGAGGAATTCCATGGAATTGATCCTGATTATCGTCATACTGGTGCTGCTGTTCGGCGGGGGCGGTGGATACTTTGGCCGCAGACGAGGGTATTGGTGACCGAGCGCGTTCCTGCAGCACCTCTTATGTATGTAAGAATGCAGCTGGGTTATCAGAGCTACTGACGAAGAAATTAGGCGGAGGCTTAGCGAATGCAATCTAAATCCAGAGTTCATTGTTGAACGTCGTTCGGCGCGACCGACCGCAAATCAGGCGTGAGAGCAGATCTAAGTGTCTGTCCGGGAATAATTTGAATTCCTGGAGTCGGTTGTGATTCGAGAGTGGTGACCTGATTCGAGGAGGGTCACCGATGTGGACGGCGAAGAACCGCGGACGTTACGATCGCAGCAAGTTGCGATACCAAAGTGATCTGACTGACGATGAACGGGCGCGTGTCGAACGGTGAAGTTAAGATGGAAAATGGGGCCAGTGGCGGAGCTGCGTCGCAACGACCCGCCGCTTAGCGGCACCTTTTGCCGTCAAGCAGCAATCCCTTTGCCGCGTCTTGTAGGATGGCATGAACGCTTCATCAAATTGGCCCCGCAATCGGCTGTTGCTCGCGCTGCCCTCCCGCAATCTCAAACGGCTTATGCCGGAGCTCGAACAGATTCGCTGCGATCGGGCGCAGGTCCTGATGGACGCCGATAGTGCGCTCGACCATGTCTTCTTCCCCGATAGCGGTGTCGTCTCGGTGGTGGCGGTCTATGCGGATGGCAGTATCATAGAGATGGCAACGATCGGAAGGGAGGGCTGCAGCGGCGTGCAAGCCATCTTGGGTGCTAAGCGCTCCTCGGTCCAGCTTCTCGTCCAAATCCCGGGGACCGCCGCAAGGATGTCGCGGGTGGCGTTTACGCGGGCCATGCAGTCGATGCCGGCCTTCCGAAGTATTATGGACGCTTACGTCCAAGCCTTTCTCGAACAGGTCATGGTGTCGGTCGCGTGCAACGGTGCGCACAACCTCAAGCAGCGGTTGGCGCGCTGGCTGCTCATGATGCGGGACCGCACTGATGGTGACGCGCTCCCTATCACTCAGAGCCTGCTCGCCGAAATGCTGGGTGTCCAAAGACCAACCATCACGAATGCTGTCCGGGAGTTCGAACGTGCCGGTTTGATTGCGCATGGCCGGCAGCAAGTCACGATACGCAATCGGCAGGGCCTCACCGAGGCATCTTGCGAGTGTTATCAGTTGGTCCGGTCGCGCCTCGCTTTCCACCTTCCCAAGACATACGAGTGATATTGTCGCTTTCGCCGTTCGGTAATGTACATTAC